>NZ_JBBEBT010000269.1:0-15583 GCF_040882205.1 Hyphomonas sp.
CCGTCTCATAGCCGCGCGGATGCTGGATGCGGATATAGTTACCATAACCGCCGTTGCGGCTGGCGCGTTCCACCGTGCCATTGCCGGCGGCGTAGATCGGTGTGCCGGTGGGGGCGGCAAAGTCCGTGCCCTTGTGCAGGCGGGTGTATCCGGAGATCGGATGCTTGCGGGTGCCGAAGTTCGAGGAGATGCGCGCGCCGTTGATCGGCGTCTTCATCAGGAACTTTGTGGCGCTCTCGCCGTTTTCATCGAAGTAGTCTGAGACGCCATCATCGGAGGGCGAAAAGCGGTAGAAACCGCGCTTCAGCGCCTTGCCGTTGAGCGCGGCATAGAGCACCTCGCCATTGCGGACGCGGTTGCCGCGTTCATCATAGGCGGTCTCGAACAGGATCTCGAACCGGTCGCCGGGATGGATTTCCCGCTGGAAGTCGATGTCATAGGCAAAGGCGCTGGCGAAATCGGCAACCTGTTGATCTTCCGCGCCCAGGGCGAGGGCGGCGGCATAGATCGAGGTTTCAATTTCGGCTTCGACGCGCAGATGGCCCGGTGTAAGCTTGGCGTAGAGGGGCGTGGCAGACCAGGTATCGGCGGCGGTGCGGGTGATCAGCAGACTGCTGTCAAAACCGGCGCGCACGGAAACGGCTTTCAACTCGCCCTTGTCGAACCAGGCTTCGGCCTGCGTCTTTCCTGGCAGAAGGCGACGGCTGTCGAGCACGTCCGTGCCGGTCAGCACATGCAGCGCGGCGCCGGCTTCGCGGGGCTCGGCGCCGAGCCGGGTCAGCAGGCCGGTGAGGGTTTCGTTGCGCTCAAGGCGGCCTTCGGCCCGCTCCAGCGGTTCGGCGTCCACCACGTCCCAGGCGGTGACGAGGCGCGCGGCGAGCGGGACGGGAATGACAGCGTCGGCGGTCTGGGTCAGCGGACCCGGCGTGCGGCCGGCCATGACGATACCGGCAAGGGCAGACGCACTGCCGAAGACGCCCAGCACAATCAGGCTTTTCACCCCCTGCGACAGACCAGATTTCGGCCAGCTGGGGGTTTCAGGCGCCGCGGGGGCGGGTTTCGCAGACTCGTGTGGAAGCAAGGATCGGTTTCCTGTCATTCTGGCGCCCCCAGGCCCTGGAGCTGGCACGTCCTCTGCACGAACCCATCGTCTCGTTTCCCGCTTAAGGATTCAAGAACTTGAGCCGCAAGACTTAGGTGCCAAGTTAGGACTTTATGTCGTAGGAAAAGCAAGAAGCAAGCCGGTCGGACCAGTGACGCCTGATGAAGCCCCTGAGCAGTCCCTGCCTGCGGAGCCTGCGAAGCGGCGCCGGGGAAGCCGTGTCTGGTATGTTTTTGGCGGCTTTGTCTTTGTTTTTCTGGGCGGATCGCTGCTTCTCTGGTTCGTTCGCAAACCCGTTGCCGAGCAGGCTTTGACCGCCTGGTGCGCCGAACGCGACCTTGAGTGTGACGCAAAATTCACCGAACTCGACACCTCTGGCATCACCGTTTCGGCGGTGAAGGTCTCTTCCGGCACGGCGGTGCCCGCCGAAGCATCCCAAGTGCGGGCCGATATCCGCTGGACCGGACTGTTCACCCCGCAGGTCACGGGCGTTACGGTTAACGGGCTTTCACTGCGCGGGACGCTGGACGCAGACGGCGTCCGGTTCGGGGGTCTCGAACGCCTTGTCCAGACCGGCGGGGGGGGCGGCAAGGCCCCGCCCGTGGCAATCCACGGCGCCCGCATCCTGCTCGACACGCCAGCGGGTCAGACCAGCGCAACGCTGAACGTCTCCGGCACGCTGCCGGGCGACGGAAGGCTGACGCTGCGGCTGGACCCCGGCGAACTCGCCAATGGCCTCGCCCGGGCGGACCTGCGCGAAGGGCGCCTTGATGTGCGCGCTGTCGGCGGCGCCATCGACGCCGAGCTTGGACTTGTGGTGCGGGAAGCCGCGACGTCCGAAATCGGCCTCGAAGATTTTGACCTGCTCGCCCGCGCGCAGTTCCATGAGGAAGCCGGCTACCCCGCCTCGCTCGAATGGTCATTGCGCGCCGGGCGGATTGCTTCGCCGGACCTGCGCGCCACGGACATGCGCACCAGTGGACGCACGCAATTCGCCGCGATGCCGGGAGCCACCCTGGTCGAGGTAATGAACGAATTGACCTCGGCGCTGTTCGAGGTGGAGGCCTCCAGCCTCACCCTGCGCGGTTACACATTTGATGCGGCGTCCATCAAAGGCGAACTGGCGGGCCGTGACGGCGACGTATCCGGTCCGCTGATCGCCTCGACCGGCATGGTCACCGGCCCGGCAGGTTCGGCGACCGGAGTGTCGCTGGCCGGCGAGATGGGACGGCGCGAGACAGGTGCGGCCGCGTTCGACGGCAAGGTTTCCATCAGCCGCGCCGCGCTCGACGATGACCTCCGGGCGCAGGCCGGCGCCGCGTTCAGCCTGCCGGGTGCGCTGTCCGGGCATGCCGGACAACTCCGCCTCGCGCTGGACCGCGCCCTCTCCGTGTTTGACGCCGAAACCGGCATATCGCTGCAGACCGACGGCGCGGGCTTCGCGCTGCAGGCCATCGGCGACGGCGTCCTCAAGGCTGCGTCCGGGCTCAACCTGACGCTCGCGCCGAATGCGTCCGGCCATTGGCTCTCGGTGAAGAAGGACACTGTCACGGCGCAGGGCCGCATCACGCTCGCGGGCGGCGGGGCGCCTTCGGTCGCCATGGATGTGCAGCGCTTCACGCGCCAGCCCCAGGCTGTCACGCTCGAGGCGAATGCTTTCACCCTGTCCAGATGGTCTGTGGGCGGACGTGTTCTGGCGGCGAAACTAAAGGATATCCAGCTGGACAGCCGGCCTGAGAAACTGGTCCTTGCTGGCGCGGGCGAGCTGTCCTTCGCCGGAGATGCGGGCGGCGTGACCCTTGCGCCGACGCGGATCACCGGCGGGCTGGACGCGGCGCGCGATGCGAGCGGCTGGCGGGTGCAATCTTCCGGCGCGCCGTGTCTTGAAGTGAATACCGGCGGACTGACACTTGGCGCCATCACGCTGTTGCCGGCCGAACTGGGTCTCTGCCCGGCAAACGGGCGTTTCATGCGGCAGGGAGCAGTGCCTGGTGGATCGGCGCTGCTCGGCGCGCTGAGCCTGCCTTTCACAATGGAGTCCGGCACGGGTGTTCTCGAACTGGACGCCGCCGCCATCGACTGGAGCGCAAGCGGCGGATTTGCGCTCACCGTGCGCGCCCGCGATCTGGGCCTGCCGCTGAAACTGGGCGAACGTACACTGACGATCAATGGCGATGCGCCGCGCATCGACATCACGACCGGCAAGGGGCCGGCGCAGATTTCGGCGCGCCTTGGCAAGACGGTGTTCGGCGGCACAATGATTCCAGCAAACGTCTCGGCGGAGTCGTTCGCATTTGACGGCGTCAGCGCGGCGTCCGGTGTGGATGGCAAGGTTGCCGGTACCGGCGTGCTGATCACCGATCTCAACCTGGCAGACCCGCTCTACAAGCCGGTCGCGGCGCAGTTTTCCGGCACGCTGGGCGACAATCGCCTGCGGCTCGCCGGCCCCCTCGAGCTACAGGCAACCGGCACACGGCTCGCCGATGCGGTGGTTGATCTCAACGTTGTCAAGCTGGACGGGACCGCATCGGTCGTCTCGCGCCCGTTGGTGTTCCGCAACAAAGGCCTGCAGCCGGACATGATCTCCGGACGTCTCACCGGTCTCTTTACCGACGCTGTTGGCAGCGTCTCCAGCAATGCGCGGTTCACGATTCTGGGCGGCTCGATTGCCGGCAAGGCGGATATGCGGGTGCAGGATTTCGGCTTCCAGACGACACGGCTTGGCCGCGTCACGGGCATCAACGGGAATGTGAACTTCGCCGATCTGATGGGCCTGAAGACGGCGCCGGGCCAGGTGCTCAACGTGGCGAGCGTCAATCCCGGTATTCCGCTCTCGGACGGTCAGGTCATTTTTGAGCTGCGCGAAGGCGCCATCCTGCATCTTGACACAGTCACCTTCCCGTTCGGCGGTGGTGAGCTCGCCATCGCGCCGTTTGACTGGGCACTGGACGGCGGGTTGCAGGACCAGTCGGTGGCGGTCGCGGTGCAAGGAATAGATCTTGGCCAGCTCATCGAGATCCTCAAGCTTCCAGACACCAAGGCGGCCGGGACCGTCAGCGGCGTGTTCCCGATCGTGTTCACGGACAACCGTGTCCAGATCAAGGACGCACGCCTGAAGGCCGATGATCCCGGCGGGCGCCTCTCCTATACCGGCGGCGCAGTGGATGCGGCGGCGGGTCAGGACCGGAATGCAAGTCTTGCTTTTGACGCGCTGCGCGACCTTAAATTCGAAGTGCTGGAAGTCGGTATCAATGGCGACCTGGCCGGCGACCTGCGCGCCGATCTTCTGCTGATCGGCGAGAACATTAATCCACTGCCGATGGGCAACCGCCTGACGCTTCCGGCGGGGCAGGCCTTCGAGTTCGCCATCGGGTTCGACCTGCCGCTGGGTACGCTGATCGAGAACCGCCTCGGCCTGATCAGCCAGCAGGACCTGATCGACGCGACGCTCGAACTCCTGAACGAGGACAAGGTCCGCCACGGGCAGGTTCCGGCCAGCCCGGTCAAGCCGCCACCTGAATGACGGGCAACACCCCGGTCGATTGACGTTAATGCTGCCCGTGTCATTGTCGGGGCGTGGTATCAGGAGTTTGCCGTCATGGCCTATCAAAGACTACTGCTTGTCGCGGCCAGCGCCGTAACCCTTGCAGCCTGCACGCCAACCGTGCGGATTGAGCCGTCCGACAAGCCGATCAAAATCGATCTCAACGTGAAGATCGACCAGACTGTGCGGATTCAGCTCGACCGCGAGGTTGAAGACCTGATCGCCAGCAACCCAGACCTGTTCTAGCCGCGAAGCCGAGGAGACATTCAATGACTGCCCTTCGCACACTCTTGATCTCGATCAGCCTTGTCCTGGCTGCCTTTGCCTTTGCCCCGCCGGCAGCGGCGGGTGACCCCGTTATCGATGCGGCCATCGCCTCCGGCACGGTGGGAGAGCGTATTGACGGCTATCTCGGCGTGGTCGGCTCGGCCGACGCTGCCGTGACCCGCAAGGTCCAGGACATCAACAACCGCCGCCGCGCTGTCTATGAGCAGACGGCCCGGGACAATAACACGACCGTGCAGATCGTCGCGCAACTCGCCGGCGAGAAGCAGATCGCCAAGCTGCAGCCCGGCCAGTTCTACATGGACGAATCCGGCCGCTGGCAGAGCAAGTAGGCCCGGGCCTGCCGCGACAAACGGAAACAGCTACATCCCGCCGATTTCATAAATCGGCGGGATGTTCTATTCGGGGTGAATGTCAGGGCGCACAATCTTCTGGATCGTCGGATCCCTCGTGCTCCTCGGCGCGCTCCTCTGGGGCGCAACGTTCTTCTGGGAAGGCCTCGGCAGCGGCGTCAGCGGCCATGGCTGGTTCGCCTATATCCTCGGCGGCGTCCTGACGCTCGGCCTGTCCGGCGCGCTTTTTGCGCTCAGCTTCTACAGCGCCCGCCACGGACATGACGATATTGACCCGCCTGCAGGCGGCTAAGCAGGCCCCGCGCGGCCGCACCATTACGGTCCTGTCACGCACGCTTGATTGACACACCGGGCGGAGCACCCGATTCTAGCGCATGGCTGGATCCAAAGACGGGCTGAAACCAATGAACCTCGACCCTGCGCGTTTCGCGGCGTTTATCGCTGCGCGTATCTGTCACGACATTGTCTCGCCGGCGGCCACGATGTCGCTCTCGCTGGAGATGCTCGACAGTCCCGGAAGCCCTGAAGAAAAGGCGCACAGCGAGCGCATCCTGCGCGAAGGCGCGCAGGGGGTTGCCGCGACGCTTCAGTTCCTGCGGTACGCCTTCGGCTCGATGGGCCTGCAGCCGGGCACGGCCGACGCGCACCAGTTCAAGAAGCTGACGGATGACTATGTCCGCTTCCAGAAGCCCAGTATCGAATGGGACCTGTCCACCACGGAGCTCGGCTACGGCCATGCCCGCCTGATCATGAACCTCGTGCTGGTGGGCCTGACGGCCACCGTGCGCGGCGGGGTCATCCATATCCGCGTTCGGGAGGAGGGGGGCGTCAAGAATGTCGTCCTCACCTGCAAGGGCGACCGGGTGGTGCTGAAGGAGGACGTGGCCAAGGCGCTGGCGGGCGACGAGCCTGAAGCTGGCTGGCGGCCGGAGAACATCCAGCCGCTCTTCGCGAAAATAACGTGTGACCAGCTTGGTGGCACCATGCACGCCAAAACAACGTCGGATGGCATCGTTTTCATGGCCACAGGCCTGCGCCAGCAGACCCCCTGAGGTCAGGCGTAAACGTTTTGGTCAGGGTTTGTTAACACCTCTGAGGCACCCATCAGCGGTGTATAGCAGCTTTTCTGAGCGGATTTTCGCCCCATGAAGACGTGCCTCATCGTGGACGACTCCCGGGTTGTCCGGAAGGTGGCGTCCCGGATTGTCCGCGATCTCGGCTTCACCGTGACCGAAGCATCGGAAGGCGCCGAGGCGCTGCGGATGTGCCGGGAAGCGATGCCGGACGCCGTGATGCTCGACTGGAACATGCCGGTGATGAACGGAATCGACTTCGTGAAAGCCCTGCGCCGGGAAGACGGCGGCAAGGCGCCAAAGGTGGTATTCTGCTCGGTCGAGAACAACGCCGAACATATCCGGGAAGCCTTGGGATGCGGCGCCGACGAGTTCATCATGAAGCCGTTCGATGCCGACATCCTGGAGAGCAAATTCGCGGAAGCCGGCCTTATCTGAAACCTTTCTTAACGTAGGGCGGCCTAACGGTAACGTCTGAGGCTCCAGAAGCCTTCCGTCGGAGCGGCGCATGCAGGACACCATCTTCAACGCCCTTGCAGACCTGGCCCTGAATGCTTCGGGCCAGTTGATCCCTGCATCCAAAGCCTATCTGATCGAAGCCCGCCTCGCCGCCATTGCCCGGCGTGAAGGCTTCGGCACGCTTGAAGACCTCGTGCATTGCCTGGAGTCGCGCCAGAACCCTGTGTTCCGGGCAGAGGTCGCCGCAGCGCTCCTGTCGCGCGATACCTGGTTCTTCCGCGAGTACGGCTCGCTCGAGACACTGGTACGCGCCATGCTGGCGGAGCGCATTGCCGCCTCGCCCGCAGGCGGCATCCGCATCTGGTGTGCTGGGGGCAGCACCGGGCAGGAGGCGCTGTCGCTGGCCCTGCTGCTGGAAGACGAGACGCCCGCTGGCCTTGCCGGCGCCAAGGTCGAAATACTCTCCACCGATCTCTGCAAGCAGGCCATCGAGAAAGGCCGCTCCGGCATTTTCGGTCATTACGAAGTCCAGCGCGGGCTCTCCATCCAGCGCTTGCTGAAACACTTCACGCGGCTCGATTCCAGCGACTGGCAGGCCTCCGAAGCGCTGCGCACACGCGTCAGCTTCCGCGTCCAAAACCTGCTGGAGCCGGCCGGCGGCCTCGGCAAATTCGAGATCGTCCTGTGCCGGAATGTGATGTCCGGCATGGCCCGCTCGGCGCGCGTCCGCGTCGCTGAGAGCCTCGCTAACCAGCTCGGCCCCGGCGGGCTGATTGTGCTTGGCGAAGGCGAAAGCCTCTACGGCCTCACCGACCGCCTCGAACCCGCCGGCGACGTCCGCTGCGGCTGGGTCGCGGCGGGGACCGCGAACGCCAAGGCCAGCGCGGCCTGATACCGCCCCTCGCGTTTGCGAGGCTTTTGACCTATATCCGCGCCAATAGCAGCTGCTCCGGGCCTTGAACCCGGTGGGAGTAACGAGATGACGACGCCTGATACGACGTGGCCGGACGGCCGCCTGAACTCGCTTGGGTTTGCCAAGCCTCCCCACCAGACACGGGTTGTCGCGGCCATGTCCGGCGGCGTGGATTCGTCTGTGGTTGCCGCGATGCTGAAGGCTGAAGGCTATGATGTCATCGGCATTACGCTGCAGCTGTATGATCATGGCGCTGCCATCGAGAAGAAGGGCGCCTGTTGTGCCGGACAGGACATCCACGATGCGCGCAATGTGTCCGACCAGATCGCCATTCCGCACTATGTGCTGGATTACGAGAGCCGCTTCCGCGAGCAGGTGATGGAGGATTTTGCAGACACTTACCTTGCGGGCTCGACGCCGATCCCGTGCATCCGGTGCAATCAGACGGTCAAATTCTCTGACCTCTTGCGCACCGCGAAGGAGCTCGGTGCCGATTGCCTCGCGACCGGCCACTATATCCGCCGCGCGGACGGGCCCTACGGTCCGGAACTTCACCGTGCCCGCGATGCGAGCCGCGACCAGTCCTACTTCCTTTTCGCCACCACGCGGGCGCAACTGGACTATATCCGCTTCCCGCTTGGTGATCTTGCCAAGACGGAGGTTCGCGAACTCGCAGAAAAGTTTGCCCTTCCGGTCGCCGCCAAGCCGGACAGCCAGGATATCTGTTTCGTGCCCGAAGGCTCCTACGCCAAAGTCGTCGAGAAGCTGCGCCCGGGTTCGGGCCGCGCCGGCGAGATACAGCATATCGATGGCCGGGTGCTCGGCGAGCATGAAGGCGTGATCAACTATACTATCGGCCAGCGCCGGGGTCTCGGCGTTGCCACGGGCGAGGCGTTGTTCGTGGTCAAGATCGATGCGCCGAAGCGGCGCGTGCTGGTCGGCCCGCGCGAGGCGTTGATGACCCGCGGCCTTCTTCTGGAAGAACTCAACTGGCTGGGCCAGGGCAGCCTTGAAGCGGCGGCCCGCGACGGCGCGCGCGTGCTCGTCCGGGTGCGCTCCACCCGCCCACCGGTGCCCGGCCGTCTCGGCTATGAGGACGGCCAGCCTGCGGTGTTCTTCGATGCGCCGGAAGAGGGCGTTGCGCGCGGCCAGGCCGCGGTGCTCTACGACCCGGAAGGCTCCACCCGCATCCTCGGCGGCGGCTTCATCGCGCGCGCATTACCAGCCGATGCGCGGGTTGGCGCCATCTGAGGCGGGGCCTGCGCCGGGCAAATAAGTTCCTCAAATCCAGTTGACGATTGAGCGGCTCACAGTAGCGTCCATGCACGACCGGGGGTCACCTATGGGTTTGAAATCTCACCTCTCCGAGTTCCTGCTGAAGAAAGCAGATGCGCATTATGTGCCTGTGCTGGATGTTGGATTCGTACCCAGCCTGCCCTCCCGAATTCTTGACTCTGACGAACCGCACCCGGAAAGCACGCCCCTGCCGTCCAGCCCGGACGCCGAGGGCCAGACCTTCGTGATCTGCTATGTCAACGCGAAGGCGGCCCAGAGCACACGGCGCCTCACGGTGCACGCGCTGAAGCGCACGTCCGAGGCACGGGTGCTCTTGTTCGCGCGATGCGCCGAAACCAGGGAGGTCATGAGTTTCCGGGCTGACCGGATCAAGTACTGCATGGACGTCACCGGCGAAATCTACGAGCCGCCGGCAATGTTCCTGGTCGGGATTTTTGGCCTTGGTCCCTCGGATGCCGAACTGCTCGCTGCGGAAACGGCAGGCCGGGGCATCACCTGGTCGCCGAAGGACGAGGCCTGCTGCGTCCTGCGCCAGCAGCTGCGCAACGAACTCATCCTGCTGACCGCCGTGGCGGATCCGGACGGCCGCGTATCGCCCGTCGAGCCCGAGGCGATTCCTCGCCTGTGCGCGCAGGCGGTCCGACCTTCTCGGTATCCATCTCGACGAAGCCCGCACGTAAAAGTTGCAGGGCTTCATCCGCCGCCTGCGTCCGACAGAGGACCAGATCAACGCCGCCATCGACGAAATCTCGGCCCGGCCGGCGAAGGCGCAGATGGATATGGTGCTTGCCTGTTCGGAAGTGATGCTGGCCGATGGCGCGGCGCATACCGAAGAGATCGAGCTGCTGGAGAAGGTCCGGGCCGATCTCGCGCGCGGTTAAGCGTCAGCTCATCCAGTCCGGCGCTGCAACGCCGGCGCTGAAAGCGGGCGCCGGATATCGCTCCAGAAGTTTTTCGACGATCAGGTCGGCTACCCGATCGGCCTCACGCAGGGGTTCATACGTCCACTGATCAAGTGTGCCAGTGAAGCGCCGCGCCGCGCCGCGCGCGATCAGGCTTGCGTGCAGCCGGTCGAACTTTTCCGCCTTGCCTTCGAGCGGCGCGATATGCAACGGCAGGCCGTGCCAGGCCGCTTCGGACAGCATATTGGCGCTGTCTTCGGTGACGATCGCAGCCGTCGAAAACATCAGCCAGGCGAGATAGGGGTTCGGCCCGTCCTGCGCGCCGGACCAGAACTGGGCGCCTGTCTCGTCTGCCATCTTCCGGAACTGCGCGATGATGTCGAGCGGCGTGCGGCGCGAGGTTGTCAGGCGCAGGCGCCAGCCCTGTGCGGCGAGGATGCGCAGCTGCGTTTCCAGCCGGGCGGCGGCTTCGGACGTGAACTTATGGACCTTTGAATGCCCGCCGAGGACGACAACGACACTCGGCCGCGTTTCATCCGCCAACGGCGCAAAAGCCTGTCCGGCCTCTTCCAGCATCTCGCCGCCGAAATGCGCGGGCGAGCCGACGGTCGAGACGACGTTCGCGCCGGACCGGCCATCATGCTCGGGCACGACCAGCAGGTCAAAACTCGACGCGTCGATGTGCGGATCGAGGATCTGTACGGTGAAGGTCTTTCCGTCCGACCGTTCACGGACGAGTTTGGTGAAAGCGGCGGAGCGGCGGCCGGCGGCGATCCACAGCGTCGGCCAGGGCGGCGCGATGAGCTTGCGCTGCGGCGCGGGGAGGGCGCTGAGGGAGGCGGGCCACTTGTCTGGCGAGAACCAGCTCCACGGCGCCCGCGGCGTCAGCACCATCGGCTCGGCGCGGTGGGCTTCGCCCATGATGTGCGCAATCTGCACCCAGCGCGACGTCTCGCCGAGCGCCTGGACCAGCGCACGCACCTGCGAGGCGTTGCCGGCGCGGCCATCGGAAACCGACCAGACGGAAGGTCCGAGCGTCCTCATGGGTGCCCCCATGGCGCGTATCCTTACTTGTAAACGACCTTGGCGACTTCGTAGGCGCGCGCGCCCGAAGGTGCGGCGACTTCGGCTTCATCGCCTTCTTCCTTGCCGATCATGGCGCGTGCGAGCGGCGAGGTCACGGAAATCTTGCCCTCTTTCACGTTCGCCTCGTCTTCACCGACAATCTTATAGGTGAACTTTTCTTCAGAATCGACATCCATAATGGTGACGGTTGCTCCGAAGCGGATTTTCTTGCCGCCGAGCTTGCTGATATCGATGATGTCAGCGCGCGCGAGCTTGTCATCGAGCTCGCTGATGCGGCCCTCGATGAAGCTCTGCTTCTCCTTTGCGGCATGGTATTCCGCATTCTCCGACAGGTCGCCGTGCGAGCGTGCCTCGGAAATGGCCGCGATGATGCTGGGCCGCTCAACGGACTTCAGCACTTTGAGTTCAGCCTGAAGGGCAGCATGGCCTTCGGCGGTCATCGGAATGCGTTCCATCGTGAGATTCCCTCATCTTGCGCGGCTTAAAAGCGTGGTTTCAAAAAGCAATCGCGTCAAGTGGGGCCAGCTCAGGTGCTTTGCAAGGCGCGGACGCTGATTTCCTGTGTTTTCATGCTGGCGATGGCCTGAACTGCGGCAATCGAGGCGGCCAGGGTTGTGAAATAAGGGATTTTGCGTGCCACGGCGGTACGCCGGATGGATGCGGAATCAGACAGGGACGCTGCCCCTTCGGTCGTGTTGAACATCAACTGGACATCGCCGTTGATCATGGCGTCCACGATGTGCGGCTGGCCTTCCAGGACCTTGTTGACCCGCTTGATCGGTATGCCTTTCGCTTCCAGGTGCGCGGCGGTGCCGCTGGTGGCGAGGATTGTGAACCCCATCTCGACCAGGTTGCGGGCCGCTTCCACGGCGCCCGGCTTATCATTGTCGCGCACCGAGATGAAGACCGAACCTTCGGCGGGCAGGCGGATGCCGCCGCCGAGCTGGCTCTTGAGGAAGGCCATGCCGAAATCATCGTCCCAGCCCATCACTTCGCCGGTCGAGCGCATCTCGGGGCCGAGTTGCGGGTCAACGCCGGGGAAGCGCGCGAAGGGGAAGACGGCTTCCTTGATGGCGATGCGGCGGGGGTTCGCCTGGCGCAGGTCAAAGTCCGTCAGCGGACGGCCAGCCATGACCTTGGCAGCGATGGCGGCGATCGGCGCACCGACAGCCTTGGCCACGAAGGGCACCGTGCGGCTGGCGCGGGGGTTGGCTTCGAGGACGTAGATTTCCTCGCCCTTCACCGCGAACTGGATATTGATCAGGCCCTTCACATTGAGCGCACGCGCGAGTGCAATCGTTTGCTTGGCGAGTCGGCCCTGAAGGGCGGGCGAAAGCGTGAAGGGCGGCAGCGCGCAGGCCGAGTCGCCCGAATGCACGCCGGCTTCCTCTATGTGTTCCATGATGCCGGCCACGTGCACATCGTGTCCATCGCAGATCGCGTCGACATCAACTTCGATGGCGTCCGACAGATAGCGGTCGATGAACAGCGACTGGTCGCCTGACACTTTCAACGCTTCGGCCGCGAACTTGCGCAGGTCCTCGTCGTTGCGGGCGATCTCCATGGCACGGCCGCCGAGCACAAAGGAGGGGCGCAGCATGACCGGATAGCCGATCTCGTTGGCCCTCACTTGCGCTTCGGCAACGCTGCGCGCTGTGCGTGAGGGGGCTTGTTGAATGTTCAACTCGTCGAGCAGACGCGCGAACTGCTCGCGGTCTTCTGCAAGGTTGATCGAGGCGGGCGTCGTGCCCAGGATCGGCACCTTCTCGTCGAACAGCGGGCCGGCGAGTTTCAGCGGTGTCTGCCCGCCGAACTGGACGATCAGTCCAAGGAGTTCCCCGGAGGATTGCTCGACATGCACGATCTCGAGCACATGCTCAATGGTCAGCGGTTCGAAGTAAAGGCGGTCGGACGTATCATAGTCAGTGGACACCGTTTCCGGGTTGCAGTTGACCATGATCGACTCGATGCCCAGGTCCGACATTGCAAAGGCGGCGTGGCAGCAGCAATAGTCGAACTCGATGCCCTGGCCGATGCGGTTGGGGCCGCCGCCGAGGATCATCGCCTTCTTGCGCGCCGAGGGCAGAGCCTCGCACTCTGGCGCGCCCTGTCCGAAGGCGGCATGTTCGTAGGTCGAATAAAGGTAGGGCGTCTTGGCAGCGAACTCTGCCGCACACGTATCAATCCGCTTGTAGACCGGGCGCACGTTCATCGAATGGCGCAGGCCCCGTACCCAGCCCTCGGCTTGTCCCGTGAGTTCGCCGAGGCGTTTGTCGGAGAAGCCCTTGGCTTTCAGTTCGATCAGCTCATGCGCCGTGCGCGGCAGGCCGCTCGCCCGGATCTCGCCTTCGGTCATCACGATTTCCTCGATCTGGCGCAGGAACCAGGGGTCAAATGACGTCACACTGTTCACGTCTTCGACCGTGAGACCCATGCGGAAAGCTTCAGCGATCACGCGCAGACGGTCCGGGGACTGAATACCCAGCGCCTGGCGCAGGGCAGACACGCTCTCGAAAGGCATCTCGTTGAGGCCAGACAGCCCCGTCTCCAGCGAGCAAAGTGCTTT
Organism: Hyphomonas sp.; assembly: GCF_040882205.1. Lineage (GTDB taxonomy): Bacteria > Pseudomonadota > Alphaproteobacteria > Caulobacterales > Hyphomonadaceae > Hyphomonas. The sequence continues at coordinate 13,580 of NZ_JBBEBT010000269.1, forward strand.
CTGGAGGCTTTCCTGGAAGCTGCGGCCGATGGCCATGGCTTCGCCGACGGATTTCATCGCGGTTGTCAGCACGGGCTCGGCGCCCTTGTACTTCTCGAAGGCAAAGCGCGGGATCTTGGTGACGACATAATCAATCGTCGGCTCGAACGAGGCCGGCGTGACGCCCGTGATGTCGTTCGAGAGTTCGTCGAGCGTATAGCCGACGGCGAGTTTCGCGGCGACCTTGGCAATCGGGAAGCCAGTGGCCTTCGAGGCGAGCGCCGAGGAGCGCGAGACGCGCGGGTTCATCTCGATGACAACGAGGCGGCCATCCACCGGGTTTACAGCGAACTGCACGTTCGAGCCGCCGGTCTCCACGCCGATCTCGCGCAGCACCGCGATCGAGGCGTTGCGCATCACCTGATACTCTTTATCGGTCAGCGTCAGCGCCGGCGCCACCGTGATCGAGTCGCCGGTATGCACGCCCATCGGATCGATGTTCTCGATTGAGCAGATGATGATGCAATTGTCCGCCGTGTCGCGGACGACTTCCATCTCGAACTCCTTCCAGCCGACGAGGCTTTCATCGACGAGGATCTGCGCTGTGGGGGAGGCGGCAAGACCGGAACGGCAGATTTCTTCGTATTCCTCGACATTGTATGCGATGCCGCCGCCGGTGCCGCCGAGGGTGAATGCCGGGCGGATGACGGCGGGCAGGCCGACAACGTCGATTGCGTCCATCGCTGCCTTCAGGCCAGAGATGCGGTCATAGCGCTTTGGCTTGCCGGGCTCCGACGGCAATTCCGGTGAAGCGACAATGGCGGCGCGCGGATTCTCGAGGCCTATGCGGTCCATGGCTTCGCGGAAGAGCTTTCGGTCCTCGGCCATCTCGATGGCTTCGGCCTTGGCGCCGATCAGCTCGACCCCGTGTTTCTTCAGGATGCCAGAATGGTGCAGGTCCAGCGCACAGTTCAGGGCCGTCTGGCCGCCCATGGTGGGCAGCAGCGCGTCCGGCTTCTCGATGGCGATGATCTTCTCGACGATCTCCGGCAGGATCGGCTCGATATAGGTCGCGTCCGCCAGGTCCGGATCGGTCATGATCGTCGCTGGATTGGAGTTCACGAGGATGACGCGGTAGCCCTCGGCCTTCAGCGCCTTCACCGCCTGCACGCCCGAATAGTCGAACTCGCAGGCCTGACCGATGATGATCGGGCCGGCGCCGATTATGAGGATCGAGGAGATATCTGTGCGCTTGGGCATGGGGACTCTCCTGAGGGGGCGGGCAAACGGCTGCCCTATAGCGGGGAGTCGGGGCGGGGGGCAAGCGCTGCGGTGTTCTGAAGCGCCCCTGCCGCGGCGAAACACTGGGGCACCCGAACGCTGCACTCTGCAAGAGGCCAGACCCACTGCGGCAAAACAAAGTTGGCCGGTGGCGCAAACCTGCCTAACGATTTGAAAAGGGAGGAAACGTGCCGCTGATCACCCGCCTTGCCGGACTCGCCGCTGCCGCCCTTGCAATCGCGGCGCCAGCTGCCCTTGCAGACGATTGCGACGCAGTGACCGTGCCGCGTGCGGTGACGCTGCTCCAGCAGGTGACCCAGCCGGGCGTCAGCTTCGCCGAACAGATGGCGCTGATGGACAGCTATGTGGAAAGCTGTCCGGATCACGCCTGGATCAACGCGCTTGGCGGCGAACTGGACGTCATGGTCTTCAGGACCCTGCGCGCCAGCAATGGAGGCGTCGTCAATCAGGAAGCGTTCAATTTCCTTGGCCGCGCTTTCCAGCGCTCGAACAAGTTCCAGGAGGGCCCGGACGAAGGCCGCAAATCACGGTATCACATCTTCGGCGTGAACAGCGGGACACATCTCGACTATTCCTTGGCCTCTGACAGCCGCAGGGCGATAGTCGAAGCGCTCGTGCAACTCGCCCTGGCGGGTACTGTGCATCCCTATCTGAAGCCTGTGGCGCCAGTGGAATACAAAGGCTGGCTGGGGCCGGACGCCCAGACGGTCAGCTACAAGGTCT
>NZ_JBBEBT010000270.1:0-2408 GCF_040882205.1 Hyphomonas sp.
TATACCCGGAAGGCGACAACGATGTCTTTGCTTATGATATATTCGACAATGTCACGGGCCTGACGCGCAATCCCAAACCCGGCTCAGGCTTGTCGCCCATTACCATCAGCGCGGCATACAATACGACCTGGAACAAGATCGCGAGCCTGACAGACGGCAGGAACAACACGGCCACTTTCACCTATCATCCGTCCGGGAACGGCGCCGGCCAGCTGGCGACGGCGGTTCGGCCCGCCGTGGGCGGATCGAGCCCGACCTATTCGTTCGGGTATAATGCGATCGGCCTTGTCACGTCCGAGGTCGATCCGACCGGGCGCACGACGACGCATGGATATAACGGGTTCGGGGACCGGACCGTGACCACGGTGGCGACGGCGGCGATCGGCGGGCCGGCTCTGAATCTTGTCTCAACGTTCACGCCGGACAGCTGGGGCGACATCGTGACGGCGGTCGATCCGCGCAGCAATGCCACGACCACAACTTATGATGCCGCGCGCCGGCCAACGGTCGTCAAGAACCACAATGGCGGCAGCGGAGCCGTGCTCCTGGCCGCCAGCCGCACGACCTACGACTTGCTCGGGCGTGTGACGAAGACCGAGGGCGGGACGGCCTTCTCGGGAACGAACGTGTCCACCTGGCAGACGCTGGAGGAGAAGACCTATACGCCGACGAGCCAGGTCGCGACGGTCGTCAACGGCGCCGGCAACACGACCACGACGACGTATGACGCGCTGGACAGGGTTCTGGACGTAACCGACCCGGTGAGCCGTATCACGCGCAACGAGTACGACGCGGCGAGCCAGCTGACCCGGATCATTCGGGCCTATGGTACGCCGCTGCAGCAGGACTATGCGCGCTATACCTATACCCCCAACGGCCAGCAGGCTTCGGTGCGGGACGCGAACAATAACCGGTCCGTCTACGTCTATGACGGGTTCGACCGGATGTGCCGGTTGTACTTCCCGGTATCGACGCTTGGCGCCAATGCAGCCAATACAGGCGGCATCGCCGAAAATGCTCTAACCTGTTCGAGCGTCGGAACGGCTCCGGATTTTGAAGGCTACGGCTATGACGCGAACGGCAATCGGACGAGCCTGAGGCTGCGCTCGGGGCAGTCGATCAACTTCACGTTCGATGTGCTGAACAGACAGACAGTGAAGGACATCCCCGGCGGGACGGCTGCAGATGTGTACACGGCCTACGATCTCGCCGGACGGGCCCTGTCGTCACGGTTTGTCTCCACCAGCGGACAGGGGCTGATCTACACGTACGATGCCGCCGGACGGATGCTGACGGAGCGGTCGACGATTGGTACGAGCCGGACGCTGAGTTATCAGTATGATGGCGCCTCGAACCGAATACGGATCACCTGGCCGGACAGCCAATATGTCACGTACACATATGACGCGTTGAACCGTGTAGATCTGGTCCGCGAAAGCGGGACGACGACCCTTGCGGACTACAATTATGATGCGCTCGGCCGGCGGGCGACGCTTACGCGGGGCAATGGCGCGGTCTCGGCGTTCAGCTATGACCTCGCCTCGCGCCTGACGGGGCTCGGCCTCGACCTTACCGGCACGGCAGACGACCAGACCTGGGGCTACAGCTATACGGCTGCGAGCCAGGTGTCGCAGCGCACGGCGACGAATGATCTCTACACCTGGGCTGCGGGCGCCGCGAGCAAGAGCTATACGCGCAACGGGCTCAATCAGTATACGGCGGTTTCTGGAACGGGGTTCAGCTACGATCTCCGGGGCAACCTGACCTCGGATGGGTCCCGCACGTTCGGGTATGACTTCGAGAACCGGCTGACGAGCGTTTCTGGTTCAGCCGCGATGACCCTAACGTATGATCCGGGCGGAAGGTTGCGGCAGACGGTATCTGGGGGCAGCACCACTCAGTTCCTTTATGGCGGCAATGCTCTGCTGGCGGAGTATAACGGCGCGGGCACGCTTCTGCGCCGGTACGTGCATGGGCCCGGGGTAGACGAGCCGCTGGTCTGGTATGAGGGCTCTGGTCTCACCGACAAGCGCTACCTTATCGCAGACCGGCAGGGCAGCATTGTGGCGGCGAACGGGGCGAGCACGACGCGGCATACCTATGGGCCGTACGGCGAGCCGAACACCTGGGCCGGTAGCCGGTTCCGGTACACGGGACAGATCGCGCTGCCGGAAGTGTCGCTTTATCACTACAAGGCGCGGGCCTACGATCCCGCGCTGGGTAGGTTCCTGCAGACCGATCCGGTCGGGTATGCGGATCAGATGAACCTATACGCGTATGTCCGGAATGATCCGCTGAATGCGGCGGATCCGGAGGGGCGATTGGCAATCACTTCAGGATTTGATGTTCGTTTTTCCGTATTGGGCTTCGGCATCGGGGTCTCCATAAAATCCGCAAACTCTGCCTCC
>NZ_JBBEBT010000271.1:0-2406 GCF_040882205.1 Hyphomonas sp.
GACTTCGACCGGAACCTGATAGGTTGCCCCCCCGACGCGGCGCGAGCGCACTTCAACCGAAGGCGCAACCGCTTCCAGAGCATTGTGGAAGACTTCTACCGGGTTCTTTTTCGAGCGGGTTTCGACCAGCTCGAACGCACCATATACAATGCGTTCAGCGACCGACTTTTTGCCGTCGCGCATGATCTGGTTCATGAATTTCGAAACCACGAGATCCTTGTACTTAGGATCCGTGAGGACAACGCGCTTCTCGGCTTGGTGACGACGGGACATGGAGCTCTGGACCTCTTACTTCGGCTTCTTGGCGCCGTAGTGCGAGCGGCGCTGCTTACGGTTCTTGACGGGTTGGGTATCGAGGGCGCCGCGCACGATGTGGTAGCGCACGCCCGGAAGGTCTTTCACGCGGCCGCCGCGGATGAGCACGACCGAGTGCTCCTGAAGGTTGTGGCCTTCGCCGGGGATATAGCACAGCGATTCAAATCCGGAGGTCATCCGCACCTTGGCCACTTTGCGAAGCGCCGAGTTCGGCTTCTTCGGGGTGGTGGTGTAGACGCGCGTGCAAACGCCGCGGCGCTGCGGGCAGGCCTTAAGGGCCGGCGTTTTCGTACGGGTGCGCTTGGGCTCGCGCGGATTGCGGATCAGCTGCTGGATAGTCGGCATCGGGCCTGATGTCTCTTCATGCGTTGTGGCCCGGGGGCCGATAATGACAACTGCCCCGAAGGCCTGACATGGCATCCGGGACGGCGGGAATTTGGGGGCCAGATTGACCGGTGCATCGCTGCGGCCGGTGCGGCTTGCGGGGCGAAACGCCCGTTTACCTCTCTGACGATGTGGCGGCGTGTAGACGCGCGCGGACGGCGCGTCAAGGGCGCGCAGCCGTTGCAAGAGCGTAAACAGAAGGCCCCTGATGGCCCCTAGAAGGGCAAAATACCGCCCCAGCTGCGGAAACACATCCAGGCGATCAGCGCGACGGCGGCGGCCGCGCACCCTGCCCCGGCCAGGTCAGCTTTCGAGAAATGCATCCGAAGTCCGTCCAGAAATTAAAAAGCCTGCCAGAACTGGCAGGCTTTTGCGTTGGTTTCAAGCGGTCAGGCGGGCGGTCAGGCGGGCGATCAGGCGCCCGTCTTGTCCGGCGCCGGCAAGCCGGTAAGCACGAGGCTTTCCTCGGCCTTGGCCATGGCGGCGGCGCGCTTGGCTTTGAGCTTCGCATCGCGTTCGGCAGCCACCCGGCGGAACTGGCGGATACCGCCGCCGGTACCGGCCGGGATCAGACGGCCGACGATGACGTTTTCCTTCAGGCCCTCGAGCGTGTCGATCTTGCCCTGGACAGCCGCTTCGGTCAGCACGCGGGTCGTTTCCTGGAACGAGGCGGCCGAGATGAAGCTCTTGGTCTGGAGCGAGGCTTTGGTGATACCAAGCAGCAGCGGCGTTGATGTCGCCTCGACCTGGTCTTTCTTGCGCGAACGGCGAACCGTATCGTTGGCCTCTTCGAAGTCCCCTACGTCGATATGCTCGCCGACGATGAACGGGGTGTCCCCGCCATCGACGATCTCGACCTTCTGCAGCATCTGGCGAACGATCACCTCAATGTGCTTGTCGTTGATCGGCACGCCTTGCAGGCGGTAGACCTTCTGCACTTCGTCGATCAGGTAGTTGGCAAGCGCTTCGACGCCGAGCGTGGACAGGATGTCCTGCGGGGCGGGGTTGCCGTCCATCAGGAACTCGCCGCGCTTGATGAAGTCGCCGTCCTGCACCGCGAGGTGCTTACCCTTCGGAACCAGGTAGTCGATCGGGGGCTTGCCCTCTTCCATCGGAACGATCGTGACCTTGCGCTTGTTCTTGTAGTCGCGGCCGTATTCGACGCGGCCGTCGACATCCGCAATGATCGCATGATCTTTCGGACGGCGCGCTTCGAAGAGTTCTGCCACGCGCGGCAGACCGCCCGTGATGTCCTTCGTTTTCGCGCCGCCGGTCGTGACACGGGCCAGCGTGTCGCCAGGCTCGATCTTGTCGCCGTCGGAAACGGAGAGGATCGCGCCGACAGACAGCACGTAGGAGGCGGACGAACCGTTCGGCAGCTTCACCGGCTTGCCATCCTTGCCAATGATCTGGATCGTCGGCTTGAGGTCGGCGGCCTTCGAAGACGAGCGCGGGTCGATGACGACGCGGGCCGAGATGCCGGTCGCTTCGTCGGTCTCTTCACGGATGGTCGTGCCGTCTGCGAGGTCGATGAAGCGGGCGTGACCGCCGACTTCCGAAACGATCGGCTGGGCGAAGGGATCCCAGTCAGCGAGCAGCAGCCCGGGTGCAACCTTAGCACCGTCCTTGACCATCAGGCGCGTGCCATAGGCCGGACGGAACGACTGGCGCGTGCGGCCTTCGCCGTCGACGATTTCCACCTGCATG
>NZ_JBBEBT010000272.1:0-15538 GCF_040882205.1 Hyphomonas sp.
CATCTGCTGGTAGACCCAGGGCTGGACCTGACCGGTCGTCGCCGACCAACCCATCGTGTTGGTGACCTGCGCCTCGATCTGGCGCACGCCTTCATAGCCGTGGCGCAGCATGCCTTCGAACCATTTCGGGTTGAGCGTCCGCGTGCGGGTTTCAAGCGCGACCTGCTCGGCAAGTGTACGGACTATGCCGTCGCCGCGCGTCTGGTCGCCGATATAGACCGCCGGCTGCTCGCCGCGTGCCTTGGCGGCGGCGCGCGAGATGCCGCCCAGCGTATCGAAATAATGGTCGATCGTGGTCAGGCCGGTCTCGACCGATTCAAGGTTCTGGTAGGCAAGTTCCACGGTCGACAGGATATTGGCGAACAGGGCGGGCTGGGCCGAGGGACGGCCGTCCCGTCCGTAGGCGAAGCTTTTGCGCGTGGCATAGGCGTCGCCGAGCTCGTCCTCGTCATCCCATGTGCCGGAATTAACAAGGTAATTTACGTTTGCACCATAAGCTCCGTCGGCGTTCGAGAAGACGCGCAGGGCGGCAGTCTCGATGTCGGCGCCGGATTCGGACATCCACAGCACGGCGTGCTTGCGGGCAAAGTTGAGGTCATGCGGTTCGTCGGCGTTCGCGGCCGCGTAAGCGGCGTCGGCCAGCATACGCGTCTGCAGTGGCAGCAGGTCGCGGAAGATGCCCGACAGCGTCACCATCACATCAACGCGCGGGCGGCCGAGCACGTCCAGCGGGATCAGGTCAGCGCCGGAGAGGCGGCCATAGGAGTCAAAGCGCGGCACTGCGCCGAGGAGCGCCATCGCCTGCGCGATCTGCGCGCCTTCGCTCTTCAGGTTGTCAGTGCCCCAGAGGATGATCGCCATCGTCTCAGGATGACGGCCAGTGTCCTGCTTGTGGCGGGCGAGCAGGCGGTCGGCCTGGCGGCGGCCATCGGCGACGGCGAACGCGCTCGGCAGGCGGAATGGATCGAAGCCGTGGATATTGCGGCCCGAGGGCAGGATCTCCGGCGTGCGGATCAGGTCCCCGCCCGGCACCGGCGGCGTGTAGCCCGCGTCCAGTGCATGGATCAGCGCCGCCATTTCATGGTCTTCGCCGAGCAGCGCGTTGGTCCTGACGAGGACCGCGATCTCTTCGGCCCGGCTTTCAAGTTTCAGGGTACGGACAATGTCGGCCGGCGCGCCGCCCGCAATGATGGCGTCGAACGCCGCAGCTGGCAGCATGTCCTGGCCTTGCGCCGGGGGCATCAGGGCAATCATCTCCCGGCGATCTTCCGGGCCGAGGCCTTTACCGGCGATGTGCAGGCCGTTCGGGATCAGCGAGGTCTCGACTTCGGAAAGTTTCGCACGGATCGCTTCGATCCGGTCGCGCGGACGATCAAACGAGGCGGCGGGCAGGATGTCCAGCTCACCGGCCTGGATGACGATCAGGTCTTCAAGATCGGCGCGCTCGGCGTCAGCGTCCGGCGCAAGGCCGCGCCAGCGGGCGATGGTGGCTGAGAGATCCGACAGGCCGCGGTAGAGGCCCGCTTCGGTGACGGGCGGCGTCAGGTAGCTGACGATGGTCGCATTGCCGCGGCGCTTGGCAATCGTCGCTTCGGAGGGGTTGTTGGCCGCGTAGAAATAAATGTTCGGCAGGTCGCCGATCAGGTAATCCGACCAGCAATCGCCGGACAGGCCAGACTGTTTGCCCGGCATGAATTCCAGCGCGCCATGCGTGCCGAAATGCACGACGGCATCGGCGGCGAAGGCTTCGCGCAGGTAGGTATAGTAGGCCGAGAACGCGTGGGTTGGCGCAAAGCCCTTCTCAAAGAGCAGGCGCATCGGATCGCCTTCATAGCCGAAGCCCGGCTGCAACCCGACCACCACGTTGCCAAACCGGGCACCGAGCACGAAGATCGAGCGGCCATCCGTCAGCACACGTCCAGGCGCCGGGCCCCAGGCCGCTTCGATTTCCTTCAGGCGGCGTTCGCGGCGGACATGGTCCGGCACGGGCACTTCGGCAACGACGTTGGCTTCAGTGCCGTAGCGCTCCTTGTTGCCTTCGAGCAGCATGTCCTTGAGGTCATCGACCGAAGCCGGAACCTTGACGCCGTAACCTTCGGCTTCAAGGCGCTGCAGGAAATTGAAAAGCGACTCAAAGACCGACAGGTAAGCGGCGGTGCCAACGCTGCCGGAGTTGGGGGGAAAGTTGAACAGCGTGATCGCAAGCTTGCGGTTGGCGCGCGCGGAGCGCTTCAACCTGACCAGCTTGTCGACACGTGCGGCGAGTTGCTCGGCCCGCTCAGGGCAGACCTGCATGCGTCTGTTGTCATCGGCGAATGTGCAACGGCGGGCGCATCCGGTACACGTCGTGCCATGGTCGGCGCGCCCGCCGATGACAATGGATCCCGTCGCGCCGTCCAGTTCTGGAAGAGCGACCATGATGGTCGTCTCGATCGGCGTCAGTCCGCGCGCATTCGCGCCCCAGTCCGACAGGGACTGGAACTCCGATGCAAGCGCGCAGACATAGGGAATATCGAGGGCCTTCAGCATCTCGACGGCGCCTTCAGCATCATTGAAGGCAGGGCCGCCGACGAGCGAGAAGCCGGTCAGGGAAACAAGGGCGTCGATCGTGGGCGTCTCTCCACGCATGAAGAAGCGGCGGATCGCTGAACGGGCATCAAGGCCGCTGGCAAAGGCTGGGATGACGCGCAGACCGCGCGCCTCTAGGGCGGCGATGACGCCGTCATAATGGCCGGCATCGCCGGACGTGATGTAGGAGCGCAGCACGAGCAGGCCGACGGTCGGGCGATCGCCAGCAGATTTCGGCAGCGCGTCGAGGCGTTCGGCAACGGTCGGCTTCATCTGCGGATGATAGAGCCCCGTCTCCGGATACTCTTCCGGCGGAAGGGGATTCATCTTGCCGCGCAGGTGGGCGCGCTCGCCGCTCGCATACCGGTCGACCATGAAACGCACGGCATTGGCGATGTTCTTTTCCGAACCCGCCAGCAGGTATTGCATCGTCACAAAATAGGCGCGCACATCCTGGGCCATTCCCGGGATGAAGCGCAGGATCTTCGGCAGGCGGCGCAGCGTCTTCATCTGCTGCTCGCCGGATTTGGCCTTGTCGCCGGCGCCGCCGCGCAGGCGCTTCATCAGCGCGATGGGGCCACTTGCGGGCCTGGACATGTCAAACCGGTCAAGCCGGGTCAGCTGCACGACTTCCGAGGCCGACATTGCACCGACCATCGCGTCGCAGGCGTCGCGCCGCGCCTGAAGCGCCGGCAGAACAGCCTTGATGTGGTCCTCGATGAACAGCATCGAGGCCAAGATGAAATCCGCCTTGCCGATATCCTCGATAGCGCGGGCGAGTGCCTTGGGCTGGCGGTCAAATTCTGAGGCCGGATGAAATGCCAGAGACAGGCCCGGATGGGTCCGGCGAAGTTCGGATTCGGCCGCGTGGATGGCGGTGCCGAGATGCGAATCGAGCGACAGAATCACGACCTTGATCGGCGTCTTGTCGACGAGAATTGCGCGCTTAACGGCCATAGCTCGCCTTTGCGTCATAGAGCGTCTCGAGGGTGATTGTCTCGAGTTGCTTGTCGCGGGCGAAGGCTTCGGTATTGCGCTTCGCCTTGCCGCGCACGAAAAAGGGGATCTTTTTCAGCTCGTTTTCGGCCTCCGGCGCCCAGTGGACGATGCCCGCCCCTTCCCCGGCCGGGACAGTGTCGGCAACTTTTTCCGCCGCGCCGTGGCCACCGAGATGCGAGGCGCCGGCCTCGTCATTGAATTCGAAATCCTCGCGGAACATGCCGAGCAGATGCTCTTCCAGGCCCATGATCAGCGGATGCACCCACGTGTCGAAGAGCACGTTGGCGCCTTCAAAGCCCATCTGCGGGGCATAGCGCGCCGGGAAGTCCTGAACATGCACCGGCGCGGAAATGACCGCGCACGGAATGCCGAGGCGTTTCGCAATATGCCGCTCCATCTGCGTGCCGAGAATCAGCTCCGGCTGCAGCCGGGCGATAGCGGCTTCAACTTCGAGATAGTCCTCAGTGATCAGCGCCTCGATCCCGAGTTCGGCAGCGGCCTCGCGGACGGGGCGCGCAAACTCGCGGTTGTAACAGCCAAGGCCGACAACGGTGAAAGCCAACTCGTCGGCCGCAACACGGGCGGCGGCGAGCGCATGCGTGCCATCCCCGAAGATGAAGACGCGTTTACCGGTGAGGTAATTGGAGTCCACCGAACGCGACCACCAGGGCATATTGCTCGCGAAGGCCGAAAGATCCGGCACTTCGATCCCGGCAAGGCCGCAGACTTCGACAATGAAATCATTCGTCGCGCCGACGCCGATCGGAATGGTCTTCGTATACGGCTGGCCGAATTCCTTCTCGAGATAGCGCGCCGCAACATCCGCAATCTCGGGATAGAGCGACACGTTGAAGTCCGCCGCTGGCAGACGCGTCAGGTCTTCCGGGGTTGCACCGAGCGGTGCGATGACGTTCACGTCGATGCCGAGCTGGAACAGGAGGCCCGTGATTTCGCGCACATCGTCGCGGTGGCGGAAGCCCAGCGCCGTCGGCCCGAGGACATTACACACCGGGCGCGTGAGCCGTGTCGGCGCGCGCTTCGGCTGCGGCGCCGCAAGGCCCCGCACGAGGCGGTAGAAGGTTTCGGAGGCGCCCCAGTTTTCCTTCTTGGAATAGGACGGCAGATCAAGGGCGATCACCGGGATGGGCAGACCCAGCGCCTTGGTCAGGCCCCCCGGATCGTCCTGGATCAGTTCGGCCGTGCAGGACGCGCCAACGATCATCGCCTGCGGCCGGAAACGCTCATATGCACCCAGCGCGGCACTCTTGAAAATCTCGGCTGTGTCCGAACCCAGATCCCGCGCTTCGAATGTCGTGTAGGTCACCGGCGGACGCTTGGCGCGCCGTTCGATCATCGTGAACAGAAGGTCCGCATAGGTATCGCCCTGCGGCGCATGCAGCACATAGTGCAGGCCTTCCATCGCCGTTGCGATCCTCATCGCGCCGATGTGCGGGGGCCCCTCATATGTCCAGACTGTCAATTGCATCAGACCGCGAGCCTCGTGCGCCGGATAAGCGGGCGCGCAAACAGCTCGGCGAGGTCGCCGCACTGTTCGTATCCCTGAATGGGGGTGAAGACGAGCTCGATCGACCATTTGGTCGTCAGCCCTTCCTGCTCGAGCGGATTGGCAAGGCCAAGCCCGCACAGGGTGATGTCGGGGCGCGCATCGCGGCAGCGGTCGAGCTGCAGGTCGACGTCCTGGCCTTCGCTGATGCGCACATCCGCCGGCAGCAGCGCCAGCTCCTGCGCCATGTGGACGCCGTGCAGGTAAGGCGTGCCGACCTCTTCCAGCGTCATGCCAAGCTCGCGCGACAGGAACCGCGCCAGCGGCAGTTCCAGCTGCGAATCGGGGAAGCAGAACAGCGACTTGCCGGCCAGTGTGTCACTATATCGTGCGAGCGCGCGGGTGGCGCGGGCACGCGGCATCTCGGTCACCGCATGGAACCGCTCGGCGGTCACACCAAACGCATCGGCGGCGGCTTTCAGCCAGGCGGTCGTGCCTTCCGCGCCAAGCGGGAACAGCGCCGGCAGGTGCACGGCGCCGCGCGCCTCAAGCGTGCGGGCTGTATCGCGCAGCCAGGGCTGGGCGAGCAGGAATTTCGTGTTCGGGCCGACGGGCGGCAGATGCCCGGCCCTGCGGCTCGGCAGGAAATGCACCGGACCGATCCCCAGCGCCTCGAAAATGCGCTCGAACTGATCCTCGACCACATCCGCCAGCGCGCCGACCACCACCAACTCTGCGGCGTCGGTAGCCGGCAGCTCCGGCACCATCGCCGTCAGGCAGGCATCTTCGCCTTGCGTGAAAGTCGTCTCGATGCCGCTGCCGGAATAATTCAGGATGCGCACACGCGGCGAATAAGTCATCGACAGCCGCTCGGCGGCGCGGCCAAGGTCCAGCTTGATCACTTCAGACGGGCATGAACCGACCAGGAAGAGCAACTTGATTTCTGGCCGGCGCTCCAGCAGGCGCGAAACCGTCTTGTTCAGCTCTTCATTAATGTCGGCCATGCCAGCAAGGTCACGCTCTTCAATGATCGCGGTTGCAAAACGAGGCTCGGCAAAGATCATCACGCCGGCTGCCGATTGCATCAGGTGCGCGCAGGTGCGCGATCCGACGATCAGAAAGAAGGCGTCCTGCATCTTGCGGTGCAGCCACATGATGGAGGTCAGCCCGCAGAACACTTCGCGCTGCCCCCGCTCGCGCAGCACAGTCCGCACGGCAGGCGCGGCGCAGGCCCTGTCCGTCAGCGGCGGGATCAGCTGCGTCATGCGGCAACTCCTTGCGCGCCAATCGGCTCGAGCCGGGCCAGGCGCAACTTCCAGAGGAACTGCACAGCGTTGATCACGTAAGCGGCGTATCCTGCCAGCGCGACAGTGATTTGCGCAACGGGCGATCCGATATTGCCGAGCAGCATGACAAGATAGGCCGTATGCAAAGCAATCACGATCATCGAAACGGCATCTTCCCAGAAGAAGGCATCGGCGAAGAGATACTTTCCGAAGACGTCCTTCTCCCAGATCGCGCCGGTGATCATGATGGCGTAAAGGATGAAAGTCTTGAGGACGATGGAAGCGGTGGCGATGTCGAGGCCATTGCCGGTCAGCAGATAACGCACCACCAGAAACAGGCTCACCGCGAAGACAAAAAACTGCAGCGGCGCAAGGACGGCCTGGGCGAGTGTCCAGCGTGATGCGTCACGGCGCGCGCGTTGCTCTGCAGTGTACAGCGGCTTCCTCCGGTTGGCGGTGACGGGTTGGTTGTTCATGCCCTTCACCCTTCCGCCCCCCTTTCTTCTGTTGACCAGACGATACCTCCCGAAGCCAATATGTCAATCCAAGTTTACGTCTATTTGTGTTGACACATGACGTGTTTGGAGCGACTTTCACCTCGTCGCCGATTGCAGGATGGATTCAGAAAATCTTCCATGTTATTTCTCAATCGAACTGAAACGCGCCTGCACGTTCGCAAGATCGTGAACCGTGCCGGGTCGTTCGAAAATGCCGAGCCTGACGCCTCCCATTCAGGTCCGGCCCCGGAGATCATCCGTTCGCGGATGAATCGTCCCGGATTGGATTTGCTGCGGTGCAGGCATCGCAGTGCGAATAAGGAAAGTCCAACGAGGGCCGGGCCTCACCGCGCACAACGCTTGCGTGTGAACAGGCCCGAACCCGCAGGGAGAAAGTGATGGCGCTCGATCAGCAAAGAAGCTTCCGCACAATCGAAGCGGGTGGAGGCGGGGCAGATTTTCTCTTCCGTCCTATCCCACTTCTCGTCGGTCTTTGGCGACAACTCGGCGTTGAACCCGCAGCAAAAGCCCTCCCCTCCGACGAGCCCGAACTGTTTGCCGCGCTGCAATCGGAAATCATTCCGCGCCTGATGATCGCCAGCCGCATGCCGGCCGCTCCGGTCGCGGCCAGCACCGGTCTCGAATTGCGCGGCACGGCCTTCAACGCCGCCGAACGCAAGGAATTTCTGGACGCGCTCCTCTCGGATGACGAGCAAAGCGCCGGCCGTCTCGCCGAAGCGCAGATCGGACGCGGGCACGAACTGCCGACCCTGATGATCGAGCTGTTCGCTTCCTCGGCGCGCGAGCTTGGCGAGATGTGGAACGAGGACCAGATCAGTTTCGTGGAAGTCACCGTCGGCGTCTGCCGCCTGCACCAGATTGTCCACAATCTCACCGGCCAGCCGGATGCCCCGGCCGATATCGGCAAGAACGGATCGCCCAGCATCCTGATCGCCAGCGCCCCGGGCGAGCAGCACGTCTTCGGCGTCCTGGTCGCGTCCGAGCTTTTCCGCCAGCATGAATGGACCGTCTTCTCGGAAACCTCCGGGGACCCGGCCCTGATCTGCCAACATCTCGCGAATCAACGGTTCGACATCGCCGGCATCTCGGCCTCCCATGACGGCGTCGTCCGCGACCTCCCGGGCCTCATAAAGACCCTCCGGAGGACCTCCCGCAACCCCTCCGTCAAGCTGCTGGTCGGCGGCCCCCTTTTCGAACATTCGCCCCATATTGCGCGTGAAATCGGCGCAGATGGCATAGCAGGGCGCGGTTTGGACGCGCCCGAGCTTGCGAGGAAACTATTGGCAATGTGAAACCGAGACTGCTAGGGGCGCTCAAGGGGAGCTCCCACAGTCTTTTTGGAACGATTATGGATGCTTCGTCGCACGCCTCGCCGTCTAAATCCTCGTTCAGCGATGCGAACTCTCATCTTTCAGGTTTGGACGCGCAAACCGTAGCCATCCTGCTGGAACAGGCCGCCGATATTGCGCTCATCCTCGATGACGGCGTGGTCCGGGACGTTGCCATCGCTTCGGAAGAGCTCAGAAAGACCGGATTTGCAGCCAACTGGATTGGCCGGCGCTGGATCGATACGGTGTCGATCGACAGCCATACCAAGATCGAGGCGCTGCTGAAAAGCGTCGATGGCAAGTCGGCCAGCCGGCCGCGCCAGGTCAACCACCCTTCCGGCGGTTTGAGGGACATCCCCGTTGCCTACCGCCTCGTGCGCGCAATGGGCCGAGGCCCGGTGATCGCCCTCGGCCGCGACCTGCGGGATATCGCCGAACTGCAGCAGAAACTGGTCAAGGCCCAGCAGGAGATCGAGCGCGACTATGCGCGCCTGCGCAAGGCCGAAGCCCGCTACAAGATGGTGTTCGAGGCCGTCGCCGAGCCGATCCTGATCGTCACGGCGGATGACCTCATCATCGAATCGGCCAACCGCGCCGCTGGCGCACTGCTCGGCCATGACACGCACGACCTTGCCAACGAAGATTTCCCCTCGCTGTTTTCCGCCCGCGCCGTGCGTGCGGTAGAGCGGATGTCAGCCAAGGCCCTCGCGACCGGTAATGCGGCGGCAGAGAAAATCGAACTTGCCAGCGGGAAGAAGGTTTCGCTCTCGGCCTCCGTGTTCGGACAAGGCGGAGATGCCCGCCTCGTCGTCAAATTTGTCGGCGAGGCAACCGCCTCAAAAGCTGGCGAGACCACCCGCGACCAGCTGCTGCGCACGCTCGAGGCGCTGCCCGATGCTTTCGTCGTCACCGACGACGAGCTGCGCATCCTCGCCGCCAACCAGGCTTTCCTAGAAATGGCCCATCTCAGCGAGGAAGAGCAGGCGACCGGTGCGCGTCTCTCGAAATATCTCGGCCGCTCGACGACAGATCTCAATGTCCTTGTCTCGACGCTGAAGAATAATGGCAACGCCCGCAACTTCGCGACCGTCCTGCGCGACCGGTTCAACACCGAAGAGCAGGTCGAAGTCTCTGCCGTGTCGACCGGCGCGGGCCGCTTAACCTATTATGCCTTCTCGGTGCGCATCGTCTCGCGCCGCCTGCCTTCCGGCCCGCCGCCCGGCGAAGAGCTGCCGCGCTCGGTCGACCATCTGACCAACCTCGTCGGGCGCATGCCGCTGAAGGATATCGTCCGCGATTCCACTTCGCTTATCGAACGCCTCTGCATCGAGGCCGCGCTGAAGCTGACGGATGACAACCGCGCCTCAGCCGCAGAGATTCTCGGGCTCAGCCGGCAGGGTCTCTATTCCAAGCTCAAGCGCTTCGGAATCGAAGACAAGAACTGAGCGACCACCCCCATCGTCCGCCCACGAATCACCTGCGCAGGCAGGCGAAAAAACGTCACTCTGTGTTGACACTCGGAAGCGTCAACCTTAGCCTCAATTCATGACCGAAGCGCCGTTGTCAGCTCCATCCCGCCGGCTGCCTCAGCCAGCGGCAGTGCTTGAGCTGTTCAAACCGGTCACCTGGTTTGCCGCGATGTGGGCCTATATGTGCGGCGCTGTTTCCAGCGGTCAGCCACTGCTGCCTAACCTTCATCTCCTTCTCGGCGGCATGCTGCTCGCCGGCCCCATGGTGTGTGCCTCCAGCCAGGCGGTGAACGATTGGTATGACCGCCATGTCGACGCGATCAACGAGCCAAACCGGCCGATCCCTTCCGGGCGCATTCCGGGCCAGTGGGGGCTCTATCTGGCGATCCTCTGGTCCGCGCTTTCGCTCGCGCTCGGTTACGCGCTCGGCACCTGGGCCTTCGTCGGAACCATCTTCGCCGTCTTCTTCGCCTGGGCCTACAGCGCGCCGCCGCTGCGCCTGAAACTCAACGGCTGGTGGGGCAATGGCGCCGTCGGTATCTCCTATGAAGGCATTTCCTGGTTCACCGGCGCCGCCGTCATGCTCGGCGCCCTGCCCCATCCGCTGATCCTGATTCTCGCACTGCTCTATTCCATCGGCGCGCACGGCATCATGACGCTCAACGATTTCAAATCGATCGATGGCGACACGAAGATGGGCGTGCGCTCCCTGCCCGTGCAGCTCGGCCCGGACCGTGCGGCGCGCCTTGCCTGCGTGGTGATGGCCGTGCCTCAGATGGCCGTCATCCTTCTGCTGATCAGTATTGGCCGCCCGGCGCATGCCGCAATCATTCTCGGCCTGCTCGGCGCGCAGGTCTGGCTGATGCGCACGCTGCTCGCAGATCCGCGCGGCAAGGCGATCTGGTACTCCGCTTTCGGCGTTCTCCTTTATGTGCTCGGCATGCTGGTCAGCGCCTTTGCCGTTGCGCCCTGGTCCGCTGGATGAGCGCCGCATCTGCCTCTTTCGGATGGCTCGGGATCATCCGCCTCGGCCTGGTGCAGACTTCGCTGGGCGCCATCGTCATCCTGATGACCTCGACACTGAACCGCGTGATGGTCGTCGAGCTTGGCCTCGCTGCTGCGATACCCGGCCTCCTCGTCGGCTGGCACTATGCCGTGCAGATGTCGCGCCCCCGCTGGGGTTATGGCGCCGACACAGGCGGGCGCCGCGCGCCCTGGATCATGGGCGGCATGGCTGTGCTGGCCCTCGGCGCCATCAGCGCCGCCTTTGCCGCCTCGCTGATTCCTTCAAATTTCTGGGGCGGATTTCTTCTCTCGGTTCTCGCCTATGCCCTGATCGGCGCGGGCGTCGGCGCGGCGGGCACGAACCTTCTGGCGCTGCTCGCGATCCGCACCGAGCCTTCGCGCAAGGCCGCCGCCGCGGCGATCGTCTGGATCATGATGATCATGGGCTTCGTGCTGACTGCCGGCATCGGCGGCGGCTTCCTGAAACCCTTCAGTTTCGAACGGCTGATCCTTGTCACGTCCGTCGTCTCCGCAATTGCGCTGGCCGTAACCTTCCTCGCCCTACGCGGCCTCGAGGCCGGGGCGCTGGCGCAGCCCGTTCGTGCACAGGCCACAAGCGCCGAGACCAGCTTCCGCGCCGCGCTGCGCGAAACATGGGCAGATCCGCAGGCGCGGCGGTTCACCGTTTTCGTCTTCGTCTCGATGCTGGCCTACAGCGCGCAGGACCTGATTTTAGAGCCCTTCGCCGGTCTCGTGCACGGCTATGATGCCGGAAGCTCGACGCAGCTTGCGGGCGTACAGAACATCGGAACGCTCGCCGGGATGATCCTGACGGCTGTCGCCGGCACCGTGATCGGAAAATCCCGCGCCGGGTTCATGCGGGCCTGGACTGTCGGCGGCTGCATCGCATCGGCCGCCGCGCTTCTCGCCCTCGGCCTCGGCACGCATGCGATGGGCGCAGACTGGCCGCTGGTCCCGAACGTGATTGCCCTCGGCGTTGCCAATGGCGCCTTCGCCGTCGCGGCCATCGGCTCTATGATGACGCTGGCAAGCGCCGGCGCGAAACAGCGCGAAGGAACACGGATGGGGCTATGGGGCGCCGCGCAGGCGATTGCTTTCGGCCTTGGTGGTTTCCTCGGCGCGGCCGCGGTCGATATCGCGCGCGCCTTCACCGATACCCCTGCGCCGGCCTTTGCCCTCGTGTTCGCGGCGGAGGGTCTGACCTTCCTTGTCGCCGCAGCGCTCGCCCTGCGTGTCGGCGAGACCGCCGTTGATTCGCAGCGCCTGCCCGCTCTGCCCAGCCACGAATTCCTCGCTGTCCGATCCGGAGAAGTGCCATGACCCCTCACCCCACTGATGAACTCTATGACTGCGTGATCGTTGGCGGAGGCCCTGCCGGCGCAACCGCTGCGCACGATCTTGCGAAGACGGGGGCCCGCGTCCTGCTGCTCGACAAGGCCGGCCGCATCAAACCCTGCGGCGGCGCCATCCCGCCGCGCCTGATCGAGGACTTCGACATACCCGAAAGCATCATTGTGGCGCGCGCGCGGGCCGCGCGGATGATTGCGCCCTCGGGGCGCGTCGTGGACATGCCGGTCGAGGGCGGCGCCGTCGGCATGGTCGACCGCGAGCACTTCGACGAATGGCTGCGCGCCCGCGCCGCAAAGGCGGGATGTGAACGCCGCGCCGGAAGCTTTACCCATATCGAGCGCGAGGCCGATGGCACGCCGGTCGTGGCCTACACGCCGAAGGATGACAGCTCGGAGACGATCAGGATCCGTACCCGCACGATCATCGGCGCGGACGGCGCGCGGTCCCGCGTGGCCGCTGAAGCCATTCCCGGCGGCGGCGAGACAAAATGCGTGTTCGCCTATCACGAGATCATCAAGTCGCCCGAGCCGACAGAAGGCTTCGATCCGGCGCGCTGCGACATCTACTATCAGGGCCGCCTCTCGCCGGACTTCTATGCCTGGGTATTCCCGCACGGCGAGACGACCAGCGTCGGCGTCGGCAGCGCCAACAAGGGCTTCTCGCTGCGCGATGCGATCCGCACGCTGCGCAAGGATATCGGGCTCGATGATGCCGCTCTCGTGCGCAAGGAAGGCGCGCCGATTCCGTTGAAGCCTTTGAAGCGCTGGGACAACGGCCGCGATGTTCTGCTCGCCGGTGACGCGGCGGGCGTTGTAGCCCCGGCTTCGGGCGAGGGTATCTACTATGCCATGCTGGGCGGGCGCGAGGCGGCCACGGCCATCCGTGAGCTGATCGAAACCGGAGACGCGCGCGCACTGGCCGCGACGCGCAAGCGCTACATGAAGGCGCATGGTCAGGTGTTCATGATCCTCGGCATCATGCAGCATTTCTGGTACCGCTCGGATAAGCGGCGCGAAGGCTTTGTTGCCATGTGCAATGACAAGGATGTCCAGCGCCTGACCTGGGACGCCTATCTCAATAAGCGGCTCGGCAAGCCGGACCACATGGCGCACCTGAAAATCTTCGTGAAGGACACCGCGCATCTGCTCGGCCTCGCCCCTGCCCGGCCGAAACAGACGTGATCCCGCGCCGCCCGCTGTTTATTGCGGCGGGCGCCGCGCTGGCGACCGCGATTGCCGGCGGCGCGATGACACGCATCGATGCCTGGTACCGCGCGCTCGACAAATCCGCACTGAACCCGCCGGACTGGGCCTTCGCACCCGGCTGGACGATCATCTTTGCGCTCGCGGCGCTGGCGGCAACGTTCGGCTGGCGGGACGCGAAGACGCAGCGCGACCGGTCGCTGCTGGTGATCTTCTTCTTTATTAACGCGGTGCTGAACATTGCCTGGAGCGCAGTCTTCTTCACGCTGCGCCGGCCAGACTGGGCGCTGGCAGAAGTGGCGACCTTGTGGATCTCAGTCGCGGTGATCGCGGTCTTCCTCGCGCGCTTCTCGCGGACCGCGAGCCTGTTGATGTTGCCCTATCTCGGCTGGGTGTCGTTTGCAGCCTACCTGAACTACGAGGTGGCAGCGCTGAACGGCCCGTTCGGCTGAGCAGACTGTTGCGGCAGGAGCGAAGATGACCCTTGCACCCTGGATGTTCGATCTCGTGCTGCTCGGTGTTGCTGGCGAGTTCGTGCTGGTCACCTATCTCCTGGTCCGCAATGGGCACAGGCCCTGGGCCGTGCCCGTCCTGTGGTTCCTCGTCTCCGGCGCGCTACTGATGGCTGCGGTGAGGTTTGCGGTATCAGGCGCCGGCCATCCGCTGATCGCCGGCATACTGATGGTCAGCCTGCTGACGCATCTGGCGTGCCTGTGGACGGCATGGCGGCTGGTGCGGAAGTAACGCGCAGCACGCAAAGGCCGGGCGCGCGCTGAGGGAGCGGCCGGTTAAGGGATTTCTCTGCTTTCTGTTGCGCTGATCCCCGTCAAGGCGGAGATCCCGGTGAGTATGAGCCTCACGAGCTACCCGCTTTCGAAAGCCGGGATGATAAGGAGGAGGGGCGGGGTCTGGAGCTCGGATACAGGCGTAAGGGATTGCCTTTGCCTATGTCGGCGGCTCCAGCAAATAAGGCCGGACCCGGATGATCCGGGGCCGGCCTTGGTCGCTGGAAGGCACCAGCTGACTTTTCCGGGCAGCGCGGGAGCCGTGTCCCGCCCTGCCCTTGCGCTGCCTCAGTAGCGGGCGAAGCCGTTGTCCGCGCCCCAGAGGAACCAGTTGTCCACGACCGTACCGGTCAGGAGAACACCGATGCCGCCGGTGATCGGGCAGAGGATGGCGAACCACCAGGCCCAGCGGTGGATTGATTCCATCGAGGCATTGAAGCCCATGGTCCAGCGCCAGAAGAGAGCGGCGCGTTCGGAGGCCGTGCCGCGGTCCGTGATCTGCTCGATCTCGCGCTCGCCGCCGTAACGACCGACCGCAAGGATCGTCGCACCGTGCATCGCGAACAGGAGGGCCGACCCGTAGAGGAAGACAATCGAGAGCATGTGGAAGGGGTTGTAGAAGAAATTTCCGTAGACGAGCGAGAGATTGTTCGTCCAGTCGAGGTGAGAGAAGATACCGAACGGCACCGCCTCGTTCCAGCTGCCCATCATCACGGGGCGGATCAAGCCGAGGACGAGGTAGAGCCAGATGGCGGCAGCGAAGGCCCAGGCGACATGCGTGCCCATGCCGAGCTGGACCGCGCGGCGGTACGAACGCACCCACCAGAGCAGGATCGAGGCCGTCAGGAACATGCCCGCCATCAGCCACCAGCCACCTTCATGCAAGGGCATGAAGAGCTTGAGTCCATGCTCCGGGAGCGGAGCATCCAGCGACAGCCAGGGAAGCTGGCCGAAGAACCTGATGGGATCCCAGCCGACGCTGGCCCACATGTTCAGGCCGATGATCTCGATGGCGATGAAGCCGCAGATCAGCGAGGCAACGCCGGACCAGCCGAGATAGACGGGCCCGATCTGGGCATCGCCGATGCGGCCGAAGAGGTGGCTCGTGGAGGTCAGCTTGAGGCGGTCTTCGTCGCCTGCCCCCTGCGCCACACCGAAATCGGTGTGGCCGCGGACCTGAACCTGGGTGAAGATATTCTGGTAATCAGCCATGGTCTGATCCTCCTACACGCGCCAGATGGCGAGGTTTTTCCAGCCATCCCACCAGTCGATCCAAGAGCCTTCATAGAGCGGGCCGGAGATAACGATGCAGATGGCGCTCCAGATCCCGGCCGAGAGGGCGAGGAAGAGGCCGAGCCGGTGGATGCCGAGCGTGCCGATCGAGTAGCCGATGAAATCCCGGAAGAAAGCGTTCTCGTGTTCCGGCGTCTTCACCGTCTTGCCGCGGCCGGGATTGACCGCCGAAAGGACCAGGCCGCCATGCATGGAAAGCGCGAGCGTCGT
>NZ_JBBEBT010000273.1:0-15347 GCF_040882205.1 Hyphomonas sp.
GGGCTGCTTCTGTTGTTGCACATGACGGCGTTCGTGCTGGTGCTGCATGCCCCGGCGGCGATGGGGCTGGCGGCCGCGCTGCCAATTGCGGCGGGCTGGTTCGGGGCGGCGATGGGACGGACCTTCTCAATGCTGCTGGACCGGGGCAAGGGCGGCGAGGCGAAGATCATCCCGGTCTGGATGGCGACGGAAATCGCGCTCGGGCTTGCCATTGCGGCGCCGATCCTTCAGTTCACCCTCTGAAACCAGCAGAAAGACCTGACCATGACGGAGCGTCGCGAGACGGGCCGCCCCAGCCGGAAACCTTCCGGCGCGCGCCCCGCTGAATCGAGAAAGCCCGGCCCTCAGGGCAAATCCCCGAACGCTCCCAAGACCGATGAGGAATGGAGCGAGGGCGGCGAGCGGATCGCCAAGTATCTCGCCCGCGCAGGCGTCGCCTCGCGCCGCCAGATCGAGCGAATGATCGAAGCAGGCGATGTGAGCGTGAATGGCAAGACGCTGACGTCTGCCGCGTTCAAGGTGACGGGCCGCGAGACGATCAAGGTTGGCCGCAGGACGGTGCAGGCGCCGGACGGCACGCGGCTCTGGCGCTATCACAAGCCCTCAGGCCTGATCACGACGACCGATGATCCGGCGGGTCGGCGCACGATTTTTGACGAACTGCCGAAGTCCCTGCCCCGCGTCGTGACGGTCGGCCGGCTCGACCTGACGACGGAAGGCTTGCTGCTGCTGACCAATGATGGCGAGCTGGCGCGCTTTCTGGAGCTGCCGAAATCCGGACTAGAACGCACCTACCGTGCGCGGGCCAAGGGTACGGTGACACCGCAGAAGATCGAGGAACTGGCGAGCGGCATAACGGTCGAAGGGGTGCGGTATGCGCCGATCCGGGCAGTGTTCGACCGTGAGATGGGCGCGAACTCCTGGCTGACGGTGACGCTTACGGAAGGCAAGAAGCGCGAAGTGCGCCGGGCGCTGGAAGCGGTGGGCCTGACGGTGAACCGTCTGATCCGGGTGAGCTATGGCCCGTTCCTGCTGGACGTGCTGAAGCCAGGTCAGGTGGAGGAAATCCCGGCCGGCCTGCTTGCCGAAGCGCTGGCGAGCATTGGGGCGCCGATGGATTCGGGCGCTGCGCCGAAGAAGCCTGCCGCCAAGTCACACCTTGGCAGGGGGCCGCGTCCGGATACATTGGAGGCGAAGCGGAAAAATCCGCGCCGCCCCTGAAATTCCGGAGGATATTCAATGGCCGACACTGTCGCCCTCGCCACACCGCCCGAGACCAAGTTCGATCCGGCGCGCACAATGAGTGGGGCAGCCGCGGACACGTGCAACCTGATCGTTACACCCGCCGTCTATGCCGACCACAAGCTGCTGGACGCGACCTTCACGCGCCTGCGCGCCGAAGACCCGCTGGCCTGGTGCGAACCTGAAGCGTTCCGTCCGTTCTGGGCCGTGACCAAGCATGCCGACATCATGGAAGTGTCGCGCCAGAACGCGCTGTTCACCAACGGCGAGCGCGAGATGCTCTCATACCATGAGGCCGAAAAGGGCGTTTATGCCAAGTTCGGCCAGCCGCACCTCCTGAAGACGCTCGTGCAGCTGGATGATCCACTGCACTACAAGCTGCGCCACCTGACCCAGGAATGGTTCATGCCGCAGAACGTGAAGAAGCGCGAAGACGCAATCAAGACGATTGCCAAGCAGTATGTCGACCGGATGGAAGACCTCGGCGGAGAATGCGATTTCCAGCGCGATGTGGCGCTCTACTATCCGCTGCGCGTGATCATGCAGATCCTCGGTGTCCCGGAGTCGGACGAACCGATGATGCTGAAACTAACGCAGGAGATTTTCGGTGCACAGGACGAAGACCTGATGCGCGACAAGTCGCTCGCCGAGGCGCGTGATGTGGAGAAGGGCCTTGCCTCGATCCAGGCGACGCTGGCCGAGTTCTTCATGTACTTCACCTCGATCACAGCCGACCGGCGCGCGAACCCCAAGGATGACGTCTCCACCGTGATTGCCAATGGCATGGTGGACGGCGAGCCAATCGGCCAGCTGGAGGCGATGAGCTATTACATCATCACGGCGGCCGCCGGCCATGACACGACAAGCGCCTCGACCGGCGGCGGCGTGCTGGCAATGCTCCAGGACCCGTCACAGCTGAAGAAGATGATGGCGGACCCCAAGGGGATGTCGCGCACGGCGGTGGACGAGGCGATCCGCTGGACCACGCCAGTGAAGCATTTCATGCGCACAGCGCAGGAGGACTACACACTACGCGGCAAGAAGGTGCTGAAGGGCGAGAGCCTGCTGCTCTGCTATCCGTCAGGCAACCGCGACGAGGAAGTGTTCGACGAACCGTTCAGGTTCAAGGCGGACCGGAGCCCGAACAAGCTGATCTCGTTCGGTCATGGCGGGCATATGTGCCTCGGCATGCACCTCGCGCGCCTCGAAATGCAGGCGATCTATGAGGAACTCTTCAGCCGCGTGAAGTCCATCGAACTCGCCGGTGAGCCGAGCTTCATCAAGGCGAACTTCGTAGGCGGTCCGAAATCCATCCCGGTACGGTACAAGTTCTAGATCTGGAGATCGCCATGACCGCTGAAGGCAAGTCTGTCATTGTTACAGGGGCCTCAAGCGGCATCGGCGCCGCGACGGCCAGGGCGCTCGCCGCCGCCGGAGCGCAGGTGATGCTGGCTGCACGGCGGGAGGACCGGCTGAAGGCGCTCGCCGAAGAGATCGGCGGCGACGTGAAGTGGCGCGTCACCGATGTGGCAAACCATGCCGACATGCTGAAGCTGGGCGAGGATGCCATCAAAGCCTTCGGCAAGGTGGACGTAATCGTCAACAATGCCGGCATCATGCCCCTCTCTCCGCTGGCCAACCGGCGCGTGGCAGAGTGGGACCAGATGATCGACGTGAACATCAAGGGCGTGCTCTACGGCATCGACGCGGTGCTGACGCATATGCTGGAGCGCAAGGACGGCCATATCATCAACGTATCCTCCGTGGCCGGACTGATGACCAATCCGACCTCGGCGGTGTATAGCGCCACCAAGCATGCCGTGAAGGCGATTTCCGAAGGCCTGCGCAAGGAAACGGCGGGCGTGATCCGCGTGACCTGCGTCTATCCGGGCAAGGTGAACACCGAGTTGGGCTTCTCGATCAAGGACCCGGCCGTGATCGCGGGTATCGGCAACCGTTTCAATTACAAGGGCCTCGAAGGCGAGGACATTGCGAACGCTGTGCTGTTCGCCGTCGCCAGCCCCCGCAATATGGGGATCAACGATATCGTGATCCGTCCCATCGAACAGGAAATGTGAGGCCTGCGCCATGACACTCCAGAATGTGACCGAAACCTACCAGAGCGAAGCACCGCCGAAAGAACCGAAGTTCAAACCGGCCTCAGCGCTGAAGCCGCCCGCCGACCTGACGGACGCCGAAGTGTTCTCCCGACATGGCGGCTATACGCATGCAGCCTTTGCCGAGATGCGCGAGAAGGCGCCGGTGATGTGGCATCCGGAAGTGATGGGCGCGGGTTTCTGGGCCGTGACCAGCTATGAACTCGTCAAGAAGGTGGAGCTTGATCCGGCGATCTTCTCTTCCCAGAAAGGCGGCATACTGATGAATTACGGCATGGAGGGCGTGCCGCGCCATCCGCTGCTGCATTCGTCCTCGCTGAACTCGCTGATCAACCTCGACCGGCCCTATCATACCCCGCTGCGCATGGAGCATATGGCCTATTTCCGCGCCGATTTCGTGGCAGAGCTGCGCAAGCGCGTGGATGTGGAAGTCTCCCGCCTGCTGGACCGGATGCAGGCACACGGGCCGGTGGTGGACCTGGTGGAACTGTTCTCCGCCGAGCTGCCGCTGTTCACACTGTGCGAAATCCTCGGCGTTCCCCCTGCGGATCGTCCGAAGCTGGTGCACTGGATGCACTTCCTCGAGATCACCCAGTACCAGGCCCAGCAGGAGGGCCTCGGCAATGTAACCCCGGAACAGATCATGTCATTCATGAACGAGATCCAGGCGATGTTCGAATATGGCCGCCACCTCCTGGAAGAGCGCCGGAAAAATCCCCAGCCGGATCTGCTCTCGGCGATTGCGAACGTGAAGGTGGATGGCAAACCGCTGTCGCCGGAATTCCTCGACGGCTCCTGGCTGCTGATCGTGTTTGCAGGCAATGACACGACGCGCAATTCACTGTCGGGCACGATGCGGCTGATCACCGAATTTGCGGACCTGCGCGACAAGCTGGCGGACGACCCGGGCCTCTTCCCGAACTTCGTGAATGAGGCGATCCGGATGGTGACGCCGGTGACCTATATGCGGCGCACGGCGACGCAGGACACGCAGCTTGGCGAGCAGAAGATCGGCGCGGGCGAGAAGATCGTGATGTATTACCCGGCCGCCAACCGCGACCCTGCGAAATTCGACAAGCCAGACCAGTTCCAGATTAACCGCGCCAATGCGCGCGAGCATCTCTCCTTCGGCCATGGCCCGCACGTCTGCCTTGGCCAACGGGTGGCCAATATGCAGCTCGAGAGTGCATACAAACAGATCCTCGGGCGTTTCCCGAAAGTACGCTGGACGGGCGAACAGGTGCTGGCGCCGAACAACTTCGTGCATGCGATCTCCTCTCTGAGCGCGGACCTCGGCACATGAGCGATCTCGTCACGCGCGCCGACAAGGACGGCCTTGCCCTTCTCACTCTGAACCGGCCGGACAAGCTGAATTCCCTCACCGTCGGCATGTTCCGCGAGCTGCGCGATCATGTCAGCGACCTTTACAAGGATGTAACCATCGGCTGCGTCGTTTTGCGCGGGGCGGGAAAGTGTTTTTCGGCGGGCCATGATCTCGCCGATATTGCCGAAGGCGAGAAGGTGGCGTCGCGCGGCTGGCATTCGGAGACGCTCCGCCTGATGGAGCGCTTGCCGAAGCCGGTGATCGCGGCGGTACACGGACATTGCTATACCGGCGCGCTGGAAGTGGCGCTGGCGGCGGACTTCATCCTGGCGGCAGAGAGTGCCAAGTTCGGCGACACGCATGCAAAATGGGCGCTGACGCCGGTCTGGGGCATGAGCCAGCGCCTGCCGCGCCGCGTCGGCGTGGCCGCCGCCAAGCGGCTGATGTTCACCGCCGAGATGATCAATGCGGCGGAAGCCTTCCGTATTGGCCTTGCCGAGAAGGTTGTTCCGGATACAGAGTTTGAAGCCGCCATTGAGACATTGGCGAAGCAGATCCTCGCAAACTCGCCGTTCAGCCATGCGGCCAACAAGCGCCTGCTGGACGCGACCGATGCGCGCGACATGGACAGCGGCCTGCAATGGGAAGTATTGAACAGCGAGGGTGTCGGCCCTGACATGCAGGCGCGAATCGGCGCCTTCATGGGCAAACCGAAAAAGTAACCAGCCAAGGGGACGGCGTTCATGGCAGACTTCCTGATCAAGCGCGCGGACCTGCGTGACAGCAAATGGATCGATGCAAAGCCGGGCGCGCTCGCACCGGGTGCTGCACGACTGAAGGTCGAGGCGTTTGCGTTGACCGCGAACAACGTGACCTACGCGACATTCGGCGAAGCGATGGGCTACTGGAATTTCTTTCCGGCAGCTGACGCGGCTTATGGGTGCGTGCCGGTCTGGGGCTTTGCGACGGTGACGGGTTCGAATGCCGAGGGCGTCGCCGTGGGCACGCGCGTCTATGGGTATCTGCCGATCTCGGAGAGTTTCGATCTGACGCCCGTGCGGGTGGGCAGGGAAAGCTTCATGGACGGCGCGGCCAACCGGCAAGGCCTCGCGCCGATCTACAACACCTATATCCTGACAGCGTCTGACCCGGGATACGATCCGAAGCTGGAGGCGGAGCAGATGCTGTTCCGGCCGCTGTTCACGACCGGCTTCATGATCGACGACTGCCTGATGGAAGCTGGCGAGACTGTGCCGGAGACGGTGGTGATCTCGAGCGCCTCGTCGAAGACGGCGCTGGCGCTGGCGCATTGCCTGAAGCAGCGCGGCGGGGTGGAGGCCGTTGGCCTCACATCACCGGGCAACAAGGCCTATGTCGAAAGCCTCGGCCTCTATGCGCGGGTGGAAACCTATGACGGCGCAGACCGGCTGCATGCACGCGGGCTGACGGCCTATGTGGATTTCCTGGGCCGGCCGACGCTGACGGCGGATGTGCACAATGCGCTGAAGGACCGGCTGGCGCGCAGCCTCGTGATCGGCGTGACGGACTGGGAAGGCAACCGCGCGCCAGTGGCCCTGCCCGATCCGCAGCCGGAATTCTTCTTCGTGCCGGACTATGCCGCCGCCCGCGCGAAGGCGCTGGGGCCGGACGTGCTTAACGCGCGGCTCGGCAAGGCGATGCGGGGTTTCTACGCTGCGTCCGGTGATTACCTCACGCCGCAGACGGCGAAGGGGAAGGCTGCCATCGCGGCGGCCTGGCTGGATACGCTGGATGCAAAAGTACCGCCCTCGAAAGGGCTCGTGCTCAGTTTCTGAAGCTCAGCGCGCGATGACCTTGAACTCTGTCCGGCGGTTGCGGTCGTAGGCTTCCGGCGTCGCGGCGGTAACGAGCGGCGCGGTTTCGCCGTAGCCGATGGAGAGCAGGTTTTCTTCGGAGACACCCTTGCCGACGAGATAGGCGCGCACGGCGTCCGCGCGGCCCTGCGAAAGCGTGAGGTTGTAATCGTCGGCGCCGCGCGTATCGGTATGGCCGCCGATCTCGACGACAAACCGGCTGCACAGCGCGGCGACGCCGGTGACGGCGTCCAGCAGGGGCGCGCTGACCGGCGAGATGCGGGCATTGCCGGATTCGAAGGTGACATTGCGGCCAGCCATCGTGTCTGTGAAGGCGCGTTGGCAGGTTTCGAGGCTGATGCCGGATTCGGCGAGGACGGCGAGGCTTTCGCCGACGCCCCGCTCGCCGCCTTCGACGGAAATCGCGTCGACCACGAGGAGACCGGCGGCACCGGCCTGCGGATGGGCGGCGATGGAGGCTTCACCGGCTGTGAGCGCGGCGGCCTTGGCATCGGCGCCTGGCGCGGTGCCGGTGAGCGTCGCAACGCGGTCGCGGATGCGCAAGCCCATCCAGGGGAAACCTGCACCGGCGAAACCGGAAGAAATCTCGTTCTGCCAGGCGGCTGCGCCATTGGCCGCCGCATAGGACGACGACACTGCGAGGAACTGGCCGTCGTTGAACTCGTAGAGGCCTTCGGCGAGCGTCACACACTCGGGGGAAGCGGACGCGGCCGAGCCGGGCGCCGGCGCGCCGGGAGGCGGCGCGTCGCAGGCGCCGAGCAGCGCCAGCGCCAGGGCAGAGGCGCAAAGTGTACCAGAGCGGATCGCAACCATGTCTCGTCTCACAGCTAAGGGACCGGAAAACCGGCCGCCAGCCCCCTTCCCTGCAAGCCTTAAGCCGCCGCTGCGCCGAGGTCAAAAGCCCGGCGCAGGCGTGGGCGGCAACGTTAATCGAGCGGCTTGTAGACCTTGCCGCCCTTCATCACGAAATCGACGTCCTCCAGTTCCTTGACGTTCTTCAGCGGGTCCTTGGTCACCGCGATCAGGTCGGCATACTTGCCTGGCTCGAGCGTGCCGATATCCTTCGCCATCTGGACGTGTTCGGAGGCAACCACCGTGGCGGCGCGAATGGCAGCTTCGGGTGTGAAACCGGCCTCGACCATCAGGGCAAATTCCTGGGCATTGTCGCCGTGACGGGAGACGCCAGTATCGGTGCCGAAAGCGACGTTCACGCCGCCGGAATAGGCCCGGCGCAGCATGTCGAGCATCAGCGGGCCGGCCTGCAGCGCCTTGACGCGGGAGGCTTCCGGGAAGGTTGGATCGGTTCGGGCCCAGCCTGCGGCGGTGGCGCCAGCCAGCACGGTCGGCACGAGGGTTGCGCCCGACTCCTTCATCAGCGTCACGGACCCGGCATCCATAAAGGTTCCATGCTCGATAGAGTCGACACCTGCACGCAGGGCCGCGTCTATGCCGCTCTTGCCATGCGCATGCGCGGTGACTTTGCGGCCCATCGAGTGAGCGGCCTCGACGATGGCGGCGAGTTCCTCATCGGAAAACTGCTGCTCGAGCCCCGCCGCCGTGTTCGACAGCACGCCGCCCGTGGCGGTTATCTTGATGAGGTCGGCGCCCTCCTTGATCTGCTGGCGCACGGCGCGGCGGCAATCATCGGCGCCGTTGCAGATATTGCCACCGGTCATCGCGGCCATCACCTTCGGCGCAAAACCGTTGATATCCCCGTGACCGCCGGTAACGGCGATGGAGCGGCCCGAGGCACGGATGCGCGGACCCGGCACAGCGCCGCGGGCAATGGCATCACGCAGGCCGAAGACCGAATCATTGCCGCCGCCGACATCCTGAACTGCGGTGAAGCCAGCCATCAGCGTCTTGCGTCCGAAGTCCGCCCCGTTGAAGGCGGCATCGACATCGGAATCCTCAAACCCCTTGAGGCGCGTGGCCGGGCCTCCTTCGAACGTGATGTGCACATGGCTGTCAATGAGGCCAGGCAGGACGAAGGCCTTCTTCAGGTCAATGACCGGGTGATCCTTCGGCGCGGTGTAGCCTGGCGTGATGGAGACGATACGGCCGCCTTCGACGAGGATCGTCTGGCCAGTGAGATAGCCCTCCCCCGGCACGGCGAGCACATGGCCGACATGGATGACGGCGTCTTGCGCGGCGGCCGGTAGCATCGCCGCGGCGGCGGAGAGAAGCAGGAAGGAGAGGCATTTCATGTTCGGAGGGCTCCGGATCGGAAGGAATGGAATTGTGCGGGAACGGACTAGTCGAGCGGCTTGATGACCTCGCCGCCCTTCATCACGAAGTCAACGCTGACCATCTCGCGGATATCCTGGAGCGGATCCGCCGTCACGGCGATCAGGTCGGCAAACTTGCCCGTCTCTAGCGTGCCGATGTCCTTCAACATCTGGACATGCTCAGCGGCGATGACTGTCGCGGCGCGGATGGCTTCTTCCGGCGTGAAGCCGGCCTCGACCATCAATCCGAGTTCTTTCGCATTCTCGCCGTGGCGGGAGACGCCTGTATCGGTGCCGAAGGCAATATTGACGCCGCCCTCGTGCGCACGGCGCAACATGTCCAGCATCAGGGGACCGACCAGCGCGGCCTTGGCACGCGAGGCTTCCGGCACCCAGGCTTCGTTCGTCCAGCGGGACACCGTGATGCCTGCCAGAACGGTCGGCACAAGGGTTGCGCCCTTTTCCTTAAAGAGGGCGATGGATTCGTCATCGAGGTAGGATCCGTGCTCGATAGAATCGATGCCGGCGCGCAAAGCCGCGTCGATACCGCTCTTGCCATGTGCATGGGCGGTGACCTTGCGGCCCATCGAGTGGGCAGCCTCAACGATGGCGGCGAGTTCTTCTTCGGAGAATTGCAGCTCGAGGCCGGCGGCGGTGTTCGACATCACGCCGCCTGTGGCGGTGATCTTAATGAGGTCGGCGCCTTCCTTGATCTGCTGGCGCACGGCGCGCGCACAGTCGGCGGCGCCGTCGCAGATGTTGGTGCCGGGGAATTTCGACATAACGTCCGATGACCAGCCGTTGAAATCACCGTGCCCGCCGGTGACCGCGATGCCGCGTCCTGCAGTGCGGATGCGGGGACCCGGCACGACGCCGCGCGCGACGGCGTCGCGCAGGCCGAAGACGGCATCATTTGCGCCGCCGACATCCTGCACCGTGGTGAAGCCCGCACGCAGCGTCGTCAGCGCGAAGGCGGCGCCATCGAAGGCGGTGTCGACCTCTGAGTCCTCGAAGGCCTTGATACGTGTGTCCGGGCTTCGCTCGCGCGTGATGTGAACATGGCTGTCGATCATGCCTGGCAGGACATAGGCCGACTTCAGGTCGATCACCGGATCCTTGTTCTTTCGGGGCACAGTGTAGCCGGGCGTGACCGAGACGATGCGGCCGGCTTCGACAAGGATCGTCTGCTGCGTGAGATAGCCTTCGCCGGGAACGGCCAGCACATGGCCGGCATGGATGACGGCGTCCTGCGCATGCGCCATGGCGGACAGGGAGACGGCTGCGATCAGCGCCGCCGCGAGCTTGTTCATGTGAGTGTCCTTCCCCGGGGTGTATGGCGACATCGTAACGCCGCGCGCTGCAGAATCAACGCACTACTCGTCGATCAGCCTCCCGTCGGCATCCCGCGTCTCCGGCCCGTCCACCCGGGCGCGGCCGTCGCCGAAGGCGGCGTCGCGGGCGCGGAGGGTAGCCTTGAGGCCATTTTCGGCGACGGACTTTCGGAAGCCGCCAGCGGCGCGTGTGTTGTGGCCGCGCACATCATTCTCCACAGCGAGGCGTTGCAGCGTGCGCGCGCCCATAAGTTCCATCGCGAGGTTCACGATGCGCTTGTTGGCGGAGAGGAGATCGGGATCGATAAGTGCAAGGCGGTCGGCGAGGCCGGTGACTTCGGCCTCGAGGTCCGCTTCCGGCACCGCCTTCATCACAAGGCCGATTTCCTGCGCTTCGCGGCCCGTGATCGTGTCGCCGGTGAGCATCAGGCGCTTCGCCCATTGGGGGCCGCAATGATAGACCCAGAACTGGTTCGGCAGCGCGCCGAGGTCGCGCGCAGGCGGGAAGCCGAAAGTTGCGGTGTCGGCGGCAATCACCATGTCGCTCATCAGCGCGAGGTCGCACCCGCCGGCGAGGCAATAGCCGTGAACCTTGGCGATCACCGGCTTGTGCATGTCGAAGATCGCCATGCGCCAGCGCTGCTGGCGCTCCAGCTGCCAGGCGTCGTCGTCAATCGAGCGGTGGCCGCGATAGGATTTCGCCGCCTTGTCCTCAACGGGCGAGACGGGCACGTCACCATCCGCCCCGGACAGATCATAGCCCGCGCAGAAGGCCCGGCCTGCACCCTCGACGATTACGCTGTGCACGGACGTATCATTGTCCGCTTCCCAGAGGGCGGCGCACAGCTCCTTCTGCATCACATAGGAGAGCGCATTGAGCTTCGCAGGCCGGTTCAGCGTGATGCGGGCGTGGCCGTGCTGCGTGCTGTAGAGGATGGTTTCGAAACCGGGCATGGTGGACGCTCCTGATGGGAACGGCGACTATCGTCCGGCGAGCCCTGGTTGCCAAGGGCCGCGGTGCTTCATGCTTCCAGCGCAGCCGCCACGGCTTCGGCGATGGCCGGGACGGGATGTTTCGTAAAGTCTTTGTCGATCCAGGCAATCACGCGCTTTGACAGGCCGCTACTTGCCCGCTTGCGGATGCGCCCCAGCGCAACGGGCGGGGCAACCACAGCAATCGCATTGAAGGCGCTGCGCGCTGCGTCTGCCTCAAGGTCAGCCAGAATGCGATCGATGAAGCGGTCCTCTTCGACCTGGTGCAGGTCCGACGCTTCCTGAGCGGAGCGGCGCCCGTCTGCAGACTGGATGGTGCGCGGCGGCTTGTCCCGGCCCAGTTCATGCGTGCGAGGCGTATGCTGATCATACGCCCGAAGCGCTTTCAGTTCCGGCGCGGCCGCTGTGCCCTTGTTTTCGAACACGATGCCATGGCCGCCATCGGCGACCAGAACCCAGAATCCGGTCTTGAGTTTCATGAACCTCTCCCTGCCGCGCACCAGATGGCGCTGACCGCAGCTAATGCCCGGAAAGGCGCGGGGTCAGTTCGTAGAACTACGTAAGCCGGATCAACCCTTGAAGGGCGGCAAGGCCGCCTGTACCTTTCTGGTCAGGCCGCTGCGGACGATGGCATAGGCCTGCGTGATGCGCTGGCGCAGTTCGGCGTCCGGCAGAGAGGCGGGCGTGACGCGGACCCATTT
Source organism: Hyphomonas sp. (assembly GCF_040882205.1). Lineage (GTDB taxonomy): Bacteria > Pseudomonadota > Alphaproteobacteria > Caulobacterales > Hyphomonadaceae > Hyphomonas. The sequence goes on from NZ_JBBEBT010000273.1 coordinate 11,790, forward strand.
CGCGCGGGCGAGATAGGGCGCAGGATCAGCCGCGCAAGACTGGGTCAGCACATGGAAGGCTTCGTCGCTGCACTTGAAGGATATTTTCGTGCAGGCGCGGTCGGTCGCTGTGAACATCTTGCCGGCGATCTTGTAGACTTTGTCATCGGCCCACTGCTCCACGCACTCCGCCCCCGGAAGCGACAGCGCGTGCTTTCGGAAGGCGGCGGGCGTCATGCGAGGCGTTCTGCCGGATAGTGCGGATAGCTCGCTTTCAATACACCGTGATTGAGCAGCATCTCGGCCTTCTGTATCTTGCCGGCCGCATCAAATATGCGGGTGCGGACCCAGTAGTTTTCTGCACGGCGCGATTCCGACAGGGCGACGATCTCGCGGCGCAGGAGGTATTCCTCGCCGACGAAGAGGGGGCCGTCGATCATCCGGATTTCAAGGTCGGCAAACAGGCCGATGCTGGGACCCTTTACCGGGAACCGGGCGCCGTGACTGGAATAGTTTGCCAGTACACTGACCATTTCCAGAGGGATCACCGCCCGGCCCCAGGGCGAAGCGGTCGCGTCCGAATACATCGGGTCGGTCTCCGTGATGACCTTCAGCTTATCCGCGAGCGAAAAGGGATAGAGGTCGCCCATGTGCTCGTCGGGGCCCATGCTGACGCGTTCGTTGTCACGCCCCGTCATGCCCGCCTTCAGGTCCGCAAGGATGACGAGATCGCCCGGCGGGCGCAGCGCCTTCATCCGGGCTTCGAGCACCGTTTCGCCGTGATCGGGGCCGACGCTGGCGCTGGCCTCCAGCACCGGCGTACCGTCTGCCTTGAAGGCGCGGGCAAGCGTGCGGGTCGCGTTCGGGGCGGGCGCATCGATTTCGGCCCAGACCTCGTCGCCCTCGAATACCATGTTGAGGAAGTGGCAGGAGAAGCAGCCCCGCTCGAACCAGTCCCTGCCCCAGACATCAGCCAGCAAAGGCACGAACTGGGAGAAGTGTGTCGGCCCTTCGACCGGTCCGGCCTTGATGCCGAGACGCGCGGCTTCGCCGTCATCGTGCAGGGATTTGTGGCCGGCATATTTCTGCTCGGTGAGCAGGTTGATGGGCCGGCGCAGTTCGCCTTTGAGGATCTCGTGCATGGTGTCTCCCTTTTCCTGAACTGTGCCACTCCGGGCTGCTTTCGTCACGCCCTGTTGCGGCGGCCGGGGCTGAAACGAAGCGCGAGAAAGGACAAGGTAACCAGCAGGGCCGACAGCGCGGCGGTGAGGATCGCGGTGCCGTGCCAGCCGTGGTGTTCGTAGACCAAGGTCGCCGCCCAGCTGGCAAGCCCGCCGCCAATGAACATCAGCACGATATAGGCGGTCATCAGGCGCGTGCGCACGGCGGCGGGCAGCGTGAGAAAGGTCATACGGCCCGTGATATCGATCAGGGGGCCGACGAGGTTCATGATCACCAGCGGCACAACCAGCAGCCAGAGACTGTTGCCAAGCAGGCCCAGCAGCGCGACGGCGCCGAACTGGATGACAGAAATGATGAAGCGCGCGCGGCGCGGGCCGGTTCGGTCGGCCCAGGCGCCGAGGGACGGCGTGGTGACGAGGTTCAGCAGTGAGATGGCGGCGAGGTAGCCGACCGTGTCGGCGCCGTAGCCCATCTCGGGGCTCGTCAGGTGCAGGCCGAGGCCGAGCCATACCGCGAGAAAGATACCAAAGCCAAGGCCCTGAATGGCGCCGGAGAGCAGAACCTCCGGATACTGACGAACGAGGGGGAAGACCGACAGTACCAGCGACACATGGTTTTGCCGGGGCGGCTCGGCTTCGGACTTGTCGCGGTCTTCCATGATGCGCGGCAAGAGCAGCGTGACGAGCAGCATAACGCCGGCCGCGCCATAATAAACGGTGCGCCAGCCGAGATGCTCGCCCACCCAGCCGGCGCCGACCCGCGCGACCAGGATGCCCGCGATGACGCCGGTCGTCAGCGTGGCGGTTGCCTGACCGAGGCGCTGCGGCTCGATGCGCTTGGAGGCATAGGCAGGCAAAAGGTAAGGCGTGATGGTGGAAAATCCGAGGAAGGTGGAGCCTGCCACGAAAACCCAGAAGCTGGTGGCGAAGGCCATCACCGCGAGGCCGGCGAGCTGTCCGGCGGCGAAGATGGTGGCCAGCCGCCGGTTACTGAACCGGTCGCCGAGCGGCAGCAGCAGGAAGATGCCGGCCGCAAGCGCGATCTGGTTGAGTGCGGGCACCAGTCCGATTTCCGAGGGAGAAACACCGAAATCTTTCGCGACCAGCGCGATGATTGGATGGATATAGTAAGCATTCGCCGTGACGACCGCAGCCGCGAACGCCAGCAGGAACAGTTCCCGCCGGCTCATCAGCTTTCGTCCGGCCTCGCCGTCCGGCGTACCGGAAGGCGCGGGGGTCACTCCTTCATGCCGGCGCGGCGGGCATAGTCATACGCGAAGCGCGCGAGCGGCACGACGCGGGCGGCGTTCGATTCGGCGTTGGCGCTGTTGGCAGTGCCGTCCCGCACGCGCCCGATTATGCCCTGCAAGATGCCTGCGAGGCGGAAGGCATTGTAGGAGAAATAGTAGTTGAGTTCCGGCAGGCCCTTGCGGCCGGTATGCTGGCAATAGAGCGCCACATATTCGTCCATGGCCGGGATGCCCCAGGCTTTCAGGTCCGCGATTGCCATGATCGAGCCACGCGTCGTGTCGCCGGGCGGCATCACCCAGTTCATCAGGTGATAGGAAAAGTCCGCGATCGGATCTCCGAGCGTCGAAAGCTCCCAGTCGAGCACCGCGATCACGCGGGGCTCGGTCGGATGCAGCACCATGTTGTCCAGCCGGTAATCGCCGTGCACGATGGTCGTCTTGTCGCCGGGGGGGATATTCCTCGGCAGCCACTCGATCAGCTTTTCCATTTCCGGAATATGCATCGTCTCGGAGGCTTTGTACTGCTTGGTCCAGCGATGCAGCTGGCGGGCGATATAGTCGCCTTCCTTGCCAAAGCCTTCCAGACCCGCCTTCCTCCAGTCGACATTGTGCAGGTCCGCAAAGGTCTTGACCTTGGCTTCGTAGATCGCGCGGCGCTCAGCCGGCGAGGAGTCCGGCAGGGTGCCGTCCCAGAGGATGCGGCCTTCCATCATGTCCATGATATAGAACATCGTGCCGACGACACTTTCATCCGTGCACAGCCCATACGGGCGCGCCACCGGGTAGCCGAGCGGATAGAGCGCGTTGATCACGGTGTACTCACGGTCGACCGCATGGGCGCTCGGCAAAAGGTTGCCGGGCGGCTTTCGGCGCATCACGTATTTCTTCTTCGGCGTGATCAGCTGGTAAGTCGGGTTGGACTGGCCACCCTTGAACTGGCGCACTTCCAGCGGGCCTTCATAGCCCTCGACATGCGCCTCCATCCAGGCAGCGAGATTTGCCTCGTTGAACTTGTGGCTTTCCACCACCGGCTTTGTGCCGGAAAACAGGTCCTGTGCGTTTGCCGCCTCTGCCATGTCGAACTCCCTAAATTTTGCCGGATTTTGAACCCTATCATACTGATAGAGACCCGCGCGCCAAGACCTGCC
>NZ_JBBEBT010000274.1:0-15339 GCF_040882205.1 Hyphomonas sp.
TTCATGCAGGGATTGATCTGGTGCCAATGCTGACGGACGCTGCCGGTCTCGCCGCCGCGGCGCGCGCGGCAGGTATCGAGACGGCGGAAGGCGCAACCTGGACCGACGTGTTCTCGGCCGTACTCGTCAACCTCGTCGAACCGAAACTCGGGCAGGGGCGGCTGACCTTCCTGCACCGATATCCCGTCAGCGAGGCGGCGTTGTCCCGTCCGGCTCCGGACGATCCGCGCTTCGCCGAGCGGTTCGAGCTTTATGCCTGCGGCGTGGAACTCGCGAATGGTTACCGGGAGCTGACGGACGCTGCCATCCTGCGCGCAAGGCAGGAACAGGAAATGGCGTTGAAGCAAAGCGTTTATGGCCAGCGCTATCCGCTGGATGAGGAATTCATCGCGGCAGTGGCCGCCATGCCGGAAGCCAGCGGCGTGGCGCTCGGCTTTGACCGGCTGGTGATGCTGGCGACCGGGGCGCGGGAGATTTCCGATGTCCTCTGGACGCCGGTTCCGCTAGAGGAGCGTCCATGACTGTTCCCACACTCCGCTCCGTCGCCGCGCTGAAAGCGGCCGGCCTAGTGTCCGACGCGCTTGCGCCAAAGCTCGCGGCGGTTGAGGCGGCGTATGCGATTGCTCTGCCGGAGCCGCTGGCACGGGCAATCAACCGGAGCAATCGGAACGATGCAATCAGCCGGCAATTTGTTCCGTCTCCGGAGGAATTGGACATCCGCGCCGGAGAATCCGGTGACCCGATCGGCGATGCCCGCCATTCGCCTGTGCCGGGGCTCGTGCACCGATATCCGGACCGTGTGCTGATCAAGGCGACCTCGACCTGCCCGGTCTATTGCCGCTTTTGCTTCCGGCGCGAAATGGTCGGTCCGGAGAAGGGCGAAGCGCTTACGAAGGCCGACCTTGAAGCGATCTTTGCTTATGTTTCCGCGCATCCGGAAATCTTTGAAGTCATACTCACCGGCGGCGACCCGCTGATGCTGTCGGCGGCCCGTGCGCGGGAGATCACGCAGCGCCTGGAAGCCTTCGTCCATGTGAAAGTGATCCGGTGGCATACGCGCATGCCGGTCACGCGGCCGGACCGGATCACGCCCGCCTATGGCGAGGCGCTTGCCAGCCGGAAAACGGCTGTATTCCTTGCCGTGCACGCCAACCATGCCAGTGAATTTACGGCGGACGCGATCGCAGCCTGCCGCCTTCTCGCGGGGAAGGGTATCGCACTCGTTTCGCAATCGGTTCTGCTGCGCGGCGTGAACGATACGGTCGAAGACCTGTCGGACCTGATGCGCGCCTTCCTCTCGGTCGGCATCAAGCCTTACTACCTGCACCAGCTGGATGCAGCGCCCGGCACTTCGCATTTCCGCGTGCCGGTCGAAGAAGGCCAGCGCCTCGTGCGGGCGCTGCGTGACACTCTCTCCGGCCTCGCAGTGCCCCATTATGTACTTGATATTCCCGGCGGTGTTTCGAAGGCATCGCTGGCGCTGTCTGACGTTGAGCAACGCGGGGACACATGGGCGGTGCGAGGCCGCGATGGAGGAATTTATCCGCTGATGGACTGATCCGGCTTCTGCCGCCCAGTCAGGATCAGGAGGGCCACAAGTCCGATGGATGTTGCCTGACTCGAAAAGAGTTCCAATAACACGGCAAACAGCCAGCTCGGCAAGGATGCGCGCTGCTCCGCTTGCAGCAGCATGTTGCCTGAGCCCTGGCCCAGCAGCTCTGCGTTTGCGTCCTCGATCCTGGTGATCAGGTCATCGCGGCGTTTGGCGAGGCCAACCTCGTTCTGCGCGTCGCGGTAGGGCTTCTGCTCGGTGCGCCCAACCCGCTCGACTTCGGCGAGATAGGATTCCAGTCCGTCTACGGAACGTGTCTCCGGCGGAATGCCGTCCAGCTGGCGCCGCCAGTCGGCGATTTGCGATTCGAGAACGTCGCGATTTGTTGCTGCGCTGGCCACTTCGGCTGCCGCATTTAGATTGTTGGAGCTGATATAGATTTCTGTGCCGAGGATCGAGGCCCCCGCGCCGATCAGTGCGAAGACGAGCGAGCGCAGGCTTTCCCACAAACGTTTGTTGGCGGCGTGCCAGTAGACGAAGGTGAAGCCGCCGAACGAAATGATGGCGGCGATGATCCCCGCCGTGCCCCACACTATCGACTGGAACGGGTCGACGAGCGTCGATGCGAAGGCCTGATAGTTCGCAAAGCCCGAGAGACCCGCTGCAAGAAGTCCCGCGACCACGAAGACCAGCGCGAGCAGCGCGATGATCGACTTCTCGCCCTGTCCCTTCCGGCGCGCCGTCCGCTCAGCGCGCACCTCGGTGAGCCGGATCTCCCGCTCTGCCCGGATTTCTTCGGGGGAGGGCAGTTTCTGTTCCGGCTGGAGTTGGTAGACCTTGGGCTGGCTTTTGAGGACAGCATTTTCAGTCCGAAGGGCAACCGAGAACGAAGGTTGCGCTTCTGGCTCCGTGGGGGCGGGGGATTGCGCCGGAACAAGCGCAAAGCTTCCCCGCCGGGATTCCAACGCTGCAATGAGCGACCGCAAGCTGCCGGTATCTCCTTTTCCGGAGCAGAAGTACGTGCGCTGCTGCCAGTTGAGTGTGAGGTATTCCCTGCCAGCCATGCATTCTGGGTGCAGCGGACAATATACGCGCGCTTCGGTTGTATCCTGACTGACTTCGTCGTGAATGCCGAGCAGCTCCGCAACCCGCTGCGTTTCTTTCAGGCGGCGTTCGTCACTCATCGCGGCTCCCGGCTCCGTGCTGGGCTTGCATAGCGTTCACGACAAGCCGCGTCACCATCCCCCGGTCCTGCCAACATTACACTTGCAGGAGATTACGCCTGGCGACGTTATTTCGCCTTTGACCGGGCCGCCGCAGGCATTAATCAGGTGTTAACACGCGCAGAGTGAGACTTATCCGCAATCTGGGAGCCGCCGGACGCGCCGGCGGGGGCAAAGAGGAAAGACCTGCAATGACACCGCGCTCGCTCGCGATACCAAAAAACTGGAAAACATTCGATTTCCCGAGCTTCTTCTCCGCCATATTCTATCCGGTTCTCGGCGTGGCACTGTTCATCACCATCGTTCTGCTTGGCATCTTCGTCAGCCAGCTTACGTTCCACTGGTGGTACCTCCCGCTGGCCCTGGGGGTCATCGTCTTCACCGTTTTCTGGTGCAACATGGGTATTGGCCCGCTGCACCGTATCCTGCAGCACCGGGCCGGCGTTCTCGCGCCGCCGGCGCAGGTGCTCGCCATGATTAACCTGATGATCGCCATGCAGGGCCGGGTGCGCGACTGGGTGAACTACCATTCGCAGCACCACCGCTTCGCCGACCAGCCGGGCGATCCCCACAATCCCTTCGAATCCAAGCGCTGGGCCTGGGTTGGCTGGATCCTGTTCCGCGACAAGAATGACATGGAACGCCCCATGCCGCTCTGGCTTAAAAAGCACCCGATCGTCGTCTGGATGGACCGTTTCTACAACGAGCTGAGCCTGATCATCCATTTCGCGATCCCGGCTATCATATACCTGATCGTCTGGGCCACCGGCGGCTCGCTGGTACTGACGGCCCTGCTGCATGCCAGCGTCATCATCGGCCGCGCGATCCAGTTTCATGCTACCGTCTACGGCATCAACGTTCTGGGCCATCTCAAGACGCCGGTCTGGGCCGACCACCTGATGGCGCTGTTGACCGGCGGCGAAGCCTTCCACGACCATCACCATGACGAGCCGCAAAGCGCGCTGCACCGCCCGCGCAAGGGCGTGTGGAACCGCATAGTGGATTACAACGGCACCGTCCTGCTCTTCCTCGAGAAGATCGGCTGGGTGCGCGACCTGAAGATCGCGCCGCGCTTCGCCTGATGCGGCCTTCGCAACTGCAGCACACAATTTTGTGAAGCGCCCTCTTTAACCGGGAGGGCGCTTTCCCATTTGCGTTGTCCGGGGCGTGGGGGCGCATCACGGAGGACTGCCGATGACCAGCACACACCCAGACGCCAATCCCACGGCGAAAACGCATGCATACATCCTCCTTGATCGGACAGGTTCGATGTCGAACATCTGGACCGAAGCGCTCGGTTCGGTGAACGCCTATGTCGAAGCGCTGACCAAACCTGCGAACGGCGCCGCGCATTCCGAGAGTGACAAGGTTACACTCGCGGTCTTTGACCACCATGACGGACTGAAGTTCGATCTGCTTCGCCGCAGCGTCACGGCTGCCAACTGGAACAAGGTGACGGACGAAGAGGCGAGCCCGCGCGGCATGACCCCGCTGTTTGACTCGATTGCCCGCATTGTGGCGCTGGCGGAAGGCGACGCGCCGCAGAGGGCGGTGATCGTCGTCATGACCGACGGCGAGGAAAATTCGTCCCGCGAAGTGAACAAGGACGGCGCGAAAGCGGCGCTCGACCGGGCCCGTGCCAAGGGCTGGGAAGTTGTCTTCCTTGGCGCCGAGTTCGGAAAGTTTGCAGACGCTGAAGCGGTCGGTGTCATCCGCTCCAAGGCAATGGCAGTCAGTGCCGGAAACCTGGACGCCTCGATGCGCAAGCTTGCATCCAAGAGCCGGAGCTACTTCGATCTCGCCGATTCGATGGAGTTCGACGCTCAGGACCGCAAGGAATCCGGCGAAGACGATGTGAAACGCCGCAAAGGCAGTTGATCCGTCCCCTGACGGGTGAAGTCTGAACGGTTGTTCAGAAAACGGAAGGGGCGCCTCTAAAAAGGCAGCCCTTTTCCTTTGCTTCGGCGGATTCGTGTCACAGACGCGCCGCAATCGGGGCGCAGCTTTCCCTCAACGAACAAGGGAAGGGAAGCAAATCATGAAACTGTTCACTTCGATTGCGGCTGCCGTTGCCGTTGTAGCGCTCAGCGCTGCCGCGGATGCCAAGGTCCTGCCGAAGCCGCCGAAGTCCGACACGGTCCAATCCTATATTCTGCTCGATCGGACCGGCTCGATGGCGGATATCTGGGACGAAGCACTGACCTCCGTGAACGCCTATGCCGACAGCTTCGCGGCCGATGCGCCGGGGGCTGAAATCGCGGGCGCCGACATCGACACCGCCGTTACGCTCGCGGTCTTCGACCATCAGGACGGCTTCCAGTTCAATGTGCTGCGCGACAAAGTCGATCCCTCCAGGTGGAGCAAGGTCACCAATGACGAAGCAAACCCTCGCGGCATGACCCCGCTCTATGACGCCATTGGCCGCATCATAAGCCGTGCAGAAGCCGACAATCCGCAGAAGGCGGTGATCGTCATCATGACGGATGGCTTGGAGAATTCCTCCACCGAACTCACCAACAAAGGCGCCAAGGCCGCCCTCGACCGGGCCCGTGCCAAGGGCTGGGAAGTCGTATTCCTCGGCGCCGAATTCGCCAGCTTCTCGGACGCTGAAGCGGTCGGCATGGCCTCCTCGAAAACTATGGCCGTCGGTCAGGGCCGGATGCAGGAGTCGATGGACAATCTCGCCCAGAAAGCCCGCGCCTATGGCAAGGGTGCAGCCTCGGCGGTCGAGTTCACCGCGCAAGACCGCGCAGCTGCTGACGAAGAAGGCGTGAAAGAGCGCAAAGGCCAGTAAGCTTTCGCCTCCCGATCGAAAATGCAGAGGCCCGCTCAAATTGAGCGGGCCATTTGTTTGGTCTGGCCTTCTGACTTCAGGGGAGGCGGCATGCCCAGATTAAAAGTCAGCGCAAAGCGTCTGTCCGGCTGGTTCACGCTCGCGCGGCCCTGCCTGTTTTATGGCGCGATCCTCGCCGCCGGGGCGCTGGCGCTCACCTGGCTCGATTACCTGCGTTTTGCGCGCACCTTTCCCGGCGAGTTCCAGCTGTTCTTCATCGCCGCCGGGTTCCTTGGCCTCGGTGTCTGGGCGGGGGCGCGGATGTTCGCGGGGCGCCGTGAGGCACCAGCCTTCGACGGCAATCGGGACGCGCAGCGCACCCTCCGCCTCAGCGCGCGGGAAATGGATGTGATCGCGCTGATTGCGGACGGGCTTTCCAACAAGGAGATCGCCGCCCGGCTGAACGTGTCTGCGAACACGGTGAAACTGCATGTCGCACGCATGCTTGAGAAGCTGGAAGTCAGCCGCCGCACGGCTGCGCTGGCACGGGCGCGGCAACTCGGCCTGCTGCCCTGAAATCCGCAAGCGTGCCTGAATTTACGGGTGATCTGGCGAAAAAGCACCCTTTCGGGCGATTGGGACCGAGCGCCGAAGCCGGAAGGTCTGCCAGGCAACCCGAAAAGGAGTTCCCCATGTTGCAACGCATCCTGATCAACGGCGTGACTGCCGGCTTGATCGCAGGTGTCCAGGTGATCGCCCTTACCCTCACGCTTGGGGAAGCGGGCCCAGCGGCGCCGTCGGCATGGCGATCGGCTACGCCGCGATGCTGGTCGCCCTCAGCGTCATTTTCCCCGCCATCAAGCACCGGCGTGATGCGGTGAATGGCGGCGCCATCAAGTTACTGCCGGCCTTCCTGATGGGTCTCGGCATCAGCGCCGTGGCAGGTGTCCTCTATGCGCTCGCCTCGGAAGTCTCGCTCGCCGTGAGCGGCATGGATTTCGGCGCGGTCTATGCCGAGCCTCTCGCCGAGGCCGCCAGGGCGGGCGGCGCCAGCGAGGCCGAGATCGCCGCTGAACTCGCCAAGGCAGAGGCATTTGCGAAAATGTACGCGAACCCGTTCCTGCGCATCACGATCACGTTCACCGAGATTCTCCCGGTGGGGATCATTGTTTCGCTGACCTCCGCGCTGGTGCTGCGCAACAGCCGCTTCCTGCCGGCGCGGGGCGTAGCCGCCTGGCGCGGCGCGCACAAAAGTGTGTGCGGTTGTGCGCGAAAGCGCCGGGACAATAAAACAAACGGAGCAAGCGCCCTGCTTCCAAATCAGGGCGCAAATACTCTAATCCTCAAATCCGAGGAATGCCGCGGCCTCGTCCACGGACTTGCGCCGCGACACGACCGCGTTCGCGGGGAAGCTGTCGTCCGGCCAGCCCACCGCGACGCAGGTCTGGATCACCTGGTCATCCGGAATGCCAGCTTCGGCGCGCACGACCGGGCTCTGCATGATGCCCTGCGAATTGATCACGCAGCCAAGCCCCCGGTTCCAGGCGGCGTTGACGAGGCAATTGACGACGCCGCCGCAGTCGAACGGTGCGATGTCGCTGCCCTGGATCGACTTGTCATAGGTGATCACGATGGAGACCGGTGCATCGAACTGGCGAAAGCCGCGCAAGATCCAGTCCATACGTTTTTCCTTGTTGTCGCGCTCGATACCCATGGCCTCGAACAGCTGGATGGCGACCTCTATCTGCCGCTTGCGGTGGTCGCCGGTATAGTCCGGGCCCAGCCGGAATTCGCGGCTGTGCGGCACGCCGGCAAGGTTGCGTTCCACATTGCCCGCGCGGATGCGGTCGAGCACATCGCCGGTAACCACATAGAAGTTCCAGGGCTGCGTGTTGAGCGAAGTCGGCGCCCGCATCGCGATCTCGAGGATTTCCCGGATCAGCGCTTTTGGTACAGGTTTCTTCTGGTAGCCCCGAATGCTGCGGCGGCCCCGCACAACGTCATCGAATTCCACATCATACTCCTGTCGCGGTCTGGGCCCTGTTCTAGCGCGCCGATTGGCCTGTGCACCCCCTCCCGCTGGGTCAGGCTTGGCAAGCGCAGGCGATCCGGCAAATACGGTTCAGGCTTGAAGGCAAAGGGCAGGGCGCATGCGGTATTTCGAGGACATGGTGGTTGGTACGCGCACGCGTTCCTCGCGCACCTACAAGGTGACCCGCGAAGAGGTGATCGAGTTTGCCTTGAAGTATGATCCCCAGCCCTTCCATCTCGATGACGAGGCCGCCAAGAACACCTTCTTCGGCCGGCTCTCAGCCTCCGGCTGGCACACCGGCGCCATGGCGATGCGCATGATGGTCGACACATGGAGGGACGGCGAACCAACCGCCGGGCTTGGTTCGCCGGGCCTCGATGAACTCAGGTGGGTGAAACCCGTTTATCCGGGGGATGAATTGTCCGTGGAGGTCGAGCTGATCGAAAAGCGCCGGTCAAAATCACGCCCGGAAATGGGCCTCACGAAATCCCGCCAGACTGTGTTCAACCAGCACGGCGAAGTGGTCATGACGATGATCGGCAACGGCCTGATCCGCGTCCGCGATCCGTCTCAGCCGATTGAGTAGAAAAAAGAAAAAGCCCGCTCCGGAGAGCGGGCTTCACTGACTTTTGTGAGGAGAGCCCCACGACCAAGGCGAAGGCGCAGCCGCCCCGCCCTCAGGCGGCAACAGCTGCGAGCAATCAAATCAGCGCGGCGCCATGCGGATTGCGCCGTCGAGGCGGACGTCTTCGCCGTTGAAGTATGCGTTGCGGCACATTTCGACAGCCAGCGAGGCATATTCTTCCGGATTGCCGAGGCGGGCCGGATGCGGGACCTGCGCGCCAAGCGCGGCTTTCACTGGCTCCGGCGCAGCGGCCAGCAGCGGCGTGTTGAAAATGCCCGGCAGGATCGTGTTGACGCGGATGAAGTCGCGGCTCAGGTCGCGCGCGATCGGCAGGGTCATGCCGACAACCCCGCCTTTGGAGGCTGAGTAGGCGGCTTGGCCGATCTGGCCGTCTTCAGCAGCCACCGAAGCGGTGTTGACGATGGCGCCGCGCTCGCCGTCGATCGGGTCGAGCGTCAGCATGCCGGCGGCCGATTTCGCGATGCAGCGGAAGGTGCCGACGAGGTTGATCTGGATGATCAGATTGAACTTATCGAGCGGGAAGTGTTCCGGCTGGCCGGTTTCCTTGTTGCGGCTGGCCGTCTTGATGGCATTGCCTGTGCCGGCGCAGTTGATCAGGATGCGCTCCTGGCCGATGGCAGCGCGCGATTTGGCAAAGCCGGCATCGACCGAGGCTTCGTCGGTGACGTTGACGTTGCAGAAGACGCCGCCGAGTTCCTTGGCGAGGGCTTCGCCTTTTTCGGCGTTCAGGTCGAACAGCGCGACTTTCACGCCATAGGAAGCCAGTTTGCGGGCCGTTGCAGCCCCGAGGCCCGAGGCGCCGCCGGTAATGACGGCGGAAATGTTCGAATTCAGTTCCATGGGCGCTGCCCTCCTTGATGTGAATTGGCCCATCTGAGGACCTTGCTTTCGGCGATGACCGCAGTGAACTATAATACCCTTAGGAGAGCGCAATGTCTGACGCAGCGGAAATCATCAACACGGTGAAAGGCGAGGGCGGGGTCTACCTGCCCAAGTCGATCCAGCGCAATGAACGCACGGCGCGGGGCCTCATTCCGAAGCTGCTGCGGATTGCAGGTCATATCCCGTTCGCCGACGATCTGGCGAGCGCCTATTACTGTGCCCGCGACCCGTTGACGCCGGTGAAGGCTAAGGCGGTGCTGTTTGCGGCTGTGGCCTATTTTGTCATGCCAGTTGACATGCTGCCCGATGTGATCGCCGGGCTTGGCTTCACCGATGACGCAACCGTGCTGGCAACCGCCCTCAGCGTGGTTGGGGCGCATGTGAAAGAACGCCACCGCGGGATGGCCCGCCGCCTCCTGCGCCTGCCGGAGCCGCTGGGAGGTGCCACCTGAGCGCGCAGGTCCTCTGGGCAGCGCTCGGAACAGCCAGCCTCGCCGCGCTGGCCTATGGATTAATTTACAGCTGGCGCGGCGACGGCCCCGCACGAACCCTGCTGAAGGTCTCCGGTGTCGTGATCCTCGCCGGTATTGCCTATGCGGCTGGCGGCTCCTGGCTTCTCTGGGCCGCGCTCCTCGCCTCGGCGGTCGGTGACGCCTTCCTCGCCGGGAAGCCCGAACGCTGGCTGCTGCCGGGCATGGGCGCTTTCTTCCTCGCGCATGTCTTCTATGTGGTTCTTCTCTGGCAGGTCGGGCAGGGCGGCGATGCCTGGAGCTTGCTGGTGAAGATCGGACAGGCCGCGCTCGTGTTCGGCGGCGCTTTCTACATCCGCTGGCTGGTGCCCTGGGTCGGCAAGCCGATGCGCGTGCCGGTCATCCTCTATGGTGCGGTCATCCTGATGATGGGCGCTGCGGCTCTCGCGCTGCCGGGCGAACAGCGCCTGGTGACGGTTGGTGCACTGATGTTCATCGCGTCAGACTCTATCCTCGCCCACCAGCTGTTCTGCCGGCCAGCCGGAGCACCGTCAAACAAACCGGCATCCTACGCGGTCTGGTTCCTGTACTTTTTCGGGCAGGCGGCGATCACACTCGGACTGATCGGGGTGCCTTCCTAAAAGGGCTTGTCGCCATTCACCGTGGCGCGGCGCATATGCCGCCGGTGGCCCGGATAATCGTTCAGCGCATAGTGCCATGTGCAACGATTGTCCCACATCGTCACGTCGCCCGCCTGCCAGCGCACCCGGCAGGTGAGGCGTTCTTCGCGCGAATGGTGGAACAGGTAGTCCAGCAGCGGCTTGCTGTCCCGCGTCGACCAGCCGGAAAAGCGCAGCGTGAAGGCGGGGTTCACATACAGGCCCTTGCGGCCGGTTTCCGGATGGGTGCGCACCACGGGATGTTCGTATTCCGGCGCTGTCTCGACCATCGACGTGTCCATCGACTTGCGCGACATCGCAGACGTTCCGTGTACGCCGTACTCACGGCTTGCCGAGTGCACGGCTTTAAGGCCCGCTAGTGTTTCCTTGAGGCCTGTTGACAGCGCATCATACGCAGCCTGCTGGTCGGCAAACAGAGTATCCCCGCCGTAGGGCGGCATCTCGATGGCGTGCAGGATAGAGCCGAGGGCAGGGGTCTCCTCGAAGCTCATGTCTGTGTGCCAGCCGCCTCCGAAATTCACCTTGTCCTCCTTCTCCTTGACGATCTCGAGGAGTTCCGGATGATCCTTCATCCCCTTCACATAGGGGTGAATGTTTAGCGTGCCGAAGCGGCGGGCGAAGGCCTTGTGCTGTTCTGGCTGCAGGCTCTTCTGACCCCTCATTACGATCACCTTGTGATCGAGGAAGGCCTGGTGCACCCGGTCAAACTCGGCATTCGACAGGCCGGACTGCAGGTCCAGACCGAAGATTTCAGCGCCCAGCGTGCCGGACAGGGGGATGATTTCGAGGCTCATGCGCCCAATCAACCACCGGTTCGCCAAAGGCGCAAGAAATCCCTCGATTGAGAGAAACTGCAGGCTCAGTCCCGCTGGCCTCCGGAAAATCCCACTGGTGGAGGCCCGCGAAATATGCGAATGCAGCCGCGGGCCAGGCGCCCCCAACGGCGCCCAGCCTATCTGTGAGGATAGGAGTAAAACAGATGACGATGACCACCGCAAAGCCGGTCGTGCGCCCGGCGTGCCCGCATTTTTCCTCGGGCCCCACCGCAAAATATCCCGATTTCGCCCTGCAGAACCTGGTGACCGCCGCCCTCGGCCGGTCGCACCGCTCGGGTGATGCCAAGAAGAAACTCAAAGCTGCAATTGATCGTACCAAGCTGATCCTCGGCCTGCCGGAAGGCTACCGGGTTGCCATCGTGCCTGCTTCCGACACCGGCGCGGTCGAGATGTGCATGTGGTCGATGCTCGGCGCCAAGCCGGTCGATGTGTTCGCCTGGGAAAGCTTCGGCTCCGACTGGGTCACGGACGCGACCAAGCAGCTCAAGCTCGCCGATTGCAAGACCTATGTCGCCGACTACGGCGCCCTGCCGGACTTCTCGAAAGCCCGTGACGATGCCGACATCATCTTCACCTGGAACGGCACCACTTCGGGCGTGCGCGTGAAGAATGCCGACTGGATCAAGCCGAACCCCGACCGTGTCGTGATCTGCGATGCAACGTCCGCCGCCTTCAGCCAGGACATCGAGTGGGAAAAGCTCGATGTGGTCACTTATAGCTGGCAGAAATGCCTTGGCGGCGAAGCGGCCCACGGCATGCTCATCCTCTCGCCCAACGCCGTGAAGCGCCTCGAAAGCTATACGCCGGACCGCCCGCTGCCGAAGCTCTTCCGCATGACCAAGGGCGGCAAGCTCGACGAGGAACTCTTCGAAGGCGCCACTATCAACACGCCGTCCATGCTTTGCGTCGAAGACTACCTGCAGGCGCTCGACTGGGTCGAGCGGCTCGGCGGCTGGAAGAGGCTGAAAGAGCGCTCGGACGACAGCCTCCGTACCCTGACGGATTGGGAAGGCAAGACCGACTGGGTCCAGTTCCTCTGTGCGGACAGGTCGGTGCGCTCGAACACCGGCGTCACCTTCAGGATCGTCGACCCGCGCGTCACCGCGCTCGATGAAGCCGGCCAGCGCGACTTCATCAAAAAAATGATCAAGCGCCTCGAGTCCGAGAACGCCTGCTATGACGCCGCCGGCTATGCCAAGGCCCCTCCCGGCCTGCGCATATGGTGCGGCGGCTCGGTGGAGCCTTCGGATGTCTCGAAACTTCTCCCCTGGCTCGACTGGGCCTTCGAGGAAGAAGCGGCGAAACTTTCGTAGAGATATGTCATCCCGGCCAGCGGCCAAAGGCGGCGTGAGCCGGGACCTTCTCTCTGTACAATCCTGAACAAGGTCCCGGCTCTCCGCTACGCTACGGCCGGGATGACACTCCCAAGGAAACTGAAATGCCTAAAGTCCTCATCGGAGATACGCTCTCCCCCGCCGCCGTCGAAATCTTCAAGGCGCGCGGCATCGAAACCGACATCAAGGTTGGTCTGTCCAAGGAAGACCTGATCAAGATCATTCCGCAATATGACGGCCTTGCCGTGCGCTCAGCCTGCAAGCCGGACGCCGACGTGATCGCCGCCGCGACCAATCTCAAGGTCATCGGCCGCGCCGGTATCGGCGTCGACAATATCGACATCAAGGCCGCAACCGCCAAGGGCGTCGTCGTAATGAACACACCCTTCGGCAATGCCATCACCACGGCCGAGCACGCCATCGCGATGATGTTTGCCGCCGCCCGCCAGATCCCGGCAGCCAATAATGATACGCAGGCCGGCAAGTGGCCGAAGTCCGGCTATATGGGTCTCGAAGTGTCGTACAAGACGCTCGGCCTCATCGGCTGCGGCAATATCGGCAGCCGCGTCGCAGAGCGCGCCATCGGGCTCAAGATGCGCGTCGTCTCGTATGACCCTTTCCTGACTGAAGAACGGGCTGTTGAGCTTGGCGTTGAGAAAGTCGAGTTGGACGAACTTCTGAAGCGGGCCGATGTGATTACGCTGCATGTTCCGCTTACGGAGCAAACGAAAAACGTGCTGTCGCGCGAGGCTCTTGAGAAAACCAAAAAGGGCGTGATCCTCGTCAACTGCGCGCGCGGCGGTCTCGTCGATGAAGCGGCTGTGCGCGACCTCCTGGAAAGCGGCCACCTTGCCGGTGCGGCGTTTGACGTGTTCGCGGTCGAGCCCGCAAAGGAAAATGTCCTCTTCGGCGCGAAGAACTTTGTCGCCACGCCCCACCTTGGCGCCGCCACGGTCGAGGCTCAGGAGAACGTTGCCCTGCAGGTTGCCGAGCAGATGGCGGACTATATCCTGACTGGCGCCGTCACCAACGCGCTGAACATGCCCTCTGTCACCGCCGAGGAAGCGCCGCGCCTGAAGCCCTTTGCGGCGCTTGCCGAGAAACTCGGCAGCTTTGCCGGGCAAATCTCCGATTACGGATATGACGAAGTCGTCATCGAGTATGAGGGCGAAGTCTCTGACCTCAACCGCAAGCCGGTCACCGCCGCCTTGCTCGCGGGCCTCCTTCGAGCCTCGCGCGGCGATGTGAACATGGTCTCCGCCCCGGCTGTGCTCGCAGAGGCCGGGATCAAGCTGACCGAGACCAAGACCGAGACGAGCCCGGTCTATGATAGTCTCATTCGCATCAAGGTGAAAACCAAGGCAACGAAGAATTCGCCCGAAGGCGGCTGGCGAACGCTCGCCGGCGCGCTGATCGGCGGCAAGCCGCGCATCGTCGAAGTGAAAGGCATGGCGCTGGAGGGCGATTTTTCACCGGTCACGCTCTACGTCAACAATATCGACAAGCCGGGCTTCATCGGCGCGCTCGGCCAGATGCTGGGCGAAGCCAAGGTCAACATCGCCACCTTCCACCTCGGCCGCCAGGCCGCTGGCGGCGAAGCCATCGCCCTCATCGGCATCGACTCCCTGCCACCGGCTTCGGTCATCGAAAAACTCGATGCCCTGCCGCAGGTTCGTTATGTGAAAGTGCTGAGCTTCTAACAGCGCCTGGACCGTCCATACACGGACGGTATAGATGATATGCCTCAGGGGCGGGCTGATCATCCGGTCACCCGCCCCATCTGTTGGCGATTAACAGAGAAGGGGCCCATCATGGCCATAATCGCGATCGTCTATCGTTCTGGCTAAGGCCACACGGCCAAGGTTGCCGAGTATGTCCGCAAGGGCGACGCCTGCGCGCGCGCCTCTGAAGTACGCCTTTACAAGGCAGAGGAACTCGCCGCGCCTGATCAGGGACCGCGGGATGAACTTGCCAGGGCTGACGCCATCATTTTCGGCGCGCCGACCTATATGAGCTCGGTCTCGGGCGTAATGAAAACCTTCATTGATGCCACCTCGAAAGCCTCGTTCAGCCCGGCCTTGGCCAGCAAGATCGCCGCCGGCTTAACCGTCTCAGGCTCGCTTTCGGGCGACAAGACCGGCGCACCGCAACAGCTGGCAACCCTCGCGGCACAGCAGGGCATGGTCTGGGTCGGTAACGACATTCCGAGCGGCTACAATTCGTCGAAGAGTGACTTCGCAACGGCACATAACCGCGCGGGTCATTTCCTCGGCCTCGCCGTGCAGGCCCTGACGGACTTGCCCGCCGAACAGACGCCTGACCGCTTCGAGCTTGAAACCGCCGAGCTGTTCGGAAAGCGTGTCGCCGAAGCCACCCTCCGCTGGGCCCGCGTTCCGGCGCAGCTTGAACTGGCTTGACGAATGGGGCGCATGGGCGCGATGCCTCATAGCTTGTTGTGATGAAGGAGCGTCCATGCGCCGTGTCGCTTTCTCCCTCGCGCTCGCCGTGCTCCCGGCCGCGACCGCTTCTGCCCAGTTGGTGGAGGAAGTTCGCCTCGGCCTGACGACGCACAACGTTTGCGTGACCGACTGCGACAATGCCGGAAAGGAAGACGGTCCCGACCTCAACGGCGAGGCGGTGTTTGCTTCGCCGGAGCTGTTCAACCTGATCGGCAGCCCGCGCCCTTATGTCATCGCCAGTGTCAACACCGCCGGGGATACCAGCTATGGCGGCGCCGGCCTGCAATGGCGCTGGGGCTTCGCCGAAGGATGGGCCTTCGAGCCAGGTGTCGGATACGTCATCCACGACGGTGAGCTGGATTTTCGCTTTCCGCAGGGCGATCCCCGCAATGATCCTATTTCCCGGAGCAAAGTTTATTTCGGCTCGCGCGATCTGTTCCGCAC
The DNA here is from genome assembly GCF_040882205.1 of Hyphomonas sp. GTDB lineage: Bacteria > Pseudomonadota > Alphaproteobacteria > Caulobacterales > Hyphomonadaceae > Hyphomonas. The sequence goes on from NZ_JBBEBT010000274.1 coordinate 15,332, forward strand.
CAGTCTGG
>NZ_JBBEBT010000275.1:0-2377 GCF_040882205.1 Hyphomonas sp.
CCCGACCGGAGGCGTCAGCAGCGCGAAGGCGGTTTTCTGATTGGGTCAGCTGCGGTTTTTGAAGCGCCAGCTGTCGTTGCCGGTCTCGACGATATCGCAATGGTGGGTGATGCGGTCGAGCAGCGCGGTGGTCATCTTGGGATCGCCGAACACGGTGGGCCACTCGCCGAAGGCAAGGTTAGTGGTGATAATGACCGAGGTCTGCTCGTAGAGCTTGCTGATCAGGTGGAACAACAACTGTCCACCGGATCGCGCGAACGGCAGATAGCCCAGTTCATCGAGCACCACGAGATCGAGTCTGCCGAGCTGGTCGGCGATGGCGCCGGCCTTGCCGATGCGGGCTTCTTCCTCGAGCCGGGTGACGAGATCGACGGTGTTGTAGTAACGCCCGCGGGCGCCGGCACGCACGACGCTGGCGAGGATCGCGGTGGCCAGATGAGTCTTGCCCGTCCCTGTGCCGCCGATGAGCACGATGTTGCGCCGACCGGGCAGGAACGAACCGGTGTGCAGAGAGCGCACCAGCTCTTCGTTGATCGGGGTGCCCTCGAACACGAAGGCGTCGAGGTCCTTGATTACCGGCAGCTTGGCTGCGGTCATGCGGTAGCGGATCGAGGCGGCATGCCGATGCGCGGCTTCAGCGCGCAGTAGGTCGGTCAGGATCTCGTGCGTCGTGCGCTTGCGCTGCAACCCGGTGGTGACCGCCTCGTCGAACGCGCCGGCCATGCCCTTGAGGCCAAGCGCGCGCATCGCCTCGATCATCTCATGCCGCTGCATGGAGGCCTCGCACACTGTCATAGCGCGCACAGTCCGCAACCGGCGGGTGGCTGAGCTTCAGATCAACGACCACGTCCAGGGGGCGCTCGGATGGCGGGTCCCGGTATCGGGCCAGGATGTTGAGGATGACCTCGTCGCTGACGGCACCGCTATCAAGCGCCTCCCGGATCGCGGCCTCGACCGCTTCCAGGCCATCGGTCATTACGGCTGCCAGCACGCGCACGAAGCGGCGGTCGGCTTCATCTCCGCCGCCCAGCTTGCGCCGCAACCGCGCCAGTGCCGGTGGCAGGTCCCACCCCTGGAAGGGGGCGCCGTTCCGCAAGGCCCCAGGCTTGTGCGCCAGCACTGGCAGGTAATGCCAGGGATTATAGATCGTCCGGTCGCGGCCGAAGTGCCGGGCATGCTCGGCGATTACCTCGTCGCCCAAGCGAACAACGATGCGGTCGGCATAGGCGCGGACCTGAACGGCCCGCCGCGCCGCCTTGGCCATGACCGAGTAGCGGTTCCGGTCGAAGCTAATCAGGCAGGTGCCGGTCACGGCATGCGCGGTCTCATGGAAGCCGTCGAAGGGCGCCAGCATCGGCTGCAGGACTGGCCGTTCGAGCTCCAGCGCCTCGGCAACGGTCAGCTCCTTCTGCTCGGGATGCGCGTGCGTTGCGGCCCAGCGCAGGCACTCAGCCTCCAGCCACCCGTTGAGCTCTTCGATGCTGGCAAAGCGCAGGCGGGGCTGGAAGAAGCGGCCTCGGATGGTCTGGACCTGGTGTTCTACTTGGCCCTTCTCCCATCCCGCCGCCGGCGAGCAGGCGGTCGGCTCGACCATGTAATGATCGGCCATGACAAGAAAACGGCGGTTGAACACCCGCTCCTTGCCGACGAACACGGTGGTGACCGCGGTCTTCATGTTATCGTAGATGCCGCGCAGGGGAACGCCGCCGAAGAAGGCAAAGCCGCGCGCATGCGCGTCGAACACCATCTCCTGCGTCTCGCGCGGATAGGCTCTGACGTAGACCGCCCGCGACGCGCACAGCCGCATGTGCGCCACCTTCACCCGCATCGGCTTGCCCGCGATCTCCACATCCTCGTGGCTCCAGTCGAACTGGTAGGCCTCGCCCGGCTTGAACATGAGCGGGATGAAGGCCGGGGCGCCGTCGCCCGCATCCTTGCGCCGCGCTTCCGTCCAACGCCGGGCGTAGCGCCGGACCGCGTCGTAGGATCCCTCGAACCCCTCACGGCACAGCAGATCATGGATCCGCGTCATGCGCAGCCGGTCACGCCGGTGCCGGGCCTCGTTCTCCGTCAGCAGCGTGTCGAGCCGGTCCTGGAACGGCCCAAGCCGGGGCAGCGGTTGAACCGTGCGGCGATAATCGAACGCGCCTTCCGGCGCCCGGATCGCCTTGCGAACCACCTTGCGTGACAGCCGCAGATCGCGCGCGATCGCCTTGATCGCCTTCCCGCTCGCGTGCTCCCGCCGTATCCGAACAACCGTCTCCACCACCAACATCCCGATCTCACCACCTGGAAAACCAGGCAGCCTGCTACACCATCAGAATGAGGGGTCCCTTTTAGACGCCGATCACCCCGCTAACGGGGTCCCTTTTGCACG
>NZ_JBBEBT010000276.1:0-14943 GCF_040882205.1 Hyphomonas sp.
GACACCTTGCGCGGCGGCGACATCGTGAACTTCGACATGACGCTGGAGAAGAACGCCTATACCGCCAACTCGGTCAAGACCTACATGCCCGGCAATGTGGTCGCCCCTGCACGGCGGCTGGTGCGCACAACTTACGAAGCCATGTGGAAAGGCATCCGCGCCGTGCGCCCGGGCGCGGCGCTGGGCGATATCGGCTTCGCCATCGAGCGCCATGCGAAGCAGGCGGGCTATTTGTGTGGTCCGCGAAGTCTTCAGCCACGGTATCGGCCGGCACATGCACGAGGACCCGCAGGTGCCGCATTTTGGACGGCGCGGCACGGGCATGGCGCTGCGCCCCGGCATGACCTTCACGACCGAGCCGGCGCTGAACCAGGGCGGCCGCAATGTTTTCACCGAAGACGATGGCTGGACGGTGCGTACGCAGGACGCCCGCCTGTCTGCGCAGTTCGAACACACAGCCGCCGTCACCGGCACGGGCGTATCTGTCCTGACGCTGCGCCAGCACGAGCAATACATGATCACGGAAAAGGCCGGCGCGGGCTGAGCCCGCCCCGTCACCTTTCGCGGTTCAGCGCGCCTTCGTGCACCGGCCCGCCGAACCAGCGGAGCGTTGCCGCCGTCTCCGCAAAGGTGGCCGCTTCCGCTGCGATGGCCCCCGCGAGCCCCTGCCAGGCGCCTGCCGTGCGCGGGGCTGTCCTGCCCCGCGAGGTCTGATGCCCGCGCTTTCGCCGCGCCGCCCGAACACCGCAAATCTGCTGCACATGTCATGTCTTATCCACCGAAATCGGTGGGCCCGAGGCAATGGAGGCCCGCTCCTCCCGGGCTCGCCGCTCCCCGCAATTTCCCCGCGCAATCTGGCGCAAACTCCCCTATACGGCCCTCCATGAGCTTTCCAGATCGCCAGACTGTGCTTGATTTCCTGAAGGAAAACCCCGCCGCCACGTCCAAGGCCGAGATTGCCAGGGGCCTCAAGGTGAAGGGCAAAGAGCGCGCGATCCTGCGCGAAGTGCTCGAGGAGCTGGAGCGCGAGGGCAAGCTGGAGCGCACCGGCAAGCGCAGCTTTGCGCAGACCGACCGGCCCCCGCCGAGCGGCCTCGTCGAGTTCACCCGCCTCACCCGCGAGGGCGACCTGATCGGCCAGTGCGTCGGCGACCATGGCCTCTTCGGTCCTGAACTCATCTATGGCGGCCCCTCCGGCAAATCGCGCAGCCGTGCCCCCGCCAGGGGCGACCGGGCGGTGTGCAAGATCGCCGAGCGCGACAATGGCGAATGGCGCGCCTATGTCGTCACGCTGCTTGAAAAGCGCGTGTCGGACCGCATCGTCGGCCTCTATAATAAAACCCCGCATGGCGGTCGCGTCTCACCCGCCAGCCGCAAGGAACGCCGCGAATTCCTGATCCAGGAAGCCGACCGTAAGGGGGCCAAGGACGGCGACCTCGTCGTGGCCGAGCCTAAGCCGCAGGGCCGGCGCCAGTATGGCCCGGCGCTCGGCGTGATCACCGAAGTGATCGGCCATATCACGGATGCCCGCTCTGCCAGCCTTATCGCGATCCATGCCAATGAAATCCCGATGGATTTCCCGGACGAGGTGATCGCCGAGGCCAAGTCCAAGGAGCCCGCGAAAGTTGCGCGTACAGATCTTACCCGCACGCCGCTGATCACCATTGACCCGCATGACGCCCGCGATCATGACGACGCCGTGCATGCCGAAGAATTGCCCGATGGCAGCTGGAAGGTCATCGTCGCGATTGCAGATGTCTCCGCTTATGTCACCGAAGGCTCGGCCCTCGACAAGGAAGCCGAGAAGCGCGGCAATTCGACCTATTTCCCGGACCGTGTAGTCCCCATGCTGCCGTTCGAACTCTCGGCGGAGGCTTGCTCGCTGAAGGAAGGCGAACTGCGCCCCTGCCTCGCGGTCGAGATGATCTTCTCGAAAGACGGACACAAGAAATCCCACCGCTTCCTGCGCGCCACGATGCGCTCTGCCGCGAAACTTGCTTACGAAGAGGCGCAGGCCGCCATTGATGGCAAGCCGGGCGGCAAGGCGGCGGAAATGCTCGCCACTGTCCTGCGCCCGCTCTGGGACGCGTATGCGGCTGTCTCGAAGGCGCGCGATCTGCGCAGCCCGCTCGATCTCGACATGCCGGAGCGACGCATCCAGTTCAATCCGGAAGGCGAGATCACCGGTATCGTGACGAAGGAGCGCCTTGAGGCGCACCGCCTGATCGAGGAATTCATGATCCAGGCAAACGTCGCCGCCGCTGAAACGCTGGAGGAAAAGCGCAGCCCGGTCGTCTACCGGGTGCACGATACGCCGTCGGACGCCAAGATCGCCGCGTTTGCGGATTTCCTGCAGACGCTCGACATGAAATGGAACATCGGGGAACGTCCACAGACGCACAAGTTCAACAAGCTGCTCGCGGAAATCCGGGGTGGCGATTATGAGGGCATGATCCAGCAGATGGTTCTGCGCTCGCAGGCGCAGGCGATCTATTCGGAAGAAAACCTCGGCCATTTCGGCCTGAACCTCGCGCGCTATTCGCACTTCACCTCGCCCATCCGCCGCTACGCCGACCTTGTCGTCCACCGCGCGCTGATAACGGCGCATGATTTCGGCCCGGACGGTCTTTCGGAACGCTCCGCCGCACGGCTTGAGGAAATCGCCGGCCATATCTCGATGACCGAGCGCCGCTCGATGGCCGCCGAGCGCGACGCGACCGACCGGTATCTCGCCATCTTCCTCGCGGACCGGGTCGGCGCGGAATTTGACGGCCGCATTACGGGCGTCACGCCGGCCGGACTGTTCGTTGCGCTCGCAGGCTCCGGCGCGGACGGGTTCGTGCCCATCTCCTCGCTGTCAGACGAGTACTGGGTGCATGATGCCGCCGCGATGGCGGTCTACGCGCGCGGCTCGGGGCGCACCTTCTCGCTCGGCCAGATCGTCCGTGTGCGTCTGCGCGAAGTCACGCCCCTGCAGGGCGGACTTTTGCTCGAGATGATTTCCGATCCCCTCCCCGCGCCCGCCGGGCGAAGCTCCGCCCGCAAGGCGATCAGCCGCGATTCGGACGGCAATCGGGGGCATCGCGGTGGAGGCGCAGGCCCACCCCGCCGCGGCAAACCGAAATTCGACAAGCGGACTTTGCCGCCAGGCGCGACGAAGAAGAAAAAGAAGCGGTAACTCCATCCGCGCATCCCCGCGCAGAGACCGGGAGGCGATGTGACCTCACGTCATGGTGCACTGCGCCTTGCAATCGCCCATTTCGCACGGATGATGGCGCCTATGCTGAACACTGTTTTTGACAAGGACGAAGACGGCGTCGCCGTCATGAAGGGCGTGCCGAGCCTGCGCCCGCGTGATGCCGCAACGCTGATTCTCGTGCGCCGGGATGCCTCACAGCCGCGCGTGCTGATGGGCAGGCGCGCGGGCACCAATGCCTTCATGCCGGACAAGTATGTCTTCCCCGGCGGCCGTGTGGACCCAAAGGATTCCAAGGCCATCGCCTGGGAGGAACTGCGCCCCGAAGTCGAGGCGAAGCTGCGCATCCAGTCGCGCCGGAATCCGCGCGCCCTCGCGCTGACCGCCATTCGCGAGACTTTTGAGGAGACCGGGCTGATCGTCGGCCGCTCAGCCGAGATGCCGGATCTGGCCCCGCCCGGCTGGGAAGATTTCCACAAGCTGGACGTGGTGGCGGACCTCTCCTCCCTCGTTTTCATCGGCCGCGCCGTCACGCCGCCCTCCCGGCCCCGGCGCTTTGATGCGCGGTTTTTCATGGCCGAGGCCGAGCATGCCCTGATCGACGAGCGCCCCCCGGTAGACGGGGCGGAGCTTTCGGATCTTCAATGGGTGACACTGGCAGACGCGATGAAGCTGGACCTGCCCTCTGTCACCCGGTTCATGCTGGGTGAGATCGGCGAACGGCTCGCGAAGCCCGGCCACGAGCCCGGCCCGCCTTTCCTGCGCTGGAGCCGGTCCGGACACGCCACAGACCGGCTTTGACCGCTTGACTTGAGCGCCCTACCTCGTCAATAAGCCCGTTTCCCGGTTTCAACCCCATTCGAGAAGGGCCACCCCATGGCCAAACCCGCCACGATCAAGATTCGCCTCAATTCGACGGCTGACACCGGCTTTTTCTACGTGACGAAGAAGAATCCGCGCACCATGACCGAAAAGATGGTGAAGAAGAAATACGATCCGGTTGCGAAGAAGCACGTCGATTTCAAAGAAGGCAAGATCAAGTAAAATCCTGTTCTTCATGGAATTTCCGGAAGCCCGCGCCCTCATCGGCGCGGGTTTTCCCGTTCAGGGGCTCCGGGTGGGTTCGACGTCGCGCTCGTTGAGATGCCGGATGCGGCGCAGGCCCGGGAAAATGAGGATGGAGGCCGCCGCCACGCCGATGGCTGCGAAGCCGCCCGCCACAACGGTAAACACCGGCCCGGCAAAGGCCGCCATGAAGCCGGCGCGGGTTTCGCCCAGTTCGTTGGAGGCGCCGACGAAGATCGAGTTCACGGCGTTGACGCGGCCCCTCACCTCGTCCGGCGTCCAGAGCTGCAGGATGATCTCGCGCACATAGACCGAGATCATGTCGAACCCGCCGACGCACATCAGCGCCAGGATAGATACCCAGGCCAGGGTCGAGGCGCCAAATACCGCTGTCGCGAGGCCGAACAGCGCGACCGCTATCAGCAGGATCAAGCCGGCATGATCCCTGATCGGAAAGGCCGTGATCAGCGCGATGGCGATGATCGCCCCGATGCCAGGTGACGCCCTGAGAAGGCCGAGGCCGAGTTCGCCGACATGCAGGATGTCGCGCGCATAGATCGGCATGAGGGCCACCGCCCCGCCGAGCAGCACCGCGAACAGGTCCAGCGAGACCGCCCCCAGCACGACCTTGTCCTTCCAGACATAGCGGAAGCCGCCGAGGATGCTGGCGAGCGTTGGCGGCTCGCGGGAGACGATCTGGTTGGGTTTGGGGATTGAGAAGATCAGCGTTGCGGCGGCAATGAAGAGGCAGGTGGCGGTGCCATAGGCGGCCTCCGGCGCGAGACCGTAGAGGAGCGAGCCGACGACCGGACCTGCGATAGTGGCCATCTGCCAGGACGAGGTGATCCAGCCGACCGCGTTTGGAAAGTCCTCGCGCGGCACGAGGTTCACGGCGAGGCTGGTGGCGGCAGGGCCGTAGAAGGCGCGGGCGGTGCCGAAGAGGGTCAGGATGGCGAGCACCAGTACCGGCTCGAACCGGCCGTTCAGCACGAGCAGGAGGATGCTCGCTGCGCAGCTCATCATCACCAGCGCGCCGCAGCCCATGACGAGGCGGCGGCCCAAGCGGTCAGCGGCATTGCCAGTGACGACGACCAGCAGCAGCGCGGGCAGGAATTGCACGAGCCCGATCCAGCCGAGCAGCGCGGCGCTGCGTGTCTCGTCATACATCTGCCAGGCGACAGCGACCGAGACGATCTGCGCCGAGAAAGACGTCAGGAACCGGGAGAAGAAATAGCGCTGGTAGGAGGAATGCCGGAACGCCGCGAAACGGTTAGACATGGTTCGGGCCGCCGGGCTTAAAAGTCATGTCCGGCTGTCGCGCGCTGGCGCGGGCCTGTCAATCAGGCGGCGATGCTCTGGACGCAGTTACGCCCTGCGGCCTTGGCCTGATAGAGCGCCGCATCGGCGCGGGCGATCAGCTCGGCCATCGTGTCGTTCGGTCCCTGCAGGCTCGCGACGCCGGCACTCACGGTCACTGAAACCTGCTGCGTATCTCTGAGCACACTGAACACCCCGGCAGCAATCGCCTTGCGCACGCGTTCGGCGGCGGCGAAGGCCTGTTCGCCCGGCGTTTCCGGCAGGATAACGAGGAACTCCTCGCCGCCCTGGCGGCAGGCGACATCCACCTGCCGGATATTCTGGCGCAGGCGATCGGCCAGTTCCTGCAGCACTTCGTCACCGGCCTGGTGGCCGTGGGTGTCGTTGATCAGCTTGAAATGGTCGATGTCCAGCATCATCACCGACAGCGGCTTTCCACCCATCACGGCGCGCTGCATGTATTGCTGCAGCTGGCTGGTCATGTAGCGGCGATTGAAGAGGCCCGTGAGCTGGTCAATGACCGATAGCTCGAGGCCGCGGTCGACGCGCTCGCGCAGGATCTCGACATACCGTGTTCGGCGCGCCTGCGCGCGCACACGGGCGAGCAGTTCCGGGGCATCGACCGGCGCCATGATCGTGTCACTGGCGCCGATCTCCATACCCTTCACAGCCTTGGCGCGGTCCAACGGATCGCAGATCAGCAAGATGGAAACGGCGCGGGTCACGTCATTGGTCTTGAAGTGCGCGCAGAGTTTCAGCGGGTCGAAACTTTTCGACAGAAGCGATACGAGCAGGACGTCCGTGCGCTCCTGCGCAAGGTCGCCCATGTTGGCGGATTCGAGCAGCGTCATGACCTTGTGGCCATTCTCGCGCAGCATCGTCGCGACGCGCGCCGAGGTACGCGGATTATCGTCGATCAGGAACACGCGGGCCGGGCCATCGGTCTCGTCGCCAGCGCCGATTTCCATCGCCCCGGTCTTCAGGCCGCTGGCTTCACGTTTGCGCAGTTCGGAGGTCACGGCGTTGTAGCGCATCAGCGTGTTAACGCGCGAATTGAGGAGGAAATCATCGACCGGCTTGGTGAGGAAGTCCTCCGCACCCGCATCAAGTCCGCGCACGCGGTCTTCGGTGTCGCTGAGGGCGGTGACCATCACGACCGGGATATGCGCGGTGACCGGATCGGCCTTCAGGCGCCGGCAGACTTCATAGCCATCCATGCCGGGCATCATCACGTCAAGCAGGATGATTTCCGGATCATGGGTCTGCGCCATTTCGAGCGCCTGCGGCCCGCTGCTGGCGAGGATGACGGAATGGTATTGCGCCTCCAGCTTGGCCTGAAGGAGGCGCCGGTTGGCTTCGATGTCATCGACGATTAGGATTCTTGCGCTCATGCTGGCTGCTTCGGCATCAGAGCTTCAACCGCGCGGATAAAAGAGGCAATCTGGATCGGCTTGGAGAGGTAACCCTCGCAGCCGGCTTCACGTACGCGCTGTTCATCCGTACGCATCGCAAACGCCGTCACCGCCAGAACCGGAATGTGGGCGACCTTCTTGTCGTCCTTCAGCCAGCGGGTAATGTCGAGACCTGAGACTTCCGGGAGCTGGATGTCCATGATGATCAGGTCGGGCAGTTCCTTCCGGGCGATTTCCACCGCCTTGGCTCCGTCCCGGCACTGGAAGGTCTTGAACCCGAAAGCGCCCAGCAGGTCACAGAACAGGCGCATGTTGAGGTCGTTATCCTCAACAACCAGCACTGTCCGGGGGGTGTCATTAGTCATACGGTTCTGTTTTGCTGACGATACGCACGAATGCTACGCAATGAATTTCAGTTATACCGTCAAAAGTTAACACGCATTTATGCCGGTCCGGCGGCGGGTTTGGGGCAGCGGCAGGAGGAGGGGGGAAAACAGCAGTATGACAAGCCTCTGCCGGGACTGCCTCACTGTAAAAAATGAAGATTTTGACCGGTGCGGCCCGTGCGGCGGCCACCGGATCGTCAGCCATGACGCTTTGGCAACCCTGGGAATCGCGCATGTCGATTGCGATGCCTTCTATGCCTCGGTCGAGAAGCGGGACAATCCGGCCCTGCGCAATGTCCCGCTGATCGTCGGCGGGGGCACACGGGGGGTGGTGACGACCTGCTGCTACATGGCGCGGCTTTACGGCGTGCGCTCAGCCATGCCGATGTTCAAGGCGCTGAAGCTGTGCCCTGAAGCGGTGGTCGTACCGCCGGATTTCTCCAGGTACAGCGAGGCCGGCCGGGCCATCCGCGGGCTGATGGACACGCTGACGCCCCTGGTGCAACCTGTGTCGATCGACGAGGCCTATCTGGATCTCTCCGGCACCGGGCGGCTGCACGGCGTACCCCCGGCCGCGAGCCTTGCCCGCCTGGCGCTGGAAGTGGAGAAACAGGTGGGCGTGACGGTATCCATCGGGCTTTCTTCCAACAAGTTCCTGGCGAAGACCGCAAGCGAACTCGACAAGCCTCGCGGCTTCGCCGTGCTCGCGCCCGAAGAGGCTGAAGCCTTCCTCGCCGACAAGCCTGCGGGCTTCCTTCACGGTGTGGGGCCGAAGTTTGCCGGTTCGCTGGCGAAGGACGGTTTCCACACGGTCGGCGATATTCAGCTTGCGGAGCTGAAGGACCTGATCCGCCGCTATGGCGAGACCGGGGAATGGCTGAAGAAATGTGCACACGGGCGCGACAACCGGAAAGTCAGCCCGCATGATGATCGCAAGTCCGTGTCGAGCGAGACGACCTTTTCCGAGGACACGGCGGATCTTGCCCTGCTTGAGGACCATCTCTGGCGCCTCAGCGTGAAGACCGCCGACCGGGCGAAGGCCGAAGGCGTTGTCGCCGCAGTGGTGACGCTGAAGCTGAAGACCGCCGACTTCAAGCCGGTCACGCGGCGCATCTCGCTGCACGCGCCGACGCAGCTGGCGCAGGAAGTGTTCCGCACGGCGCGGCCGCTGCTGGCAAAGGAAGCCGGCGGACGGGTCAAATACCGGCTGATTGGCGTCGGGCTTTCGGGCCTCTCACCCTTCCATTTGTCCTTCCATTCGGACGGGACGGACCTGATTGATCCGAAAGTGGCCAAGCGGGCCGCTGCCGAGCGCGCCTCCGACAAGGCGCGGGCAAAGTTCGGGCGGGACGCGGTGATCACGGGGCGCGCGGCGAAGATGGCGCGGGACAGGCAGACGGACTGAGCGGGGCTGACTTGGCCGCCGTCAGAGGCTAGGACGGGACGAATACAATCCAGGGAGTTGCCCCATGCCTACGCCCGAAGAGAAACTCGACGCCCTTGGCATCGTTCTGCCGCCGCCGATGAAGCCAGTGGCGACCTATGTGCCGTTCGTGATCACGGGCAACCTGCTCTATGTTTCCGGCCAGGTGAGCGCGACGACGGACGGACGCATTCTCGGGCGCCTCGGCGAAAACATGGAACTCTCCGCCGGGCAGCATGCCGCGCGGATCTGCGGCATTAACCTGATCGCGCAGTGCAAGGCGGCGGTGGGCGATTTGTCGCGCATCAAGCGCGTGGTGAAGCTGGGCGGGTTCGTGAATGCCGCGCCGAACTTCGTGGACATTCCGCAGGTCGTAAACGGCTGCTCCGACCTGATGGTCGATGTGTTCGGCGAGGCCGGCAAGCATGCGCGCTCGGCGGTGGCCTGCCCGACATTGCCGCTGGGGGTTGCGGTGGAAGTCGACGGCGTGTTCGAGATCGGCTGAGCGATGGCGCGCCGGTTTGATCTCAGCGCCTTTGCCTATGCGCACCGGGGCCTGTGGCTGACGCAAGGGCCGCCGGAAAATTCGCTGGCGGGATTTCGCGCGGCGGCGAAGGCGGGGCTTGGCGCGGAGTTCGACCTGCGTCCCGCTTTGGATGGCACGGCGATGATTTTCCATGATCCGCTGCTGGACAGGATGACCGGAGAGACGGGCCTTTTCGAGCAGCGGGAGGCAGGGGCGCTGAGGGCGATGGGCCTGACCGGGTCGGGCGAGCGTATCCCTTCGTTTGATGACCTCTTGGACCTCTGGCCGCAGGATCTGCCGCTGCTGTGCGAAATGAAGATCGACGGAACGACCGATCCGGCAGCCTTTGCGCGTACGATTGCGGGCCGGCTGGCAGACTGGCCAGGGCTGGCGGCGGCGATGAGCTTTTCGGAGGAAGCTGTGCGGGCGCTTCCCGAAACGCTGATGCGGGGGCAGCTGGTGGTGCCGATGAGCTATACTGATGGCGACACGTTTGACGCCATTGTGAAGCGCGCGGTTGCGGACGGGATCGACTACCTCGCCTTGCACCACTCCGACCTTTCAAGGGCAGCCGGGCTGGCGACTGGCAAGCCGGCGGCGACCTGGACCGTGCGCAGCGAGGCGGACCTGGCGGCGGCGCGGGCTTACAATCCGGCAATCATCTTTGAGCATATCGACCCAGCGCACGCGGCGCCCTAAATTGACCGGCATGGATTCTGCCCTGCCCCGAATCACCATCGTCAATTCGCTGAGCGCCGTTGACCCGGCCGCCTGGAACGCGGCCGCGAATCCGCCGGGGCTGGCCTGTGATCCGTTTGTCAGCTGGGAATTCCTGGAGGCGATGGAATCCTCCGGCGCGGCGACCCCGCGCACGGGATGGCGGGGTGCGCATGTGCTGGCCCACGACGCGGGCGGGCGCCTGCGCGGGGCGATGCCGATGTGGTTCAAGAGCCATTCGCGCGGCGAGTTCGTGTTCGACCAAAGCTGGGCGGAGGCCTGGGAGCGCGCAGGCGGGGCTTATTATCCGAAGCTGCTGACCGCCGTGCCCTTCACGCCGGTGACCGGGCGGCGGCGGCTGGTGGCGCCGGGGCCGGACGCAGCGATCTACAAGGCCGCGCTGCTGCAGGGGGCGCTGCAACTTGTGACGGAGACACAGGTCTCCTCGTTCCACATGAACTTCATTGAAGCGGAGGAAGCGCCGGCGCTGGAGCATGCGGGCCTCCTGATCCGCACGGACCAGCAGTTCCACTGGCAGAATGCCGGGTACAGATCATTCGAGGCATTCCTCGCGACACTGTCTTCCGAGAAGCGCAAGAACCTGCGCAAGGAGCGCTTAAAGGCGCAGGAGGGACTGACCTTCCGGCACATCACGGGCAGCGAGATCACCGAGGCGCATCTCGACATTTTCTTTGACTTCTACATGGACACCGGCAGCCGAAAGTGGGGCTCACCCTATCTGACGCGCAGGAGCTTTTCCCTGCTCCGTGAGCGGATGGCCGGCGATATACTGTTCATCTTCGCCTATGAAGGCGAGCGCCCGATTGCCGGGGCAATGAACATTATCGGCTCGGAAACGCTCTATGGCCGTTACTGGGGCACACTGGACCAGCGGCCGATGCTGCATTTCGAGACGTGCTATTATCAGGCCATCGACTTTGCGATTGCGCGCGGCCTGACGACCGTGGAGGCCGGGGCGCAGGGCGGGCACAAGCTGGCGCGCGGCTATAGCCCGGTACTGACACATTCGGCGCACTGGATCACCCATGCGGGCTTCCGCGCAGCGGTGGCCGATTACCTTACCCGTGAGCGCCAAGCCGTGGACGCGGATTTTGAATATCTCAAAGACAGAACACCTTTCAGGAAACAAGATACATGACCCTTCACGCCCCTTACGACCCAAGCAATATCTTTGCAAAAATCCTGCGCGGCGAGATGCCTAGCGTGAAGGTATACGAGGATGAGGCGGCGCTCGCATTCCTGGACGTATTCCCGATGGGCGAAGGCCATACGCTGGTGATCCCGAAGCGGGGCGAGGCGCGGCATTTCATTGACCTGCCGGAAGCGGAAGTGGGCGGCTACATGCTCAGCGTGCAGAAGGTGGCGCGGGCGGTAGAGAAGGGATTGAGCCCGGACGGTGTGCGCATCTTCCAGTTCAATGGCGCCCCCGCGGGGCAAAGCGTTTTCCACCTGCATTTCCATGTACTGCCGGTATGGGAAGGCCGCGCTGTTGGCCCGCATGCGACTGGCGCGATGAAGAGCGCGGCGGAGCTGGATCCGGTGGCGGCCCGGATACGGGCGGGGTTTTAAAGCTGCCGTCTGCCCGCTCCCGCAAGCGGGACAGGAGTTAGCAGGTCAGATCCCGAGTTTGGCTTTCAGGATGTCGTTGACAGCCTGGGGGTTGGCTTTGCCGCCCGAGGCTTTCATCACCTGGCCGACGAACCAGCCAAGGGTCTGCGGCTTGTCTTTAACCTTCGCGACCTGTTCGGGGTTTGCCGCGATGATCTCGTCGACGACCTTTTCGATGGCGCCGGTGTCGGTGACTTGCTTCAGGCCGTGTTTCTCGACGATTGTGCCAGCTTCGCCTTCACCGGAGATCATCCGGGCAAAGACGTCCTTGGCGATCTTGCCGCTGATCGTGTTGTCGGAGATGAGGCCTATCAGGCCGCCGAGCGCGCTGGCGGAAACCGGGCTTTGCGAGAGCTCGAGGCCCTCCTTGTTGAGGTAGCCGAAGAGTTCCTGCGTGACCCAGTTGGCGGCGAGCTTTGCATCGCGGCCCCTGGCAACTTCCTCGAAGAAGAGCGCCTTGTCGGCCTCGGAGGTGAGCACGCCGGCATCATAGCGCGACAGTCCGTACTCGGACTGGAACCGGGCGCGCTTCTGGTCCGGCAGTTCAGGCAAGGATTTTCGGATCTCCTCGATCCAGGACTTCTCGAGTTCGAGCGGCAGGAGGTCGGGGTCCGGGAAGTAGCGGTAATCGTGCGCATCTTCCTTGGAGCGCATGGAGCGCGTTTCGCCCTTCACCGCATCGAACAGGCGGGTTTCCTGGTCGACCTTGCCACCGCCTTCGATGATCTCAATCTGGCGGCGGGCCTCGTACTCGATGGCCTGCTGTATGAACCGGTAGGAGTTCATGTTCTTTAGCTCGCAGCGCGTGCCGAGGTGCTTGAAATCGCCGGTTTCGCGGAACTTCTCGTAGGCGCCCGGGCGGCAGACGGAAACGTTCACGTCGGCGCGCAGGTTACCCTTTTCCATGTCGCCGTCACAGGTGCCGAGCGCAATGACGATAGCGCGGATTTTCTTGACATAGGCGGCGGCCTCGGCGGGCGAGCGCACGTCGGGTTTGGAGACGATTTCCATCAGCGCAACACCGGAGCGGTTGAGGTCCACATAGGTCGCGTGCGGGTCCATGTCGTGGATTGACTTGCCAGCGTCCTGCTCGAGGTGGAGGCGCTCGATGCGGCAAGTGAAGGCATAATCCTCCTTACCCGGAACTTCTACGTCCACATCGATTTCGCCTTCGCCGACGATAGGGTGGGCGAACTGCGAGATCTGGTAGCCTTGCGGCAGGTCGGGGTAGAAATAGTTTTTCCGGTCAAAGCGACTGAAGGTGTTGATCTGCGCTTTCAGCCCGAGGCCGGTGCGGATGGCCTGTTCGACGCAGAAGCGGTTGATGACCGGGAGCATGCCGGGCATGGCCGCGTCGACGAGGGAGACGTTGCAGTTCGGGTCCGAGCCAAAGGCCGTGGAAGCGCCGGAGAAGAGCTTCGCGTTGGACGCGACCTGGGCATGGATTTCCAGTCCCATGACGACTTCCCAGTCGCCGGTTTCGCCTTTGATGCGGAAGGTGGGTCGTTCGGTCATTAGGGTCTCGGCTGCTTGAGGTGTTGAGGCGTTTTCAGGGGAAGCCGGGCAGGTCAGTCCAGCTTGCCTTCTTCGCGGGCCTTGCGGATGCGTTCGCGGCGGGCAGCCATGCGGTCCTTGACGTTGGTGGACGAGGCTGCCGGCAGGGCGGCAGGCACTTCGGGCGCGGCGTCTGGTTGCGGGCCGGCTTCCTCGGGGGCAAGTTTGCCTTCAGCGACCAGCTTGCGGCGGCGCGCTTCCAGTTGGGCTTCGCGGGCGGCGAGCGCCTTGCTGCGCGGCGCGAACAGGCCGGAGAGCTTACCCTGCCCTGCCCCGCCCGGCGCCGGGCGCTCCGACAGCTTCATCGCGCGCGCCTTGAGGACGCTGTTGATGCGCCAGGCAACATAGAGGGCCACGAGGACGCAGACACCGGCCATGATCCGCATTTCGGGATCGGCGAGGCTGTAGCCATAACGGCTGAGGACGCCGCTGATCAGGATGGCGCCCAGGATCAGGACGATTGCGAAGATACCAATAAAACGAACCATGAGAGCAATCTACCACCAGCGCTCGGGCTTGGCCACAAAGCCGGCAGCATCTTCCAGCGCGCCGCCGACACGGAAGCAGGCCGCCTCGTCGAGCGCCTTGCCAATGACCTGCAGGCCGAGCGGCAGCCCGCTGACCGAGAGGCCGGTGGGCACTGCGATACCGGGAAGTCCGGCGAGGTTTGCGGTGACGGTGAAGACGTCGTTGAGGTACATTTCCACGGGGTCGCCGGACTTTTCGCCGAAGGCAAAGGCGGGCGACGGACAGGCAGGCGTGAGGATCGCGTCACAGCTTTCGAAGGCCGCCACGAAGTCCTGGAATATCTTGGTACGGACTTTCTGGGCGCGCAGGTAATAGGCGTCATAATAGCCCGACGAGAGCACATAGGTGCCGATCATCAGGCGGCGCTGCACTTCCTTGACGAAGCCGGAGGCGCGGGTGCCTTCATAGGTCTGCGTCAGGTTGCCCGCCTCGACGCGCGCGCCGTAGCGCATGCCGTCATAGCGGGCAAGGTTGGACGAGGCTTCGGCGGGGGCGACGATGTAATAGGCCGGGAGGGCATACTTCGTATGCGGCAGGGAGATGTCGACGATCTCGGCGCCGGCTTCCTTCAGCCATTTGATGCCCTGCTGCCAGAGGGCGTCGATCTCTTCTGAGAGGCCTTCGATCCGGTACTCTTTCGGGATGCCGATGCGCATGCCTTTGACGCCCTTGCGGACATCTTGCCGCCAGTCCGGCGTGAGGATGTTCAGCGAGGTGGAATCCTTCGGGTCATGACTGCACATAACTTCGAGGAGGATGGCGCTGTCTTCGACGGTTTTTGCGATGGGGCCGGCCTGGTCGAGAGAGGAGGCAAAGGCGACCATGCCATAGCGGCTGGCGCGGCCATAGGTGGGCTTGATACCGACCGTACCCGTGAAGGCGGCGGGCTGGCGGATCGAGCCGCCGGTGTCGGAGGCGGTGGCGGCCAGGCAGAGGTTGGCGGCGACCGAGGCGGCAGATCCGCCCGAGGAGCCGCCGGGGGTGAGGCCTTGGTTGTCGCCCTTGCGGCGCCAGGGGTTGATCACATTGCCGAAATGCGAGGTCTCGTTGGAGGAGCCCATGGCGAACTCGTCCATATTGAGCTTGCCGAGCATCACGGCGCCTTCATCCCAGAGGTTCTGGGTGACGGTGGATTCGTAGGTCGGCGTGAATTCGCCGAGGATGCCCGAACACGCCGTCGTGCGGACGCC
>NZ_JBBEBT010000277.1:0-2312 GCF_040882205.1 Hyphomonas sp.
CTTGCGGCGACCAGATCCGGTAATGACAGCGGTCTTGCCTGAGAGGGGCCGGGTCATGTGCACCCTCCCCGTCAGCCGAGCTTGTCGGTGAGGATGAACACGAGGTCGGCGGCCATCTGCTGGAACTCGCCCGCGACCTTCTGCATGATCTCGGTGCTCACATCACCGCCGAACGTGTCCATGTCATTGACGTCGATGATCTCGATATACTGATACGGCGGCCTGGCATCAGATCCGAGCAGGGCCACCGACCGGAAAACGGCAAATCCGTCGACGGACTTGAGGCCGTTGACCGTCGGAATGTCCGTCGTCCGCGCCCAGTTTTCATAGTCGGAAACGGATATTCCGGGTTTGAGATTGAAAAGTGCGACAATCTTGGTGCTCATGTCCGTAACCTTCCCTATGGCGCTCTCGCTCAAATGATATATCTTTTAGGCGAAGGTCAATTGAGAACTTGCCTGCCCGACGAAGGAATTGAAGCCATGGCCGCCACCCACCGCACCAAGAAGGCACCCGCGTTGCAGCCAGCCGCGGAGCAATCCCCGCCCACGAAGCGTCCCTATGACGGCCCGCCAGACTACCGAGTCGTCGGGCGCCATGGCGTGTATCCCGAGACCAGTCATGACGAGATTGCCCGGTTCAACTTCCTTGCGCACATGAACCGTCATCTTTCAGCCAACCTCATGCCGGGTGTCGCCGAAGCGTTCGAGGCACGGGTGAAGCCTGCCTTCGAAAGCACCGAGGGGCGCCCGTTCAAGGACCGTCACGAAGTCCGCAAGGCCCTCGCGCGAGACCCTTCCTGGCAATGGTGGTCAATGCTGCGCCGGGCCACAATGGAGACCCGTCAGCAGGCCGGACGCTGGGTAACCCTGCGCCAGGCAGAGGCACTGAATGAGAAAGTCCGCCTGCTCACAGCAGGCGATAAGCGCCTAGTTCTCGACCCGGCCTTCGAACAGCCCCGCTCGACCGAGGCAATCGACCATCACTGCATGCCGGGGAGCTATCATACGGAACTCGTCCCCGGCGACGTCACCGGTCCTGCCAATTACGATGCAGGCATCTTTGCAACGACCGGCGGGATGCTCGGCCGATACAATGACGGCGGCGGCGTGGCGGTTGCCGAATGGGTGGCCAAGAACCTTCCCGAATTCAAACCGCGGCGCATCCTAGATATCGGATGCGGGCTGGGTCACAATGTCCTGCCGATTGCCGCGGCATTCCCGGACGCCGAAGTGATTGCCGTCGATGCCGGCGCGCCGATGCTGCGCTATGGGCTCGCCCGGGCGAAATCCATGGGGATTGAAAACGTCACCTTCGTACAGGCCGATGTTGCGGACCTGAGCCGGTTCGAAAACGAGAGCTTTGACTGGATCCAGTCGACGATGTTCCTGCACGAGACAAGTTACAAGACAATGCCGGTCATCTTTGCAGAGACCAACCGCCTTCTGAAGCCGGGCGGAATCGTCCTGCATGTGGAGCAACCTCAGTACACAGAGGACATGCCACTGTTCGAACAGGCCATGCGCGACTGGGACGCTTTCTACAATAACGAACCTTTCTGGACGAAGCTCCACGAAGTCGATCTGGACGACTGGATGGCAAAGTCGGGCTTTCCCCGCCAGACCATACTCCACGGCGGCGTGACCGCGGTCGTGGATCCGGAAGTATTTCCCGAAGCCGCCAAGGACACCAAGCAGGAAGACTATGGCCGTAAGGCCGCCTGGCATGTCATCGGCGCCTGGAAGGCGGCATGAGCCATGACCAGCAAGCCTGATCCCCTACTCCTTGCCGGCGCCAAGGCCAAAGGCAAACGCCCCTGGTTCCTCGACGATACGGACGTCGAGCGTGTGATGAACATAACGCTTGTCTTGATGCAGGAAGTCGCCGTCCTGCGTGAACGCCTCGACACTGTCGAGCGCCTGCTTGAACGTGACGGAAAGCTGAGCAAGGCCGCGATCGAAGCCTTCGAGCCCAGCAAGGAAGAAGCTGCAGAGCGCGGCGCCTGGACCCAGGAATACGTCGCCCGCGTGCTCCGTATTCTCCAGCAGGACCGGGAAGCCATTGCCCGCGGCGATGAGGCCTCCAGCGAAGAGGTTGCCGACGAGTTTGCCCGCCTGGACTAGGGAACGTCTGATCAATTCTCAAACGGTGCGCTTTTGCTGGGATTTTGCTTTCTGAGCGCGCGTATTCTGGTTTTTTCGCCCGTTTTTCTGCCCTGGTCGGGCTCATCGGTGCGCTTTGGGCGCACCTGTCCTGTCAGGCGCGCATCAGTTTTCGGCGCAGCATGAAAATATTGGCGAGGGCGCAGGCGA
>NZ_JBBEBT010000278.1:0-14881 GCF_040882205.1 Hyphomonas sp.
GGGCGGGGCGCCGCTGCGCCCGCCCCCGGAAACGCGCAGGCAGCGCCCATGACGCCAAGAGATGCGCCGAGCATCTGCCGACGGTTGATGCGTGCATTGCTCATGTCTTCCTCCCATGGATTTCTCTGGAGCAAGCATAGGCAGATCGCCCCGTGGGGCAATGCAAACTTGAGTAAAAGGAAAGGTTAGGTGGGGGCTTCTGTTGCCAGGCGCCCCCGGGCCCCGCCTCCGGGTCTGAAACCGGAGGACTTAGGTCGGAAAAACCGTCACCGCTTACGCGGCGAGCAGTTCGCCCTCAGC
Source organism: Hyphomonas sp. (assembly GCF_040882205.1). Taxonomy (GTDB): domain Bacteria; phylum Pseudomonadota; class Alphaproteobacteria; order Caulobacterales; family Hyphomonadaceae; genus Hyphomonas. The sequence goes on from NZ_JBBEBT010000278.1 coordinate 301, forward strand.
AAAGTTGTCGTTTGCAACTATTTGCTTTTGAGCTTCTAACGCAGCTCAAGCGAGCGAAAGCCTCGTCTTTACACGTCCGTCGACACTATTTCAGCCCCATCAGGAAACGGCTAACGAGGCCGTCTTTTGGTGGAGCTGCCGGGTACCGCCCCCGGGTCCGAGCCGCTTATTACACGCGCATTTATCGCCATAGTCCGAAGACATGACCAGTATAGGGGACTGGGGGTTAAAAAGTAACCCTGTTTCTGCGGGCCGGGGATCGGCTGGACGGAGTGGAAGCCTTGCAGCACACTCAGCTCGCGGGCGGCGTCCGGGGGACATGGTGGAAGCGGGCGGTGGATTCCGGAAATCTCTCAGGCATCCCCGGCCATCCTTCCTGACCGCGCGCGGGCTCGCAGTGCTGGTTTCTGGCCAAGCTTCTTTGCCGTCCTGCCATCGAGGTCCCTGCCCCACCTGGTAAACGGATTGTCCGCCGCGGCACGGATGATGCTGCCGCTGGTCCAGTATGGGCTGATCGCTGGCCGCAAGCGTGCCTCGCACAGGGTCGTGGGCTGGGCATCATTGGCGCTCGCTGCGATTGTCGTGGCGAGCGGCGTCTACGTCGTCCAGAGCATGGCGTACAACAATATCGCCAATTTTGCGCCTTCTCGACGTGAAAATCGTATGGCTCGACCTCACCGGTATGGCGCTGTTCTGCGTCTATGTTGCCTTTGCCGTTCTGGCAGCGCGCAAACGAGATAACCGGTTGCATGTGACGGCCCTCGCAGCGAGCGCGTAAATCGCGCTCGAGGCGGCGCTCGAGCGATTATTCGTGAACGCGCTGGCCTGGCCCGTGGCGGATTTCAGCGCGAGCCTGCAGGCGTCACTGGTTTTTCTTGAGGTGGTGTGCGCGGCGATCATTTTCCGGGAACCGCGCACCGGACGCATTCGCTGGCCGATGCCCGTTTTGCTAGGCTACTATCTGGTGATGCATCGCACCCTGACACCGGTTGCCTCCAGCGAGGCCTTCCGGAATTTCAGCGACTGGTTTGCGATGATCGGCCGAGACCGCAGCTGACGGCGCTCACCCGCCGTTGAAGTGGCCGTGGATGCGGATGGCGAGGGCTTCGTTGACGCCGTCGACCTGCATGAGGTCGGCGACCTTTGCCCGCGAGACGCCGCGGGCGGAGCCGAAATGGTGGAGCAGCGCTTTCTTGCGCGTGGGGCCGATGCCTTCGATCTCGTCGAGCGGGGAGCGGGCGGCTTCGGCGGCGCGTTTCTGGCGGTGGGCGCCGATGGCCCAGCGGTGGGCCTCATCGCGCAGGCGCTGGAGGTAATAGAGGACGGGGGCGTTCTCAGGGAGCTTGAAAGGCGCGCGGCCGGGGCGGAAGAATTGCTCGCGGCCGGCATTGCGGTCGACGCCCTTGGCGATCGAGACGAGCGTGACATCGTCCGGGGTCAGACCAAGTTCCGCGAGGGCCTCGATGGTGGCGTTGAGCTGGCCGAGGCCGCCATCGATCAGCACGAGATCCGGCCAGTCCTGGTCCTGCCCGCCTTCGCGTTCCTTCAGCGCACGGGCGAAGCGACGGCGCATGACTTCGCGCATCATGCCGAAATCATCGCCGGGTGTGATCTCAGTGTCCTTGATATTGAACTTGCGATAGGCGGCCTTGCGCAAGCCTTCAGGGCCCGCCACGACCATGCCGCCGACCGCGTTGGTGCCCTGGATGTGTGAGTTGTCATAGACTTCGATACGGTCGGGCATTTCGGGCAGCTCGAACACTTTCTGCACTTCGAGGAGCAGGCGTTCCTGGCTGGCGGTTTCCGACAGCTTGCGGGTGAGCGCCTCGGCGGCGTTGCGTTCGGCCTGGGTAAGGAGGTCGCGCTTGGTGCCGCGCTCGGGGCGGCGCAGGTCGATTCGGCGGCCGGCCTTGAGGCTCAGGGCTTCGGCGATCAGCTCGGCCTGGTCGGGCAACTGGTTGACGAGGATGAGGCGCGGCGGGGGGCGCTTGTCATAGAACTGGACGAGAAAGGCGGCGAGGATTTCATCCGCCGTCTGATCCCGTTCATGGCGCGGGAAGTGCACCGTGGCACCCCAGTTCTGGCCGGCGCGGATGAAGAAGACCTGCACGCAGGACATGCCGGCGTCCATGGCGATGGCGAAGACGTCGGCTTCCTCGATACCGTCCGGGTTCACGTCCTGCGTGGCGCGGACATGCGCGAGCGCGCGGATACGGTCGCGCAGGCGGGCTGCGTCTTCGAACTGCATTGCCTCGGCGGCGGCTTCCATTTCGGCGGCAAGGCGTTTTTGCAAGTCCGCCCCCTTCCCGCGCAGGAAGTCGGCCGCCTCGTTGGCGAGTTCGGTATAATCTTCCTGCGAGATCAGGCCGACGCAGGGCGCGGCGCAGCGCTTGATCTGATGCAGCATGCAGGGGCGCGTGCGCGCGTGGTAGACGCTGTCCTCGCAGGTGCGCAGCAGGAAGGCCTTCTGGAGCGTGTCGAGCGTGCGCATCACGGCGCCGGCGCTGGCGAAGGGGCCAAAATAGTCGCCCTCGTCCTGCTTGCTGCCGCGATACTTCTTGATCTGAGGCGCCTCATGGTTTCGGCGGATCAGGATGTAGGGGAAGGACTTGTCGTCGCGCAGGAGAACGTTGAATCTGGGTTTGAGCGATTTGACGAGGCTCGCCTCCAGCAGCAGCGCCTCGGTTTCGCTCTCGGTGACGACGAATTCCATCCGCCGCGTCTGCAGGATCATCCGGGCGATGCGCTGGGTGTGGCCGCCCATGCGCGTGTAATTGGCGACGCGGGCCCTCAGGTCGCGGGCCTTGCCGACATACAGGACCTCGTCGACGTCCCCGAACATTCGGTAGACGCCAGGCTTCGAGGGAAGCCGGGAGAGGTTGTCCTTGATGACATCGACGCCGCGCCGTGGGGCTGCGCCGGCCTGATTCTCGCTCATGGCTGACAGATAGTCGACCCGGGCGGGCGCAGGAAGGGCGCTATGTGGTGTAACCGGACGCGGTCCAGCCAAGCGTGGCGGCCGCCGCGACGATCATGAACATGATCCCCATGAAACGCTTACCCGCCTGTTCGTCCACGCTGCCGCCCTTGAACTGGCCGACGAGCAGCTGGAACAGGCCCATCGTCACGGGCCCGGGCAGGACAAGCTGTTGGGTCGTCTTCAGGCTTTCGAAAAACTGCCGTCCCCGGCGGGCCACGCCGCTCAGGTCAAGTCCCATGCCAGAGCGCGCGGGCTCGATCCTGGCCTTCCAGTTGTTGCCAAACATTTTACTGCCTCCGGGCCAGCCTTGCGGCCTGAAGTGTCCCGTCCGTATAAACAGATTGCGCGAAATATTTTACCTTTCCGCCAATTCTTCGATGAAAAGCTGACCGATCCGGCGCAATCGCCGGGAAACCAAACCTTTCGGCACGGGCGAGGGCCGCGCGCCTTGCGGAGGGCCGGGCGCGCCGGTATGCGTGCGCCGCTCTCCCACGTTCAAGGACCCATTCCAAATGGCCGCCGATATCCAGCTCTCCGATGCCATCTCCCGCGTCAAACCGTCGGCCACGATTGCCGTGACAACCAAGGCCGCCGAGATGAAGCGGCAGGGCCTGGACGTGATTGGGCTGGGCTCGGGCGAGCCGGATTTCGACACTCCGGAGAACATCAAGGACGCGGCCATCCGCGCCATCCGGGAGGGCAAGACGAAGTATACACCCTCAGACGGCATTCCGGAGCTGAAGGAAGCGATCTGCGCCAAGTTCGCGCGCGAGAACAGCCTTGCCTACAAGCCGTCGCAGGTGAATGTGTCGCCGGGCGGCAAGGCTGTTTTGTTCAATGCTTTCATGGCGACGCTCAATCCCGGCGACGAAGTGGTGATCCCTGCGCCTTACTGGGTGAGCTATCCGGAGATGGTGTTGCTGGCGGGCGGGACGCCGGTGACGGTGACCTGCGGCGCCAACAGCCAGTACAAGCTGACCGCCGAGCAGCTGGACGCCGCGATCACACCGCGCACCAAATGGCTGGTTCTGAACTCGCCCTCGAACCCGACAGGCGCGGCTTATGCGGCAAGCGAGCTTAAGGCCCTGGCGGATGTGCTGCTGCGCCATCCCCAGGTCTGGGTGCTTACGGACGACATGTACGAGCATCTTGTCTATGACGGCTTCGAATATGCGACCATCGCGCAGGTGGAGCCGGCACTTTATGACCGCACACTGACGATGAACGGTGTTTCTAAGGCCTACGCCATGACCGGCTGGCGGATCGGCTATGCCGCCGGGCCGGAGAAGCTGATCGGCGCGATGCGAAAGGTGATGGACCAGTCAACGTCCAACCCCTGCTCGGTCAGCCAGTGGGCAAGCGTCGAGGCGCTGAACGGGACGCAGGATTTCCTCCCCGGTTTCCGCGCGGCCTATCAGGCGCGCCGAAATTTCATGGTGGAGGGCCTGAACGAGGCCGAAGGGCTGATCTGCCCCAAGCCGGAGGGGGCGTTCTATGTCTATCCGTCCTGCGCCGGCGTGATTGGAAAGCGGGCACCCTCCGGCGCGGTGATCGACAATGACAAGACCTTCGCCAGCGAACTGCTGGAAACCGAAAAGGTCGCCATCGTGTTTGGCGAAGCCTTCGGTCTCGCGAACACGTTCCGGATTTCCTATGCGACCTCGGACGCGGTGCTGAAGGAAGCGCTGGTGCGGATCCAGCGGTTCTGCGCCGCATTGTCATAGACGCAGCCTATAACACCTTCGGGTAATACGCATTTGCGCGCCGCCGGGTGTGTGCCCATATGGGCGGGACAGTTTGCGACAGCTGCAGGGAGACTGACATGGCGATTGATATCGGACTGACGGACGCCGCCCGGACATCCTCGGCGGAAGCGCTTAAAGTGCTGCTGGGCGAGACCTATGGGCTCTATAACAAGACGCACGGTTACCACTGGAACGTAACCGGGCCGCGCTTCAACGAGCTGCACGGCATGTTCATGACGCAGTATAACGAACTCTGGCTGGCGCTGGACCTGATTGCCGAGCGCATACGCGCGCTGGGCCACTTTGCACCGGGCTCGTCCGCCGAGATACTGGAACATGCGACGATCAAGCCTGACAAGGGCGTGCCGGAAGCCAGCGAGATGGTGAAAAACCTTGCGGCGGGCCACGAGGCGGTGAGCAAGGCCGCGAAAGCCGGCATCAGGATCGGCGAGAAGAACAATGATCCGGTCTCGGTGGACCTGTTCACCCAGCGTGCGCAGATTGCCGAGAAGACAGCCTGGATGCTGCGGGCTTCGGTTTAGGCACGTTCGGCGCCCAGCGCCCTGCCAAGCGCCGCCATTGCGTCCCGGGCATAGGCGCGGGTGACGCGGGCGCCGGGCACTTGCATGAAGGCATGCGGGGCGCCTGGATAGACGTGCAGCTCGACCGGCACGCCGTCAGCCATCAGGCGTTTGGCATAGTCGAGGTTTTCCTCCGTGAACAAATCAAGCGCGCCGGTGGCCATGAAGACCGGGGGCAGGCCCTTGAGGCTTTCCGCGCGGGCGGCGGCCGCGTAAGGCGACACACCTTCGCTGCCCGGCGGCTGGCCGAGGAGGCTGGTCCAGCCGAAATGGTTCGAGCCATTGTTCCAGACAAATTCGCCGTAGATGGGTGAGAGGTCGGTGCGCACGGCGGTACGGTCGTCGATCATAGGAAAGATCAGCTGCTGGTGGCAGAAGTTGTATTCGCCCCGGTCGCGCACCAGCAGGGCGAGCGATGCCGCAAGCCCTCCCCCGGCGCTTTCGCCGGCGACGGCGATGCGGGCCGTATTGATGCCAAGTTCGCTGGCATGGGCGATCATCCAGGCGAGCGCGGCATAAGCGTCCTCGACATTGCCGGGATAGCGCGTTTCCGGCCCGAGCCGGTAGGCCGCGCCGACCACGACGGCATCGAAGGCATCCGCCCAGAGCGCGCATTGCGGGCCCATGAATTCCGGATTGCCCATGATATAGCCGCCGCCGTGCAGGTGGAGGATAGCGGGGCGCAAGGCGGCGCCTTCCTTGCGGAGATAAATCTTTGTACGGACGGTCGGCGCGCCGGCGGGCCCTGGGATATGGCGCTCCTCAACCGACACGGTCTCGGGGAATGGGGGTAGCTGGCTCAGCATCCCGTCACGGGCGGCGCGGATGGCGGCGAGATTGTCCGCCGAGAGGGTCATCGTGGGCATGGCGTCAAGAAAGGCGATCAGGTCTGGCTCGACGAGGTGGCGTGATGACATGCGGGCTTCCCTGCTGGCAGTTTCTTCTGGTTGGGGCGGCGGTTAACCGGCAAAGCGTATCACGATCTCAATGCGCTGGTTGAGGCTCGATGGCGCGCCGTCTTCCGCGATTTCGAGCGGCTGGTCCTCGCCGAAGCCCTCGGCCGAGATCACGTCCAGCGGCACGCCCCGCGCGGCGATCCAGTCCCGCAGGTCGTTTGCCCAGGCCTTGCTGAGCGCCAGGTTTGCTTCGCGGCTGCCGACGCTGTCTGTATGTGCACGGATGAGGACCTGCGAGATTTCGCCCTGACTGATTGCGGCCAGCAGCACCGGCTCGAAGGCATCATACCGGATCTCGTCCCTGTCCGTTACGGGGATCGTGTAGAGGATTTCGGGCGCGAGCATGGCCGGCGGCGGCGGAGGTGGAGGGGGTGGAGGGGGTGGATGGGATTGAGGGGATGGAGGCACGGCCTCCTCCTCGCGGGTCGCGGGCGGCGCAGAACGCGTGCGCACACGCTCGGTTTGTACCGGCGCATCGGCGACATTCTGGAGTGGATAGGCGTCACGGTAGAGCGAACAATCCTTTTCTGCGGGCACCTTGTCAGCGTTGACGCGGAAATATTCGAGCCCGTCCGGCGTGCTGGCATACCGCCGGCGCTCCAGCGCGCGGATTTCCGGATTAGCTTCGGCCAGCGCGCAGAGGATGTCGCCGAGGATGAAGGGATTGTCGGAATAATAGTTGTGGCCGAGGCCGAAGAGTTCGGTGGCGATGCCGGTGGCGTCGACAGTCTGGTAATACGGATTGGCCCGGATGAACGGCTTGTCGCCATTGGTATCGCCGAGGCGCAGCTTGCTGTTGACGATTTCGGAGACGTGCAGCGCGCGGTCGGCGTCAGACGTGTAGATCGTGACGTTGGCCTTCAGGTTGTCGAGCACGCCGGTGGTGGCCTCGAAAATGTCGCGGTCGACATCAGCGGCCACGAGGATGATGCGGAACTCGAGATCGTCGCGTCCGTGTCGCTCCAGATAGTCCGCCGCATAGGATTCCAGAGCCTTGGTCAGGATGCGGTTGCCCATCGAGTGCGCAACGATGTTGATGCGGCGTATCTCGGCGTTCCCGGTAATGAGATCGAGGAACTCTTCAAGGTAAGGCGCGGCTTCCAGGGACTGGGCCTGGTCGCCGCGGTAGTCATCGAGTGACAGGGCGCCCGCCGAAGGCCAGCTGAACAGCATCGGCGCGCCGGCATCGAAAATGCTGCGGTGCGACAGGTCGACCGACAGCTGCGCCGAGCGGATCAGCGCGTCATCGAACGGCGTGTTGAAACCATGCACGAACAGCAGAACCGAACCGCTGTTACGCTCGGCCAGGGCCCGATCAAGGTGCGTCAGGAACGCATCCGTGCCCGCCCGCGTGATGCGCGTGAGGAACACGTACTTTGCCAACTCGCTTTGCGCTTCAGGCGGCGGGCCTTCCAGGATCGGTGTTTCGCCTCGGTCGCGGGAGCCGCCCTCCTCGATCAGTTTCGGCAGCCAGACATCTGCCCGGCCAAGTTGCAGCCGTTTTGCACTGCGCGCCAGCACGTCCTTCGCATCCGCTTCCTGATTGAGTCCCGGCTCATTGCCCTCGAGGATGAATTCCCGGTTGGTGCCGAACAGGACGCGCACGCAGTCCACCGCGTTCACGGTCGCGGGCGTCAGCAGCTCGGTGCAGTCGGTTCCGAAATCGGGGTGATACTTCGTCGGCTTCGGCTGAAGCAGGAACCAGGCAGCGCCGGCTCCGGCGCCCGCCACCAGCAACAGGAACAGCACCAGCACCAGCATCCAGCGCCGCATGTGCTCTCTCCACCGCCTGATTGGCCCCGAAGACACCACACGCGGGCGATCAATTCAAGCGGCGAGTTCCGGAGTGAGCTCAATCGCGGTTGACACGGCGCCCGCCCGTGGCACGAGATCGCAGCGATGACTTTGAAGGCCCTGTCCAACCGCGACCGCAAGGAAGACCTCCGCGACGGGGTCTACCTGCATGTCTTCACGACCAGCGAGGACGCGCGCCTGCCGGCCTTCTTCGAGGCTTATGACGCCGCATTCATCCTCGAAGACGAAAAGGAAGACCTGGACGGCTTCAAGGCCTGCCTCGACCTCAATCATGGCGCGGCCTATGCACGGCTTTCGGGGCTGTATGGGCCTTACCGCGAAGTGGTGGTCATGCTGACCGAGGGCGCGGCGGGGCGTGTGCTGGGGGCGGCGAGCTTCATCGCCTTTGCAGGCGACGGCGCAGACCTGACGGTGTCACTGAGCTATATCTTCGTGGATTCCGCCGAGCGCCAGCGCGGGCATTTCTCACGCCTGATGGCGCTTGTGCGCGGCGAGGCGAAGGCCTCCTTCACCTGGCCCGGCGAGGCGCCCGAGCCGCTGGTCTTCATCGAGATGAACGATCCGGTTAACATGTCGCCGGAGGACTATGCCCTCGACAGCGCGCATGCCGGGCTGGACCAGGTTGACCGGCTGAAGATCTGGGAACGGCGCGGGGCGCGCATCGTGGCAATGCCCTATCGCCAGCCGCCACTCTCGGCGCAGCAGACCGCCGAAACCGACCTGCTTCTGGGCGCGCTGGGCGCAGAGGGCGACAGCCTGACGGCCTGCCTGATGGCGAAGCACATGCGCCGCTTTTTCGGGGTGACCGTGCTGAAAGGCGCCGATCCGGAGAGCGCGCCGGTTGCAGCGCAGCAGCTGGCGAGGCTGGATGCGGCGTGCCGCAAGGGCGAAGAGGTGGCGCTGACCGGGTTTGACAAGGTGTTCGCAGAGGCCGCGTATGTGCGGCGGGACCGAGCGGCGCCGGCGTGACGCCAGCGGGGACGAGGGGGGATATGTCCATGACCGAGACAGCTGTCGCGGCAACCGATTTCGAGAAGTGCGCGGACCGCTCGCTCTATTTCACCCTGTCGCTGTATGTGTCCGGCGACCGCGTCGAGGCCGCGCTCGGGCAGCGTCTGGCGCCGTCGATCGTGCGCGGTTTCCAGGCGAACTACCGGGCCAGCCAGCGCCTTCGCAACGGGGTCGAGCCCCTGCTCAACGATATCGCGGACCGCGAACGCCTCAACAAGGTGGATGATTTCCTGTTGGACACGCTGTGCCCCGCGGCTGGCGAGTTTCTCGAAGTGACGGTGCCGGACAAGATCGAGTGGATGACCGAAGGGCGCCGCTTCACCGCCACGCCGCCGGGGCTCAACAAGACGCGCACCGTGCGGGTGCGGCGTTTCTGGTACACGCATGCGAATGGCGCGGTCGGGTATCACCTCTCCTTCCGCTATAACTACGACCATACGCCGGGCGACTTCTTCTTCCTGTCGCTGATGCAGAAACTGGCGGCGCCGAAGGAATTCGAGATCAAGGGCACGGTGCCGGAGGGCAAGGAGATACGCCCGACCGATGCGCAGACCGGGATTGCGCCGCTCGACGCGATCAAAGTGAAAGGCGCAGGCGGACGCCCAGCAAACTTCTGGCATTTTGTGCGTGATACATTCAACGCCGACGCCGCCGATCTTTTCTCGAAACTCAAGGAATACTGCCCGCCGGCCAAGCCGCCAAAGAACCCCGTTCCGGCCTTCGACAACCTTGTGGCAGAGGCGCCCTTCATCGAGGTGCCGGGACTGATCATGCCGGTCTCGCGCCTCCTGTTCTTCTTCGAGGACAAGACATTCTTCCGGCGCCTGCTACCCGAAATCGATCCCGCCACCGAGAAGCCGGCCCCGCGCTCGCTGATGGTGCAGGAGGGCTGCTACGCAGCCTACCAGACGGAACTGGCAGGGTGCGAAGTCCCAGCCGTGAACGGGGTTCCGCAATTTGAACTGGCCAAGCCGTTCTGGAAATGGGTCGCTGACCGACCAGACTATGATCAGTATACAGATGAACAGATCGAGACTGCTCGCAAGTAGATACCGGCGATGGAAAGCCGCAAGCGCGAGGATTGCCTGCAATACCTTTTCCTGGCCGGGTTCAACCAGAACATCATCGACTTCATGAACCAGGATCCGTCCGAGATCCTGGACTCGATCGACCCTATCTATCCGTCGACGGAGCAACAGGCCGCCGAGCGAAAGTTTGCCCGCTTCGCCAATCCCCGCGCGCTGATCACCTTTGTCGAGAGGGCCCGCAGCCTTGAGGCAGCCAATGATTTTATCGGCACCTGCCCCTATGCGTTCATGATCCACGTTGTCTCGATGCATAACGAGTTCATGACCCGCGAATACGAGGCCTCGGCCTTCGACCTGATCAGCGATGTCGAAACGCTCGGCAGCAGCGGCAAGCTGAAAAGCGCCGCCGAGAAATTCTATGATTTCCGGACCGGCAAGTATGCCGCCTATTACCGGGACCGCTATACCAACATCTTCCGGTATGACACCGAACGGGACGTGTTCGATTCCATGATGCAGCTGCGCGGTATCGAGCGGCGCAACGACTATATTGAGAAGCTGATCTCGAACCTCGAGAGCCAGACCCATGACCGCGAACAGCGCATCAAGCAGGATGAGGAGAAGCTGCTGACCGCCGGTCTCGGTGCGCTGGGCATCTTCGGCTTCTTCCAGGTCGCCTTCGACTGGGCCGACAAGCTGAAATACTTTGCCGACCCGGCCAATGTTCCGGGCAATGCGACGGGCCCGGGCGTGCATTTCTCGCTGATGCCGCCGTTCGTGCACCTGACGCCGAATGCCTGGCTGACGCCCTGGGACGGGTTTTCGGCCGCGATGCTCTATGCCTCGCTCGCCGTCACGTTCGGCGGGGCGCTCGCCATCCTGTTCCTGGCCTTGAATGGCCATTTCCGGAAACGCAAATAGGGCGAGAAAAGAAAGCCCGGCAGCATCTTGCGACGCGCCGGGCTGAAGTGGGGTCCTGTTAGGGGGGAGGAAACGCCCAATCGGAGGAATGACCGGGTTATGCGCAGGACCCACCGCATGAGACCTACATAGGAAGGTTACGCTGCAATGCAACATGCGGGACAGCAGGTCACACATGCAGATCTGCATGAATTACGCAGAATTCATGGCCTTTAACGCATGGGCAGCTTGCGCAGCGGCTCTGTCTCGGTGGTCAGGAAATCCCGGAAGGCGGCGACCCGTTTCGATCGGCGCAAGTCACTGGGATATATGAAATAAAGGTCGAATGTGGGGCCCGTGATCTCGGGCAGGACCCGGACCAGCCGGGGCAGCGCACTGGCCATGTAATCGGGCACATCGGCGATGCCGAGCCCTGCATCCACGGCGCGCATCATCGCGAAAACGTTATTTACTTTCAGGGTGGCCGGGCGGGGGGGGGCGTCATCGCGCCCTACCCGGCAGGCGAAGCTCATCTCCTGCAGCGGCGAGTTGTCGTCGCCATAAGCGATAATCCGGTGGTTATCGAGGTCCAGCGCGGTCCGGGGCACGCCGCGGATCTTCAGGTATTCGGGGGCCGCGTAGAGGTTTGTGGCCACCGTGCCAAGCTTACGCTGGATCAGGTCGGCCTTGTCGGCGGCCCAGAGGCGGATGGCGCACTCGGCCTCCAGCTTCAGGAGGTCATACTCGCGCTGATCATCGAGGCGCAGATCGAGGTGCAGGTCCGGGTGGCGGCGCACGAAGTTGCCCAGTCGGGGCACCAGCCAGACCGAACCGAAGGCCACCGGCGCCGAGACAATCAGCTCGCCTTGCGGGGTTTCCTGCTGGTCCTTGAGGGCCGTATTGGCCAACATGGCAGCGGTCGCCATGTCCATTGTCGAGCGGTAGAGCGTGTGGCCGCTGTCCGTCAGGACGAGGCCGCGGGCATGACGCTGGAACAGCGACACGCCCAGCTGTTCTTCCAACGCCGCGATCTGGCGGGAGACAGCCGACTGCGAAATGCCCAGCCGCTCGCCGGCGAGCGTCAGGCTGCCGGCTTCCGCTGCGGCGTGAAATGATCTGAGCTTTCCCCAATCCATGTGAACCTTTTGGCACGGCCCGGACTCGCGCGGCAAGAGTCCGCTTGATTTGAAGTGGCGGCCTAGCCGTTGGCGGCGGTCAGACGCGCTTCGGCGTCTTCACCAATGGCGATCACTTCAGCGAGGAGCAGGTCAAAGTCCGCAAGGGTTGTCCGGTGGTTGGTCAGGTTGACCCGGATCACCGTTTCGCCCCGCAGGCGCGTGGTCGACGGCGCCGCGACACCGCTCTCCTGCAGGCGAATGACGATTTCCTCCGTCAGTCCATCCAGCGCGGCGCCCTTCAGGCCGGAGCCGATATAGCGGAAGCAGCAGATATTGAGCTCGGCCGGAGCCATCAGCTCCAGGCGCGGATCGGCGGCAACCTTTTCGGCGAGCCAGGCCGCCTGCGCGCAATTGTTCGCGATGGCGCTGCTGAGCCGCTCGGTGCCAAAGCCAGCGATCTGGGACCAGATTTTCAGCGCCCGGAAACTGCGTGAAAGTTCCGGTCCATACTCGACCGGCCAGGGATTGCCTGCGGCGAGGCCGCGCGTGGCGGGCTTGAGATAATCGGGCCGGTCGGTGAAGGCATGACGGTGGTGGGCCTCGTCGCGCACGAGGACGCAGCCGGCGTCATAGTTCACATGCAGCCATTTGTGGAAATCGAAAGCGAGCGAGTCGGCGCGCGCAATGGCGGCAAAGCGCGGAGCAAGCTGCGGCACAAGGGAGGCGAGCGCGCCGAACGCGCCGTCGACATGGAACCAGAGCTTCTCGGCGGCGGCGATATCGGCAAGCTCCGTAAGCGGATCGGTTGCGCCCGCATTCACCGTGCCTGCGGTGCCGATGATAACGAAGGGCTCAAGACCCGCCGCGCGGTCTTCCGCGATTGCGGCGCGCAAGGCGGCCGTGTGCATCTCGAAGCCTACGTTCACCGGAATTTTGCGCAGAGCATCGGCGCCAAGGCCGAGAATATCGAAGGCGCGGGGATTGCAGGCATGCGCCTCAGAGGAGGCGTAACCAACGAGACGGGCGCCCGCAAGGCCGGCCTTGCGGCTGGCAAAGCCGAGGCGGACGTCACGGGCGGTTTTCAGCGCGACAACCGTTGCGAGCGATGTGCCAGAAACAATCAGCCCGCTCGCGGTTTCCGGAAAGCCGAAAAGTTCCCGGCACCAGCGGATTACCTGCCGCTCGACATAGATCGCGCCGTGGTCGCGCCCGCCGGCATTTGCGTTGATCGCGGCGGCGGTGATCTCGGCAAGCAGGTTCTGCGGCGTGCCGGAGCCGTGTACCCAGCCGAAGAAACGCGGATGCGTGTTACCGCCGCCATACGGCAGGAGGCAGGCGAGCTGCGCGGCAATTTCGGATTCGCCCTGTCCGGCCCTCGGCAGGGGCTGGTCGAACGCCGCCTTCATTTCCGGCGGAAAGGGCGTCCACACCCTGCCCTCCCGGGCGTTTTCCATCTTCGTGATCGCCGCATCGAGCAGCGCATGCGCAGCCTCGCGGAATGCGGTCCAGTCTTTCGGATCGAGCCCGGTTTCCGGATCGTCTGGCATCGGATTGTCTTTCGGTGAATGCTACTGGCTCGCCCACAGGATCCGCGCGATCCAGGCGATTTCGGAGGGCTTGAACTCGCGGGACGGGTAGTCCGGGTTAAGCGAGGCGAGCTCGATGATACGGGTATTCTTCCGGGCGAGGACCCTTGCGATCACTTCACCCTCGGCTGTTTTCGCGACCACCCGGTCGCCCGTTTTCACCTCGGCGCCGGGGCCGACAATGATGCGATCTCCGGCTCGGTAGGCGGGCTCCATCGTGTCGCCGCTGATCTGGAGGGCGTAGACGGTCTCGGTGCCGAGGCCGGGAAAGCGTACATCGCCCCAGCCCGCGCCCACGGGGAAGCCCGCGTCGTCGAAGAAGCCATCCTGCCCCGCCTTTGCAAATCCGATCAGCGGCGCCGAGCCACCCCGGCGGCCTTCGACCAGCGCCGCGAAATCGTCAAAGCCCGCGCCGACCGCGTCCAGCACACGGGCGAGGCTTTCTGTGGTCGGCCAGCGGGGCCGGCCCTCGGCGCCTTCGCGCTTGGAAGGATTGAAACTCGTCGGGTCGAGCCCGGCGCGCTTGGCGAGGCCGGACGCCGAGAGGCCATGATGCGCAGCCAGCTGGTCCAGCCCGCGCCAGATATCCTCGTGCTGCATCAGGGCCTCGCAGCGAGTGTGGAAACATTCCTATATTAGGAATATTCACCTATCGTCAACGCTCTGGCGTGTGCCAGTCGGAGGGCGGCACGGCGCGGCGCCGAAGGCGCAGGGAAAGGCCGAGCGCCACGCCGACGCCAATCGCTACGGCGAGGTCCGCCACCACGGTGAGGACCAGCGTCAAGGCCAGCAGCACACGGTCCTCGACCGGCAGCTTCGCATGTTCGCGCCACTTGTGCGGCTCGCTCATGTTCCAGGCGG
>NZ_JBBEBT010000279.1:0-2304 GCF_040882205.1 Hyphomonas sp.
TCACTGCCGGCAATGCGTCGCAATTGTCGGACGGCGCCGCCGCGGTGGTTGTCAAGGAAGCCAAGGAAGCTGCCAGGCGCGGCCTGAAACCGCTCGGCCGCTTCGCCGGTTTCAACGTGGCCGGTTGCGATCCGGACGAGATGGGCATTGGTCCCGTATTTGCCGTGCCGCGCCTGCTAGAGCGTCATGGGCTCAAGGTCAGCGACATCGATCTCTGGGAACTGAACGAGGCCTTCGCGTCGCAGTGCCTCTATTCGCGCGACCGCCTTGGCATTGATCCCGAGAAATACAACGTCAACGGCGGCGCCATCTCGATCGGCCACCCGTTCGGCATGACCGGGGCGCGCTGCACCGGCTCGATCCTGCTGGAAGGCCAGCGCCGCAAGGCCAAGTGGGGCGTTGTCACCATGTGCATCGGCGGCGGCATGGGCGCAGCCGGCCTGTTCGAGTTCTACAACTGATCAGCGCGCTTATCGTGAACTGACGGAAAGGTCGGCTCGCAAGGCCGGCCTTTTTTCTGGCGCGGCAATCGGCTGCCTTCATGATGCCGCAGGCAAGTGCGAGAATCGCACCAGGCCACCGGAGTGTTGACGCGATGAAACAGCTGCTCACCGCCCTTTGCGCGCTCGCGCTTGCTGCCGCGTGCAGCGCCCCGGCAGAGATTGCCACCGCGCCCGCACAAGCGCCTGAGGCGGACAAGGCCGCGTCGGTCGAGACAGCCTTGCAGGATACTGGCGCGCCAGTGCCCCGCGACGGTGATGGCCGTCCGTTGGAGTATCTGCTTCTGGGTCAAAAGTTGCCCGCATTCACCGCGCCGATGGCAGACGGCAGCATATTCGATTCGGCAAAGCTGGACCGCTGGACCGTCATCAGCATCTGGAGCGCGGCCTGCGGCGACTCGGTTGCAGATGGGCCCTATGTTGCGGCGCTCGACCGGGCGATTGCCCAGGACCCGGATCTCGATTTCGGTTCGATTCACGTTCCCCTCAGCCCTGAAGAGGCCAAAGCTGACAGGTATTTCGGCGACCATGCCTCGCTCGAAGCGTATTTCGCATCGTCAGGATACACCTTGCCCGTTATCCTCGACGCCGATGGCAGAGTACGCGAACAGCTGAAGATCAACTGGACGCCGACCTACCTGCTCATCTCGCCGGACGCCGTCGTGCGCGCCTTCCGGACGGACCTCTCTGTCGACAAGGACCAGCCGGTGAAAACCTATATCAAGAACGTGTCGGAAGTCAGAAAAGATGTGCGCGATCTGCTCGCCTCGGACCCTTCCGATCTGGAATGACCGGATGAAGAGCAGCCTGATCCTCTGCGCGCTCCTGCTGACGGCATGCTGCACGCAGCCCGAGCCGCCAGCGCAGGCGCAGGCCGCCAGCCTCACGATCACACAAGGCGCCATCAACGGCTTTTCAGGCCAGGTGCCATTCACCCTGCCGGCCATCGAGCGGGCCTTCGAGGGGCTGGAAGTCGTCGCCGCAGCGGATGCGCCGGAGCCCGCCTTCCATGTCCAGGAACATGGCAGCGCAGTACCCCTGTTCACCGTGCGGGCGGACTGGACGCGCGGCTATGTTGGCTCGGTTTCGGCAAGTCTCCTCCTCGGCGGAGCGCCCCGGGAAATAAAATCGGGCGTCACGACCTATGGCGAGCTGCGCGGCGCCCTGCCGCAACCCTGCTCCGTTCAAACCAACCGGCAAGACGGCCCCGTCTACTGCGAGATAGCGCTCTCGTCTGGCACACTCGGGCTGGACTTCCAGGGCGACGGCAGCGCCGCCGTTCTGGGCCAGATCGCTTATTTTCCGCGCGCACCCGGCCCCTGACACCGCTCTGCTGCCTATTGGAGGGCGAATCGGTTTCAATGGTTTGAATATTGCAGCAGCCCGGGCTAACCTGACGCGGAAGTCATACCCGGCCCATCAAAGGAAAGCGTGCCGCAATGCTGCATCCCTCGACCAAGCGCCTCATCGACAAGCTGAGCGACATGACGCGCAAGCAGCGGGTCACCTGGACCGAAGGTGAGAACGCGTCTGTCGTGCACGATACCGAAGGCTACCGGGTGGTAATCACGCCGGAGCCGCATGCGGTCCTGCTGACCGACGCCCTCGGCCGCGAAATCGAGACCTGCAGTCCGGAGGAGTTCGCCGACGAGGTCGACGCCCATGGCCGGCCCTATGCCAAGTTCGTCGCCGAACTCTACCGCGAGGCCGCCCGCCATGCGCGCGGCACGGAGAAGGCGATCCGCACCCTCCTCGCCGGTCTCGACGCCGTGGAAACCGAGCCGCCGGCGGCGCCCCCCGCCCC
>NZ_JBBEBT010000280.1:0-14796 GCF_040882205.1 Hyphomonas sp.
CCGACCGGCGCATGTTCCAGTCCGCGCGCCTCGGCTTCGGCCTCGTCATGCTCGGTGAGGATGTCGGCCGCGCGCTTGTAGAAGCGGGTACCTGCCTAGGTGAGAGGCAGCGCGCGGGTCGTCCGTTGAAAGAGGGCGGTGCCGGGGCTCTCCTCGAGATCCTGGATGCGGCGCGGGACCGTCGGTTGTCCCAGTTCAAGATCGGTGGCCGCGCGCGAGAAACTGCCCGCATCCGCCACGCGAACTAAAAGGCGCATTGCATCAATCCGGTCCAGGACCGTGCCCCGCATGCAGAATATGCATGGACACAGGATATGTCCGCGCGTTCGGCGAGGGGCAGGGCGCGCGCGCCTCACGCAGGCGTGAAGCCGCTTCACTGAGGCGTGCTTTGAAGCCACCGGCTACGGCGTGTCGTACCGCCCCCAGACAACGGCGACCAAACACATGCAACGCCGCCTGCGCACCTATGCGCCCATCGCCTATTCGCTGATCGCCTCGGCGGTGTTCCTCGACAGCTTGCGCTTCAAGTTCACCGACGTGCCCCAGACGCAAACCATATTCGGAAAGCTCGCTGGCTGGGCAGCCGGGTTCGGCGCCGAGGGCGTGTTCGCGCAGACGGGATTGTTCAGCCAGTAAGTGATCGGCTTGCCAGGGCTCGTCGCGGCCACATTGTTGTTCGCCGGCCTGATCCCCGCTTTCAGACGCGTGCGCGTCCTCGGCGCGGTGGTCGCGGCCGCCGTGATGACCGGCGCGGTCAGCTTCCATCTCTTCACACCGCTCGGCATCGATCCCAACAATGACGGCGCGGCCCTCTTCGCTATGGCGGTCGTCGTATGGGTCTCCTCGATCGCGATGATGCTGGCCGGGCGGGGCGTGCTGTCCGATCTCGCCGGCGCCGCCGCGCGCGTGCTCTTCCCGGTATCCGCGCCTCAATCCGTTCAAGGACCGTCGCCCACCCCCGCGCGGTCCTGATCCTGGCCGCAGCGGCGCGCCAACCCCCGCATCGCCGCTGCGGCCAGCCTTTTTCTTCAACCCCAAACGTGGAAACCTGATCCCATGAAACTCCCCACCCTCCTTGCCGCTGCGGCCAGCGCGGCGGCGCCCGTCATGCTCCTGGCGCTGATCGCCGCCGCCGAACCGGCGATCTATGCCGGCGCCTTCGACGATCTCGCGGTGCAGGGCTATGATCGCGTTGCCTACTTCACCGAAGGCAAACCGGTGAAAGGCGCGAAACAGGTCAGCACCGCCTGGAAGGGCGCCGAGTTTCGCTTCGCAAGTGCAGCGAACCGCGACGCCTTCAAGGCCGATCCGGAGACGTACGCGCCGCAGTACGCAGGCCATTGCGCCTGGGCGGTCAGCCAGGGCTACACCGCGAAGGGCGATGCGAAGCACTGGAAGATCGTCGATGGCAAACTGTATCTCAACTACAACACTTGCGTACAAAAGAAGTGGGAACGGGATGTGCCGGGCTTCATCGCCTCGGCGAACACCAACTGGCCGGGTCTTGTCGACCAGGAGGCCGGGATTTTGAAGTGTGCGGCGCGGGAGGAGCCACCTCCGGCGCCGTTTCAGTTTGGAGTGTCAGGTTTGGGCCGGAATGGCACGCCCGGAAACCCGGTCGGCGCTTCGGCGGCGCGGTGGGCGCATCCTGTTCGCGGTGTTTCGCCATGCCTGCGCGCGAGTTCCCGCGTGCCCGGTGCAGTTCACGGGACGTGTGAAGTCCGGCCGCAAAATCCTTGAATTCACAAAAGAAAACGGGCGAACTTTCGTTCGCCCGTTTGTATTTTGAAGTCGTCCGTAGACTTACTTCTTCTTCGCTTTTGCAGCCGGCTTTTTGGCCGGAGCTTTTTTGGCAGCAGGCTTAGCGGTTTTAGCTGCCGGCTTTTTCGCGGCGGCTTTCGGCGCAGCTTTTTTCACGGCGGGTTTTTTTGCGGCGGGTTTTTTCGCAGCAGGTTTTTTTGCAACAGCCATCTTCGATCTCCTTTGAGTGGCAACCCAATAATATGCTGATTCGCGGGAATGCAACTCCTAAAATTCATTTTTGAGGCGAGTTCGTGTATCCCTCCGTACACGGTCAATCGTCCCTTTCGGCCCAAACCTTCAATATATGATGGGCTATTGCAGAGGATGGCGGGCAAAAAAGTTCGCCATGCTTACCTTCAAGAATTTCGCGCATCTCTGCGCGCGGAACCCACCGGGCGCTCTCAAGCTCCTTTGAGTCGACGGTTATTTCCTCCGACTCAGCCGGCAAAATGAATCCCATCATCAGCGAAGAGGGGAATGGCCAGGGCTGGCAGGCGACATATTCTGCCTTCGCAGGGTCGCACACGATGCCCGCTTCCTCGAACAACTCGCGCGCGGCGGCCTGTTCGATGGTTTCGCCCGGTTCGCAGAAGCCGGCGAGGCAGGAAATGAATCCGGCGGGCCAGAATTTCTGGCGGCCAACAAGCGCGCGCCCGTTTTTCACCGCCAGCATGATCGCCACCGGGTCGGTACGCGGGAAATGTTCGGCGCCGCACGTGCTGCACTGCGCCTTCCATCCGGCATCGGTGACCCCGTTGCGCCCGCCGCACTTGGCGCAGTGCCCGTGCGAGCCGTGCCAGAGGAAAAGGCTGCGCGCGGTGGACGCGCAATTGGCATCCATCGCCGGCAGGCGCGCGGCGGCCTGGCGGAAATCGGTGAACTCACCGATGCCTTCGATCAGTGAGCCTTCGGGTTCGAACTTCGGCGCAAGCTCGAGCGCAAACACCGGCGCGCCCGCCTTGTCCTCGCCTAGAAACAGGCGCGGTGATCCCGGCGAGACACGGTCAGCCTCCGGTCCCATCCACACAAGGGCGCCATCGCGTCCGATCAGCGGCGCACCGTCGCGCAGCATCAGGACCAGCACATCGCTGCGTTGGAAGGCGGCTTCAAGCCAGGCTTCATCGGTGCGGCGATGGGCGGCGCGGTCGATGGGCTTGGCGGCGAGGGGCATGTCGTTCGAGTTTGTCATGGCAAGCGCACTAATGCGGTTTTGCCTGCGAGGGAACATCCCTGCGCCAAACCCTTGCCTTTACTCCGCCCAAGTCTGGGTTCTAACCTGCGCCGCAGACAAGGGAGGGGAGTCCCATGAGATTGATGCACGCTGCGAGCCTTGCGGTGCTTATGATGACGGCGGCTGCCTGCAGCACGCCCCAGACGAAAACAATGGACGTCCAGCCAGAGACGCTCGTGCCGGCGGTTGCCGTGAACCGTTTCGAAGACCTGAAGCTCGCCGAACCTGACCGCGCGCTTCCCGCCTATGCCGACGCTTCGCTCGATCCGCTGCGCGCGCCGACGCTGACGCGCTTCAGCAGCGAGAAGGAGTTCCTCTCCTGGCACACCCTCGTGCGCGAGGCGGCGAAGCAGCGCGGCGTCTATGCCTGGCGCGACATGCCGGTCGCGATGTCCGCGCCGACCGGCATGATGGACAGCGCCGCGATGGCGCCGCCCCCGCCGCCCCCGCCGCCTGCCGGTGCGATGGAAGCGGCCGCGCCCGACGCCGAACCGGAGATCGTCGTTACCGGCAGCACGGTCCCGGCAAACGGCGAGAACCCCGAGATCACAAACAACCAGAAAGCCGGCGTCGACGAAGGCGGTATCGTCAAGCAGATCGGCAACCATCTCGTCGTTCTTCAGGACGGGCGCCTCTTCGTCACTGACCTGATGCCCGGCGCAACGGCCGGCCTGAAGCTCACCGACCGTGCCAATGTCTACCGCTCCGACCAGGAAGACACCTGGTATGACGAGATGCTCGTCTCGGGGCGCACGATCCTCGTCACCGGTTATTCCTATGATGAGAATGCCAGTGAGTTTACCGTCCTCAAGCTCGGGAATGACGGCAAGGTCACGCGCGACGCGACCTTCTACATCTCGTCCGACGACTACTATTCGGGCAGTAACTATGCGTCGCGCATGATCGACGGGAAGCTCGTCATCCACACGCCAATCTACACCTCGGGTCGCGGCTGGTGGGACGCGTTCGACCCGCCGGAGATCCGCGAATGGCGCAAGGAAGGTCCCGACGGCGAGCGCGAACATCTGCGCGGGCGTCCGCTGTTCCGCGCCGAGGATATCTGGATGCCGGTGCAGCGTGTGCTCGAACCGGTGATCCATACCGTCACCGTGTGCGACATCTCAGGCGTCACCGATGTCGCCGCGCCAGCCTGCACCGCCACTGCCATCGTCGGCAGCGAACAGCACGAGTTCCTCGTCACCAAGGATTCCTTCTGGCTCTGGCTCAGCCCCACCTGGTCGGAGCGCTCGAGCGGCAGCGCGGGCCTCTCGGCGGCCGGATGCAAAGGCCGCCTCGGTCATGCACCGGTTCGGGAGATTGCGCCCTCCGCGCTTATCAAACTCCCGATCGACGGATCGCAGCCGTCCGTCCTCAGTGTGCGCGGCGAACCGCAGAACCAGTTCTCGATGGACATGGACGCCGGCACTTTCCGCGCCGTGGTCGACTGGAACTCTCAGCGTTGCCCCGGCAACTATGGCGGCGAAGCGGCGCTCACCTTCTTCGACACGCCGCTCAGCGCGCTTGGCGACACGCTCGCCGAAGAGGCAGACGGCCGCTACATCCCCCTGCCATCCCCCGGCGCGACAAACTACGAAGCCCGCTTCACCGGCTCGCATCTTGTCTACGGCGCGCGAGAAGGCTGGGGCACCTGGGCACCCGGCGAAGGCGAAGCGGTGCGCGAGGATGGCCGCGCCATCATCGTGCCCGTCGACAATCCTTCCTGGCCGATCACCGTCAGCGTGCCGCATGATGTGATCCGCGCCGAACGCGCCGGTCCTTATATGGCGCTCACCGGTTACCGCGACCACAAGGGCCTCAGCGTCTCGCTCGTCGATTTGCGTCTCGAAGAGCCTGCAATCTCCAGTACCTTCGTCATGGAGAACCGCTACGAAAGCGAGAACCGCAGCCATTCGTTCAACAGCCGCATCGGCGCCGACGGTAAGGGCCTGATCGCCCTGCCAACTGTCTCGCGCTCCGAGGAGTCCGAGCGTTGGTGGTGGTGGTCTTCGAGTTCAGACCTCTCGTATCTGGAAGCCGACGCGGCGGGCAGACTTTCGAACGCTGGCGAGCTTCTCGCCACACGCCGCGCCCCCGAAGCGGAAAACCCCACCGGCTATGACTGCGAGGTCTCCTGCGTCGACTGGTACGGCAATGCCCGCCCGATCTTCACCGGCGGCCGCGTCATTGCCCTGGTCAATTCGGAACTGATCGAAGGCGTCCACGAGAACGGCACAATCCGCGAACTCCGCCGCATCGACCTGACCGCGAAGCCGGACTAGGGGCCAGCTTTCCCGCCTGCGTTACCCTTGGTGCGCGCAGCGCATCAAGGGCGAGCGCGCCGGGCGCCGATCAGCTCCGCCGGGTCCCGCCCGCCCGCGCGTTCAGGTGGTCCACGAGTTCCGGTGTGATCGTGCCGGTCACTTCGAGGTTTTCCATCGCCTGATAGTCGCTGATCGCCTGCGCGGTGCGGGCCCCGATCACGCCGTCCGGGGTTCCGGCGCCAAAGCCGAGACGGCCGAGTGCGGTCTGCACGGCTTGAGCCTGCAGCGGGTTGCCGGTGTTCCAGCGCTGCGCGCCGAAGCGGCCATTGGCGAGGGCAACCGGGGTTGCCGTCTTCCATTTGCCGGCCTTCTCTATGGCGTCGATGGCGTCTGACATCGGCAGGCGGCTGCGCAGGTGGGCGACTTCCTGTTCTGCGCCGGTGTCGCCCGCCCGCGCGGCGATCTGGAACCAGAAGAGTGCGGCCGCGAGATCCTGAGGCGTGCCGATGCCTTCGGCATGCACGACGCCGAGATTGTACTGCGCGTCGATGTGTCCGGCTTCCGCTGCTTCCTGGAACCAGGTCACGGCATCGGCTTCCGATTTGGCGCCGCCTTCGCCCTCGGCGAGGAACAGCGCATAGTCGTACATCGCGCTGACATGCCCGGCTTCGGCGGCCTTCTGGATCAGGCTGCGCGCCTCGATCATGTCCTTGTCGACACCCTGGCCGCGCTCATAGAGCTTGCCGAGTTCATACTGTGCCGGCGCAACGCCCTTCTGGGCGGCGCGGCGCAGGAAAGAAGCGGCCGTTTCGAGATCGCCTTCCGACATCCGCACCTGGGCATACTGGTACTGCGCGACGGCGTTGCCGGCTTTTGCTTCGGCTTCGACAGTCACCACCGCCGGGATCGGCGGGAAGCTGCCATCGCCGCGCACGGCGCCCTTGGCGGCGTCGTAGATACCGTCCGGCTCCGGCGTCAGCATCGCGGAGAGCTCCGCCGGCTTCAGCGAGGGCGGATTGCCGGCCTCAATGGCTTCGGCCGCCGTCACGATGGAACGGATCGCGGCCTGCTCGGGTGAGAGTTCAACGGCGGGCTCGATGGTGGGTTTCGGCGGCGCCTTCCCGACCGGCGCCGCGGCGCGGGTCGCTTGTTTAAGCTCCGGGGCGGCCGGCTGCACCGAGGCCAGCACCGGCGCGGGTGGTTCGATCTTCGCAGCGGCGGCTTCGGCCAGCGCCATGATGTCGTCCGCAGGCGGAGCGGCTTCGGCGGTGTCGATTTCGCCGAACAGTGTGTCGGCAACCAGCGGGGCCTCGTCTTCGAATAGCATCTGTTCGGGATCCGTCGAAACCGGCTTGCTGACGGCGGCGAGTGTGGGGATGCCGGCCGCGCCGGTCATTGGATCGACATAGGTGTCGACCGGGCCTGACAGGGTCGGCGTCACGGGCTGCTTGCCGCGCAGGTAGAGATAACCGCCGACACCGGCGCCGGTGATCACCACGGCCGAGGCGGCAAGCAACATCGGCACCTTGGCGCCGCCGCCGGATCGGGTTGCGGGTTTCGGCTCCGCGCCACGCGGCGCGGCGTGCGGTTTCGTGCGGGAGGTCGCCTCGGCAGCCGCCACCGCGGCGCGGCGGGCGCGGGCGAGATAGTCGGCCGTGCTCACGTCTTCGGTAGCGGTATCGGTAGCGGGTGCGAGCGGCGCGGTCCCGGCGATCGCGCGGGAGAAGTCCGTCTCGTCGTCGAATATGTCGGATTCGCGCGTCTCGGTCTGGCTGTCGCCGATCATTTCGAACCCGTCGAGTTCGGAGACCGGGTCAAAGCCGCGCCCGTCGTCGGGTTCGCTTTCGGCGGAGGGCGCCAGCGCGGCGGCCTGTTGGAAATCGTGCGGCTCCGCAACGGGGGCGTCACCGCCCGCCAGCATGCGCTCGCCGGCAGCGCGGATGGCATCGAAGTCGGACTTGTAAGGGCTTTCAGTGTCATTGGTCTCGACCACTTCCCAGCCGGAGAAACCGGCCTCGAACTCGGCGGCATCATTGATGTCGGCGAAGCGGGGTGTGTGGGCCCCGGGCGCCGCGTCGATCTCGTCCTCGAACATCGAGCCGGTCTCGAACTGGGCTTCCAGATCGTCCGGGTACATCGACACCGCTTCCGGCTCGCCGGAGAAATCCGGGGTCAGCACCGGCGCGACGTCGACATGCGGCGGCGTCGTGAAGGTTTCTAAGCTTTCAAGGCGGGTCGCGAGCGCAGCGATGGCGCGCTGCACCGGGGAAAGCGATTCGGAGGATTGCGCATGCATCCGCTCGAGGCGCTCCGACACGCTGGCCAGCGCGTCCGAGAGGCGCGCGTCCGAGGCCTGGCGCATCCCGTCGATGTCCTGGGCGAGCGCGGTGAGCGCTTCGTCCTGGCGCTTCTGCAGGCGCACGGCGGCAACCGTGACCTGTTCGCCGACCTGTTCTATCGCTTCGGCGCTGCGCAGTTCGCTTTCCTCGATCCGGTCTTCGACATGTGCGGCAAGGGCGTCCATGCGCTCGGCGACATTCGCGCCGAGGCGGCCGATCTCTTCCTGCACGGTGACGGTCAGGTCGGCCGGTTCGCGTGCTTCGACTTCGGCGAGGCGGGACTTCAGTTCACTGACTTCTGCCTTAAGGCGCTCTTCGAGTTTTTCGTCCTGACCGGCGGCGGCATGGGCGATCTCGGTGGCGAGTTCGAGGCGGGCATTGTCGACCGCGCTGCGCACCGAACGGGTGAGGTCCTCGAAGCGGGCTTCGAATTCCTGCTTCAGGCGAACGGCGAGTTCGGGATCGACCTGGCTGGCGACCGCTTCGATCCGCTCGTCGAGATGCGCGAAGGTCGTCTCGAGGCTCTTGAGCGCCGTGTCGGTGCTGGTCTCGGCGCGGTTGAGGCGCTCCTGGATCCTCAGCAGCGTCGATTCCATCGAATTCAGCGCGCCCGAGACATCGGCCTCGACAGCGCTGAGGCGTTCTTCAGACTGGCCGGCCGCAGCGAGGCGTTCCTTCACCTGCGACTCGAGCCCGGTCATCCGGTCGGCCAGACCGCGCGCGGTGCCCTCGGCGCGAAGCTCGGCCTGCTCGACCGCGCGTTCGACGCGAGCGGCGGCGTCCGATAGCGTCCGGTCAACGCGGTTCTCGATGCCTTCGACCCGGTCGGCCAGATCGGAAAAGCCCGATTCGATCCGGCCCTTGATGGCCACGGTCTCGTTCTGGGTAAGCTCTGCTTCCTCATAGACATGCGTGGCCAGCTTGCCGAGTGCGCCTTCGAGGGCGCGCAGGGCTTCGACATTGTGCGGGCTGCGGTCGTCATGCTCGAGACGGCGGACTTTCGTCTGCAGCGCCTCATGCGTGGCGCGCATCTCGTCGATCAGGCCTTCGACATGATTGGCGATGGCCACCGTGGTCTGGTCGGAGCTTTGCAGACGCGCGGCGAGGCCGTTCACGACATGGTCGATATTGTTGATCGCGAGGGTGGAGCGTGCCTCGGTCGCCTCGATCCGCCGGGTCAGCCTGTCCAGTGTCGCGGCCGAATCGGGCGAGTGCGTCGGTGGTGGGGGCGCGCCAGTGCGGCGGGTATACGAATAGGAGGTCTCGCCCGGCTGGGGCTCCTCGACCATGGTCAGCAGGCGGTTGAGGTACTCGCCCAGCGTGATGCCCTCAGCCAGCGCGGCCTCGCGGGCCGCTTCGCGCGCCCTCTGGTCGGTGCTGAACTTGCTCCATCCGGTCTGGCTCATGCGCCGATCCTCACGCTGCGTCTGCCTCCCGCAAGGTTAAGGGGAAGGACGATTTTGTTTACACCCCGGCAGAATTGACCCGTGTCCGTTAAGGCCGCGTTAAAGGTAAGTTTCTGCGCCGGTTTCCCGCCTGGGGCGTGCGGGCCTCTGTCTTTCCCTTCGCGTAAGGGGAAATTTACGTTGACGTTCGCGGAAGGTCAGGATTAGAACGCGTTATAAGAAGCCTGCAGCACCGGACGGAGGAGCCATCGTCATGCAACATCGTACAATCACGTCCATTTCTGCCGCCGATTCCCGCACCTACACGATTTCCGAGCTTGCCCGGGAATTCGGGGTGACCCCGCGCGCACTGCGCTTCTATGAAGACAAGGACATGCTGCATCCTGCCCGCGACGGCATGATGCGCCTGTATTCCAACCGCGACCGCGCCCGGCTGACCATCATTGTCCGCCTGAAACGCCTCGGCCTGCCGCTGGCCGATATCCGCGAAATCCTGGACCTCTACGCGCTCAATGACGGCAAGCGCGCCCAGACCAAGATGATGCTGGAGAAGTTCCGCAAGCAGGCTGGCGAGCTGGAAGTCCAGCGCGGCGACATCGAAACGGCGCTGACCGAGCTCTATAAAGGCATCGAATGGCTGGAAGACCTCGTTTCCAACAACGGCGCCTCGGAAGAAACCAAGCGCCAGGCCGCTGCCTATGAGCAGGTTGCGCGCAAGCAACTCGACGAAGTCTGAGTTTCCGCTACTGATAAAATTGTAGATTGCACAGGCGTGTTGGAATGACTTCTCCAACACGCTTTGCCATTCGAGGCCGCAAACTTCCTGTTTGAGAGGACCTTCCCCCGATGCCCCGCTATGACGCCCCAGTCCGTGACATGCAGTTTGTGCTGCACGAAGTCCTGCAACTCCAGAACTATTCGAACCTGCCGGGCTTTGCCGATGCGACCCCCGAGACGATCGACCAGATCCTCGAAGAGGGCGCCAGGTTCGCCAAGAACGTGCTGTTCCCGCTGAACGCCGTCGGCGACCGGCAGGGCTGCAAGCGCAATCCCGACGCCAGTGTGAAGACGCCGGACGGTTTCCCGGACGCCTATAAACAGCTTGTCGAAAATGGCTGGCCGCTCCTGTCTTCGCATCCGGAGATGGGCGGGCAGGGCCTGCCGCATGCCGTCAACATTGCCTGGACCGAGATGGTCTCGTCTTCAAACATGGCGTTTGGCATGTATCCGGGCCTGACCCATGGCGCGTACCAGGCACTGATGGCCGGCGGTTCGGATGAACTTAAAGCCAAGTACGGCCCCAAGATGGCCTCGGCCGAATGGGCCGGTACGATGAACCTGACCGAGCCGCATTGCGGCACGGACCTCGGCCTGATGAAAACGAAAGCCGTTCCGCAGGCTGATGGCAGCTACAAGATCACCGGCCAGAAGATCTGGATCTCCGGCGGCGAGCAGGACCTGACCGAGAACATCATCCACCTCGTGCTCGCCCGTATCGAAGGCGCGCCGGAAGGCATCAAGGGCGTTTCGCTCTTCGTCGTCCCGAAATTCCTCGTGGGTGACGATGGCGCCCTCGGCGCCCGCAACGCGGCCAGCTGCGGCGGCCTCGAAGAAAAAATGGGCATTCACGCCAATGCCACCTGCGTAATGAACTATGACGGCGCAACCGGCTGGCTCGTCGGCGAAGCGCACAAGGGCATGCGCACCATGTTCGTGATGATGAACGAGGCCCGCCTCGGCGTCGGCCTGCAGGGCCTGTCGCAAGCGGAAGTAGCCTACCAGAACGCGCTCGACTTCGCGAAGGACCGGGTCCAGGGCCGCTCGCTGACCGGCACCAAGGCGCCGGACAAGCCCGCTGATCCGATCATCGTGCACCCGGATGTGCGCCGCATGCTGCTGGAGCAGAAAGCCTTCATCGAGGGCGCCCGCGCCTTCGCCTACTGGGCAGCGTTCCAGGGCGACCTCGAGCACAAGTCGCCGGACGAGAAAGTGCGCGAGAAGGCCAGCGACTACATGGCCCTGCTGACGCCGGTGGTGAAAGCCTACCTCACCCATAAGGGCCTCGAGAGCGCCAACCTCGGCCTTCAGGTGCATGGCGGTTCGGGCTTCACGCGCGACTGGGGTCTTGAGCAGATCGTCCGCGATTGCCGCATCACCCTCATCTATGAAGGTACCAATGGTGTCCAGGCGCTGGATCTTGTCGGACGCAAGCTCGGCGCCAATGGCGGGCGCGCGGTGTTCAGCTTCTTCGCCGAGATCGACGAGTTCATTTCAGAAGCCGAACTGACCCCCGGCATGGAACTTTACCTCGAAGGCCTGAAGACCGCCCGCGCGCAGCTGCAGGAAGGCACCATGTGGCTGATGCAGAATGGCATGAGCGACTTCAACAATGCCGGCGCCTCCAGCCATGACTACCTGCACCTGATGGGCCTCACCGCGCTCGCCTATATGTGGGCGCGCATGGCGAAGCTTTCGATGGAGAAGGCAGGTTCGAAGGACCCTTTCTATGCCGCCAAGCTCGCCACGGGGCGCTACTTCGTCGAGCGCATGCTGCCGGACACGGCCGCCCACCTCGCGAAGGTAAAGACCGGGGCAGGCGCGATGATGGCAGTCACCGAGGCCCAATTCTGATACATTCCTGACGCTGCGGCACGGATGGCGAAACCGGGCCGCAGCTCTTACATGCTGACGTGAACGTAAGCGGCAACCCGCGTGCCGCACCTGGCCTGGAGATTGCCTGATGTTGGAAAGCCCCCTGAATGTCCCGAAGTCTGCCTGGAGGGCGGATGAAGAACTCGACATCTTCGCCGACGCCGTCGGCCAGTTCTTCGAAAAGGAATGCGCGCCGCATGTGCCCGCCTGGCGCAAGGCCGGCGTAGTGCCGCGAGATGTCTGGAAGAAGGCCGGCGAGATGGGCCTGCTCGGCGCTTCGGTTCCGGAAGAGTATGGCGGCGCAGGCGGGGACTTCCGCCATGAGGCCATCATCATCGAACAGCAGCAGTGGAAGGGCATCGACGGCTTCGGCATCACGCTGCACAACGCCATCATTGCCCCTTACATCACCGCCTATGGCACCGAGGAGCAGAAGCGCCGCTGGCTGCCGAAGATCTGCTCGGGCGAAATCGTCACTGCCATTGCGATGACCGAACCTGGCGCGGGCTCGGACCTGCAGAACATCAAGACCACCGCCAAGCGCGATGGCAACGAATACGTCATCAACGGCTCGAAGACCTTCATCTCGAACGGCCAGACCGCCAACCTCATCCTCGTCTGCGCCAAGACCGACCCGACCAAGGGCGCCAAGGGTATCTCGATCGTCTGTGTAGAGACAGACCCGGTCGAAGGCGAAGGCGGCTTCCGCCGAGGGCGCAATCTCGACAAGGTCGGCCAGCATGCGGCCGATACCTCCGAGCTGTTCTTCGACGAGGTCCGCGTGCCGGCCACCCACCTTCTCGGCGACGAGGAAGGCAAGGGCTTTGTCCAGCTGATGCAGAAACTGCCGCAGGAACGCCACGTGATCGGCCTGCAGGGCATCGGCATGATCGAGCGCGCGGTCCACGAGACGGTCGCCTATGTCAAAAGCCGCAAGGCCTTCGGCGGCACGATCTGGGATTTCCAGAACACGCAGTTCAAGCTCGCCGAAGCCAAGACCGAAGCGACCGTGGCGAAAGTCTTCGCCGATCATTGTACGGAGCTTCTGCTGAAAGGCGAACTCGATGCGGCCACTGCCTCGATGTCGAAATACTGGATTTCTGATCTGCAGTGCAAGATCATTGACGAGTGCCTGCAGCTGCATGGCGGTTTTGGCTATATGGACGAATATCCCATCGCCCAGATGTATGCCGATGCCCGCGTACAGCGCATCTATGGCGGCGCAAATGAAGTGATGAAAATGCTGATCGCGAGGACGCTGTAGGGCCATGGCTTTCGACGCCCATGCCGTCCCCACGGACCCGGAGACCTCTGCGCCGATTTTGCGCGTGTTCGGCTGGGCGCTCAAGGATTTTGACGTCGACAAAGGCAGGCTGTGCGCGCGCGACGACCAGCGCGCTGGTTCAGCCCTTTCAAAAGCGATGACGCCGCATGCCTGACCGCCATCTTCTCCGTGATGTCTTCCCGAACCCGGCGCGCAGCTCGGTGTCGCTTGGCTTCGAACTCCTCGCGCTGGACGCAAAAGCGATGACTGCGCGCGTTCGCTTCAATGGCAGCCCCGAGTTCGCCAATCCCGCAGGATATATCCAGGGCGGTTATCTCGTCGCCATGATGGATGATGCCATCGGCATGCTGACGACCGTGAAAGCGGGCACGTCAAAATATCCGTCCACGGTGGACCTGCACACGCATTTCCTCCGCCCTGTCCGCACCGGCCCCATCGAGGTGGCGGCCCGCCTGCGCAATATCGGCCGGGCGATGGTTTTCGCGCAGGCAGACCTCTTCGACTCGCGCGGCAAGGAAGCCGCGCGCGCCGCCGCGTCTCTGACACTTAACCCGGTGAAAACACCGGCGACCCCATCCTGATCCCCCGAAAGGAGCTTTCAAAATGCCCGAAGCCTATATCTACGACGCCGTGCGCACGCCCCGCGGCAAAGGCAAATCCTCCGGTGCGCTGCACGAGATCACTGCCCTGAGCCTCGGCACACAGGTGCTGCAGGCCATCCGGGATCGCAACAACCTCGACACATCGAAAGTTGACGATGTCGTTTTCGGCTGCGTCTCGCCTGTCGGCGAGCAGGGAGGCGATATTGCCCGCATCGCGGTCCTGAACGCTGACTATGCCGAGACGACGGCGGGGGTGCAGGTCGACCGTTTCTGCGCCTCGGGCCTCGAAGCCTGCAACATGGCCGCCTCGAAAGTCATCACCGGCGAGGCCGACATGGCCATCGGCGGCGGCGTCGAAAGCATGAGTCGCGTGCCGATGGGGGCCGCTGGCGGCGCCTGGTCCTCCGATCCGCAGATTGCCCTCAAATCCTATTTCACACCGCAAGGCATCGGCGCCGACACGATCGCTACCAAGTACGGCTTCAGCCGTGATGACGTGGACGCCTTTGCCGTCGAGAGCCAGCGCCGCGCCGCGCAGGCCTGGAAGGAAGGTCGTTTCAAGAAATCCATCGTGCCGGTGCGCGACCAGATGGGCGCCATCCGCCTCGCCCATGACGAGTTCATGCGCCCCGACACGACCATGCAGACCCTCGCCGCGCTCGACCCGTCCTTCGCCGGCATGGGCGCGATGGGCTTCGATGAAGTGATCAAGCAGCGCTATCCGGAACTCGAGAAGATCAACCACGTGCACCATGCCGGCAATTCGTCGGGCATCGTGGACGGCGCCTCGGCCGTGCTCTTCGGTTCGAAGGAAATGGGCGAAGCGCTCGGTCTGAAGCCGCGCGCGAAAGTGCGCGCGATGGCCTCTATCGGTTCCGAGCCTGGCATCATGCTGACCGGGCCGACCTATGTGACCCAGAAGGTGCTGAAAAAAGCCGGCATGGATGTGAAGGACATCGACCTTTACGAACTGAACGAGGCTTTCGCCTCGGTCGTCATGCTGATGATGAAACTGCTCGGGATTCCGCACGAGAAGATGAACGTGAACGGCGGCGCCATCGCGATGGGCCACCCATTGGGCGCCACCGGCGGCATGATCCTCGGCACGATGGTGGACGAGCTGGAGCGTTCCGGTAAGGAAACCGCCCTCGTCACCCTCTGCGTCGGCGCGGGCATGGGCACCGCCACGATCATCGAGCGGGTGTAAGCGCGCGCCA
>NZ_JBBEBT010000281.1:0-2294 GCF_040882205.1 Hyphomonas sp.
ATGGCCGCTCAGTGTGCGGACCAATCGTCCGGTTCCAATGTCCCAGATCCGGGCGTTTCCATCTTCATGTGAGGTCAGAACGTGGGCCTGGTCAGGCGAAAATTCCGCGGCCCATGCCGGTTCGCCTGGTTCTCCGAATTGCTGGCGAACGTCGCCGGATACGGCGTCCCAGAGCCGGGCAGTCCCGTCGCGGCTGCTGGTGAGCACCTTGTTCCCGTCATCCGAAAAGCGCGCCGTCTGAAGCGGCTGCTGATGACCCTTCAGCTGAACGCGTGCAACAAAAGTGGTCATGTCCCAGACGATCGCTGTGGCGTCATGGCTCGCTGTGACCAGCGAGGCGCCGTCGCCCGAAAAATCAGCTGCACTGACACGGCCCTGATGGCCGATCAGAAGTGCGATCAGAGCGCCGGTCGTCGCATCCCAGACCTTTGCGGTGCCATCCTCGCTGGTGGTCACAACGCGCTTGCCATCCGGGGAAAACCGGGCGCTGAAGACATCTCCGCCATGAAGCAGCGGCGGCAGGCTTTCGCCGGCCTCGAACATTACGGCGCTTAGAACAGCATGGTAGCTGTTTGCGTTTCGCTCCGAGAGGTCCATGCCGGACAGGGCGTAGCGCGCGGCGGCCTGGACATCCTGGCTCCCGAGCCTCTGCCAGGCGCGTTCGGCGAAGAAAGCGGCAAGATTGTCGTGTGCGCTCCTTGCGTTCTGGCGTGCCTGAAACCCCAGGACAATGGCAGTTGCTGCGAGCAGGGCAAAGACCGAGCTGAGCGCCGCCAGGCCGACAAGCAGCTTGCGCTGGGCCAGCTCCTGGCGGCGCCGGTCGCGTTGCCACAAGTCGTCAAAGTCGACACCCAGCAACCCGGCGGCAAGCCGTGCAACGGCGCGGTCTCGTCCATCCTTCCTGACATCCAGGCCAAGAGGCTCGATCGGCAACGCCCGGGGGTCGCCAGGATGGTGCGCCCGCCGGAAGGCTGCCGGAAAACATTCCGTATCCGGATCGCCGGAGTTCGGGATACCGTCGATGATGAAGGCGAAGACGCGGCGGGGCGCTCCCCCGCGCCGGAACTGTTCGATCTCTGCCGCCACCCATTCGGACTGCGCCGAGCGCGGAGAGCAAAGGACGATCATGCTTTCGGAATCGTCGATGGATCGTTCAACAATCTGCGCGATATCCGAGGCTGCGGCCATTTCCTCGTCGTCGCGGAAAAAACGGCCGAGGCGCTCGCCGGCAGGCAGTGCGCTCGTTGTGCCCGCCGGTATCCGGTAGCTTTCCAGCCAGCCGTGCAGGCGCTTTCCCCAGACTTTGTCCTGCTGGGAATAGCTTATGAAGGCGCGATAAGTCTTCGCTTGGCCCGTCATGTGTTTTGCAGCTCTCGCTCCGTCCCACGAAGGAGAACCCTAGTCGGACACGCCAGCATAGTCGAGGTGTCCCGGGAGCGTGCGTCTGCGGGCTTCCCCAGCAGGGAGATTGCCTTTGCCGCCCCTTTCGCGCAGTCAGCCGCCCGCTGCAGAGGGAATGGTCGATGCATCCGGGCCCCGCAATTTTCGGAATGGGCGCCGTTGCCGCTCTCGGGGCCGGCGGCGCGGCAGATGCGCAGGGCAGCGACCGGCTCGATGTGATCGTCGTCACCGCTTCCCGTCAGTCCGAACCTGCGGGCACCTTGCCGCAAAGCGTGACTGCCGTGGCGGGTGAAGCCTTGCGCAGCGCTGACGGGGCAGAAGATGTTGTCTTGCATCTTCCCGGTGTGCAGCAAGCGATATCCAACGGCTCGCAGACCACGTTCCAGATCCGCGGCGTCGGCGCGGTGGACCATCAGGCGCTGACCCCAAGCGGCGCCGCCGTCAGTGTCGATGGTGTCTTCCTCGCCGCCAACGTGCAGGCCAGCCTGCTCGCCTGCGACCTTGACCGCGTCGAAGTTCTCAAGGGTCCATAAGGCAGGGTTCACGGGCGCAGCGCCTCCAGCGGCTCGATAAATTTCATCACGGCGCGCCCCTCGGCAGCGCCCGAAGCCTATGCATCCGCGGCGTATGGACGGTTCAACCGCCTGGACGTTCAGGGGGCGGCGACCAGACAGTTTCCGGACCGGGTAAGGGCCCGGATTGCAGCCCGTTACCTGAAGCAGGACGCTGCCCTGGAGAATGTCTGCGGCCCGTCTGCGGCCGGCGGCGATCGCGACGAATATGGCCTGCGCAGCGCGCTGGAATTCGACCTCGCACCGACCACCGCAATGCCATTCCGGCGCGCGCGCGGGCAGCGGGCAATCCGTTAAACTACGTGGACCGTGCTTCAGGCA
>NZ_JBBEBT010000282.1:0-14668 GCF_040882205.1 Hyphomonas sp.
AAGGACGATGCCAGAAACGACATCGGCTGTGTCGCCACGGGGGCCAATCATCATTTCACGTCACGGGCGCCCTGCGCTGAACCGCGATCTTGGCCCGAAGCTCGTATGGACCGAGTATGTGGACTGGTGGGCGAGCTACGAGGCTGGGCCCCTGGCCGACGGACAGGCCGCGCCGCAAGCTCTGATGAGCCTCGTAAAGAATGCGGACGTGGTCTTTGCCTCCTCGCGGCTTCGGGCGCAGCAGACCGCCGCCATCGCGTTGCCGCAAAAGGCCGCAGACCATGACCCCGTGTTCAATGAAGCGGCGCTGCCGCCGCCGAAGCTGAAGCGGTTCAAGGCCCTGCCGAAAACGTGGAACGTGCTGGCCCGGACAGCCTGGCTGAGCGGGCACCACCTCGGCGATGAGTCCTCGAAGGAAGCGCGCATTCGCGCCCGGATTGCTGCGTTGCGCCTGCACGGGGCTGCGGCTCAGGGAAAAGTCTACCTCGCCGGCCATGGCTGGTTCAACCGGATGCTCCGGCCGGAGCTGAGGCGCCTCGGCTGGGTCTGTGTCGAGGATGGCGGCGACCGTTACTGGAGCTGCCGCGCATATGAATATCGCGGGGGATAATCGGTCCGCCGGGCCCTATTTTGGTTGTCGCTCCGCCAGCAGGGCTCTAGAACCAGATGCAACCGGCTCAGGAGGCTGTCAAAGATGGCTGAAACAAAAACCAAACCCGTCGACAAAATGAGCTTCGAGGAAGCGCTCACCGAGCTCGAAGTGATCGTGCGTCAGCTTGAAACGGGCGATGTCGAGCTTGAAAAATCGATTGCGATCTATGAGCGCGGCGCTGCCCTTAAGGCGCATTGCGATGCCCGCCTGAAATCCGCCGAACTGAAGGTCGAGCAGATCGTGCAGGGCACGAACGGTCCGGCCACCGAACCCGCAGCGTTTGACTGAGAGACCGGCTGGCAATGGGGGAAATAGCTGATTTTGAGCAGAGGCTGACCGAAGTTGCAGACTGGGTGACGGTTGCGCTGGATCAGCTGATCCCGCCTGCCAGTGGTCCTGAAGCCAACCTGATGCGCGCCATGCGGCATGCGGCATTGGCCAACGGCAAGCGGATGCGGCCCTTTTTCGTACTGGAAGCAGGCGCCATGTTCGGCGCTTCGCAAAAGAGCCTGCTGCGCACCGCAGCGGCGCTTGAGTGCGTGCATTGCTACTCGCTCGTGCACGACGACCTGCCTTGTATGGATGATGACGACTTCCGGCGCGGCCAGCCGACAGTCCACAAGGCCTTTGACGAGGCGACGGCGGTCCTCGCGGGCGACGCCTTGCTGACCCTTGCGTTCAAAATTCTCGCGTCGAGCGAAACGCATGACGATCCGGGTGTGCGCGTGATGCTGATCGAGCGTCTCGCCGATGCCTCCGGCGCGCGCGGAATGGTCGGCGGCCAGATGATCGACATGCTGGAGCAGGAGAGCCCGCGCGACCTCAACACGATCACCCGGATGCAGCGCCTGAAGACCGGCGCGTTGATATCCTATGCTGTGGAAGCTGCCGCCATCATTGGCCATGCAAGGGAAGCTGAGCGTAACGCCCTGGCCGGATTTGCCAACGATCTGGGCCTTGCCTACCAGATAGCTGACGACATCCTCGATGCAGAAGGGGACGAAGCGGTCGCCGGAAAGCCCCTGAGGACCGATTGTGCTGCAGGAAAGGCCAATTTCGTTACGCTTCTGGGCGTCGACGGTGCCCGCCAGCGGGTAAGGTTACTGGCAGCCCAGGCCAAGGAACATCTGGGGATTTTCCGTGACAAGGCCGCTATCCTGCTGCATTCCGTGGATTATGTATTGAACAGGCCCCGTTGAAACGCCTGCGCTGACATCCAGAAAAGACAACGAGAGATGACAGAACTACGCCCCAATCGCCTGCTCGATTCGATCCATTCGCCGGCTGACCTGAAAGGCCGCTCGCGCGCGGAAATCAAGCAGATCGCCGAGGAAGTCCGTGAGGAAGTGATCGACGTGGTCGCCGTGACCGGTGGACATCTCGGTTCGGGCCTCGGCGTCGTGGAGCTGACAGTTGCCATCCATTCCGTGTTCAGTGCCCCGGACGACAAGCTTGTCTGGGACGTCGGCCACCAGTGCTATCCCCACAAGATCCTGACCGGGCGCCGCGACCGCATGCGCACCCTTCGGCAGGGCGCAGGCCTCTCCGGGTTCACAAAGCGCTCCGAGAGCGAATACGATCCCTTTGGTGCTGCCCACGCGGCCACTTCGATTTCTGCCGGCCTCGGCTTTGCCAAGGCACGCGATCTCCAGGATGGCAGCAACCACGTCATCTGTGTCATCGGTGACGGCTCGATGTCGGCCGGTATGGCCTACGAGGCCATGAACAATGCGGGCGCCGACAAGACGCGTCTGATCGTCATTCTCAACGACAACGACATGTCGATCGCGCCGCCGGTCGGCGCAATGAGCCACTATTTTTCGCGCCTAGTTTCATCGCGGCCTTACCGCGGCCTGCGCCGGTTCGCGAAAAAAATGGTTGCGCCCATGGGCCTCGAGTCGCCGGCGCGCCGCGCCGAGGAGTACCTGCGCGGCTTCGCCATGGGCGGCACCATGTTCGAGGAGTTGGGCTTTTATTATATCGGCCCGGTCGATGGCCACGACCTCGATACGCTCCTGCCGATCCTGGAGAATATCAAGGCGATGCAGGATGGACCCATTCTGCTGCACGTGGTCACGCAGAAAGGGAAGGGCTACGCGCCCGCTGAAAACTCGGCCGACAAATATCACGGCGTGTCTAAGTTCTCCGTCGTCACTGGCGAGCAGGCCAAGGGCGCGGCCGGTCCGCCGAGCTATCAGAAAGTCTTCGGTCAGACGCTCGCCAAGCTCGGTGAGACGGATGACAGGATATGCGCGATCACCGCCGCCATGCCGTCCGGTACCTCGACGGACATTTTCGGCGCGAAGTACCCGGTTCGGCATTTCGATGTCGGCATTGCTGAGCAGCACGCCGTTACGTTCGCTGCCGGCCTCGCAGCGGACGGCATGAAACCGTTCTGCGCCATCTACTCTACCTTCCTGCAGCGCGGCTATGATCAGGTCGTGCATGACGTCGCCATTCAGAAGCTGCCGGTCCGCTTTGCGCTGGACCGCGCTGGTCTCGTCGGCGCGGACGGCGCAACCCATGCCGGCAGTTTCGACATCGGCTATCTCGGCGCGCTACCCGGCTTCGTCTGCATGGCGCCCGGCGACGAGGCTGACCTCGCCCGGATGGTGAAGACCGCGCTCGATATCGACGATGGTCCGAGTTCGATCCGCTATCCCCGCGGCGAAGGCATCGGCATCGAGATTCCGTCTGATCTGAAAGCGCTCGAAATCGGTAAAGGCCGGATCGTCCGTGAAGGGACGACCGTGGCGATCCTCTCCTATGGCACACGCCTGCAGGAATGCCTCAAGGCGGCAGAGATGCTGTCGGCGCAGGGCCTCAGCACAACCGTGGCAGATGCACGTTTCGCCCGCCCGCTGGACGCAGACCTGGTCGGGCGGCTCGCCAGGAACCATGAAGTTCTGATTACAATCGAGGAAGGCGCCAAAGGCGGCTTCGGGAGCTTCGTGCTTGAACACCTCGCGAACGCGGGGGCCCTCGATACCGGCGTCAAGATCCGCATCATGACCCTGCCGGACATC
The DNA here is from genome assembly GCF_040882205.1 of Hyphomonas sp. Taxonomy (GTDB): domain Bacteria; phylum Pseudomonadota; class Alphaproteobacteria; order Caulobacterales; family Hyphomonadaceae; genus Hyphomonas. The sequence goes on from NZ_JBBEBT010000282.1 coordinate 3,679, forward strand.
TTCCAGGATCAGGATTCGCCGTTTGCGATGTACGAAACGGCCGGTCTCAATGCCCGCCACATCGCTGCGCGCGCCATCGAGGCGCTCGGCCGGGGTGACATTTCGGCAATCGAACGCGCTGTCCGCGCCTAAAGCCCCCGCGCCACAAATTGACCTCAGTTCGGCCCTGTCGCCACCAGGCTTGGCGCGCTAAGCAAGGCACTGCGCATCCCATTTCCAGCGCAATTCACTGATTTTCACCGGAGAACACCGATGCTTCGCCCCCTCCTGTTTGCAGTAGCTAGCGCTCTCGTCCTCGGCGCCTGTGCTTCGTCGAGCGATGCCCCGTCGACCTCAACAACCGGCACCGCCGCAACCTCGGTCGTATCCCCGTTCAATCTGGCCATCCAGACCGCGGATGAACTGGTCGCCGCCGGCAACACACCCACAGCAATCCAGCGTTTGATGCAGCTCGCCGGTGACACCAGCCTCTCGCCGGAGCAGCTGGGCGAAGCGCTTTACCGCCTTGGCCAGCTCAGCGGTTCGCCCTCAGGCTATGATGCGGAAGGCGCAGTCGATTACTTCAACGAAGTCCTGACGGACTACGCCGCCACACCGGCCGCCAAGCAATCCGCTGGCGCACTACCGGGCACCCAATCCGCCGTTGCAGCGCTGATGGTGAAACTGGGTTCGGTCAATTCAACCCAGTCCGACAAGTTCCTTGCCCTGTTTAATCTCGGCCGCCACGAGGAGGCCATCGACTTGATGGTGTCTAACGACATCCTGCCAGACAACGAGGAACTCCTCGCGATGTACCAGATCGGCTACCTCTGCGAAGACCTGAACCTGACCGGCCGGGCCTATGCGGTGACCGACCGCGACGGCACGATGCGCAACCTGCGCTTTTGCGATTTCGGCAAATAATAGTGTGCGTCGCCTCAGGGGAGACGCTGAATGCAGGTCGTCGAATACCGCCGGAGAGCCTAACTCGCGGATAAGGGCGAGGCCGTTTGGCGCGCCCATGCGGACCGCCTCGAACAGATTGCGCCGGATGGCACCTTGCGCACCACGGTTGCATACGGGGCGGTCAGACGGCTCCGGCTGTGCTTTACGCCCGGCCGGTTTCACACAACGCGGTTCCTGATGGAGCTGACCGGTACGAAATCGCGTCTTGTCATCACAAACCTTCACGCCGGCGGTATCGGCGCTCTGGAAGACAGGTTCGAAGGCTTTTTCAACCTTGTGAGGGCCGTGGTTGCAGGGGCGGCGCGGGCCAGGCCTGACGCGGAGTTCGTGGCAGGCGAACAACCTGCGATCTATTGGCTGCTCGTCGCCTTCAACCTTGGCGCCTTCACGTTGCTGGTGCTCGTCGTTACCCACTTGCCGATTGTGCCCGGGAACGTTTCTGCCTCGGGCCTCATCAAATCCGTTGTGATCCTGTTCAGCCTGCCGCTGATGCTGTCGTGGCTGGTCAATGCCCGTCCGCGCCGATTTGATCCGCAGGAGGGTCTAGAAAAGGTGATCGCCGCCCGCACCGCCTGAACCTTGCGGACTGGGATTTTCAGGCTCCGGCCCCTTCAAAGGCCCCGCGGAACATGGTTTGCTGGTCGGGAGAAACTTTTGGAGGATACGAGTGATGGCTGAAGGCATGGCACCGGACTGGCCGGCAATGTCGATCGAGGCTGCGAACGCTGCGCTCGCCGGGCCAGGTTCGCCGGTCGAGCTTGAGGACGCCGTCATTGGCGGTGTGCCGATGAAGGTGTACAAGAACGCGCCGCCAACCATCCCGTCGATCCTCGACGCGGCAGCCGAGCAATTCGCGGACCGGACCTATCTCGTCTATCAGAATGAACGCGTCACCTTCCGGGCCCTGCAACTGGCGGCCCGGACGCTCGCAAGGGCGCTGAAGGACAAGTTCGGCGTGGAGAAAGGCGACCGCGTTGGCATCATCATGCGCAACTATCCGGAATGGCCGCTAGGCTTTTACGCCGCACTGAGCACCGGTGCAGTCACGACGCCGATGAATTCCTGGTGGACCGCCGAGGAACTGGAATACGGCCTGTCCTTCGTGGGTGTGAAGATCGCCGTCGTGGATGGTCAGATTTATGAGCGCATACGCAAACACCTTGAGCGCCTGCCGGATCTGAAGCACATCCTGATCGCCCGCGATTTCGCAGACGAGATTGCAGACCCGCGCGTGCATTCGCTGAGCGCCATCGTGGGTGATCCCAACACCTGGGCCAATTTACCGGATGCCGGTCCGGTAGGCGTTGATCTGGATACGGATGACGATGCAACAATCATGTACACATCCGGTACGACTGGGAAACCAAAGGGCGCGCTTGCAACACACCGCGCGGTCGTCTCCAACATGTTCAATTCGATGACCTGTTCGGCGCGCATGTTCCTTCGCAAGGGCGAGCCCGTTCCGGCGCCGGAGCCGGAGGCGATGCGCGCAACACTTCTATCGGTTCCGTTCTTCCATGCGACGGGATCATTCGCGATCCTCATTCCGTCAGCGCTGCGCGGTGACAAGATCGTCTCCATGTACAAATGGGACGCGGGTGAAGCCTTGCCGATTATCGAGGCGGAGAAGATCAGCTCCATCGGCGGCGTGCCCGCCATCGCCTGGCAACTTCTGGAACATCCGGACCGGGATAAATACGACCTCTCCTCGATCCAGGTCATCTCCTATGGCGGGGCGCCGTCTGCTCCGGAACTTGTGTCCACGATCAAAAAACGCTTCCCCGACGCGGCCCCCGGAAACGGCTGGGGCATGACCGAAACCTGCGCGACTGCGACGCTGAATATCGGCGAGGACTACGTGAACCGGCCGTCGAGCGCCGGCGCGCCTCCGGGCGCGGTGGAACTCAGGATCTGCGATCCCGAGGGCAGGCAAGTGCCACAGGGCACGGTGGGCGAACTCTGGTGCAAGAGCCCGTCGAACTGCCGCCTCTACTGGAATCGTCCGGACGCAACCGCTGAAACCTACCGGCAAGGCTGGGTCGTGACCGGCGACCTCGCGCGCATTGATGAGGAAGGCTTCCTATACCTCGTTGACCGCGCCAAGGACATGCTGATCCGGGGCGGAGAGAACATCTACTGCATTGAGGTGGAAAACGCCCTCTATGACCACCCCGCCGTAATGGATGCGGCGGTTGTCGGTATCCAGCACAAGATTCTCGGCGAGGAAGTCGGTGCCATCGTGCAGCTTAAGCCCGGCAAGTCAGCAACGCAGGCTGAACTGCGCGCGCATGTCGCCGGCCAGCTTGCCGCCTTCAAGGTCCCAGTCGAGATTCAGTTCCTCAACGAGCCGCTGCCGCGCAATGCCAACGGCAAGATCGTGAAATCGCAACTGCGCCAACGCTTCGCGCCAAGAGCCTGACCATGACGTGCAGTAAACGTCGCATCGGCGATCGGGACGTCCACCCCGTCGGTCTTGGATGCATGAACATCACCCATGCCTACGGCCCCCCGCTGGACGAGGCCGAGGCGCAAGCCCTGCTCGTGCGCGCGCTGGATCTCGGGTGCGAGTTTCTCGACACGGCGACGATCTATGGACTTGGCCGAAGTGAAGCGCTGATAGGCGAGGCGCTGGGTCACCGGCGGCAGGAATACTTCCTCGCCAGCAAATGCGTGCTCGGTTTCCGCGATGGCCAGCGTGTGATTGATGGTCGCCCCGAGGCCATCAAGGCCGCCTGCGAGGCGAGCCTGAAACGGCTGCGCACGGATGTGATCGATCTTTACTACCTGCACCGGCCGGACCCGAAGGTGCCTGTCGAAGAGTCTGCCGGCGCGCTCGCCGATCTGGTCCGCGAAGGGAAGATCCGCTTTATCGGCCTTTCCGAAATGGGCGAGGAGCAGCTCCGCCGGGCGCATGCGGTGCACCCGGTTGCCGCCCTGCAGTCCGAATATTCGCTCTGGGTCCGCAATCCCGAAATTGCTGTGCTGGATGCCTGCCGCGAACTGGGCACGGTGCTCGTGGCCTTTTCGCCGGTCGGGCGAGGCTTCCTCGCCGATCCGCCGGCAGACCCCGCGAACTTTCATGCCAGTGACATGCGCCTCAGCATGTTTCCGCGCTTCCGGCCAGAATACTATCCGGCAAATCTCACCCTGCTCGTTGAGGCGAAAGCCGTGGCCGAAGAAGCGAATTGCTCGCTCGCTCAACTTGCGCACGCCTGGACGCTGGCCAAGGGTGAGCATGTCATCCCGATCCCCGGCACCGCGCGCATGGCACATCTCGAAGAAAACCATGCGGCACCAGATGTTTCGCTGACCGCCGCGCAGGTTGCCCGCCTGGACGCGCACTTTGCGCCGGAGCGCGCCGCCGGTCCGCGCTACAGCCCGCCGGGGCAGGCGAGCGTCACCACAGAGATGTTCCCGTTCGAACAGCAGGCACATGGTTGATAAACCACCGGCCGCGCTGGAAGATCGTGGATGCGCGCAAGACGGTCGCCGCTTCTCGCCCTCCGCTGCCCGCAACCGGGAGCCTGTCCGTGATGCTCTGGCGCAGGTGCTTGATGGGACCGTACATCTGCTGGAGGTCGCCTCCGGCACCGGCGAGCATGGCGCCTTCCTCACTGCAGGCCTTCCCGGCCTCAGCTGGACCTACTCCGACATCGACCCTGACAGCCTTGCCAGCCAGCGGGCATGGCAAGGCGCGGACGAGACCGGCCGGTTGAACGGTCCCCTGCGGATCGATGCGTCCACGGATGACTGGGGCAGTGCAGAAACTGCGCCGCCCTGGGACGTGATCTTTTCCGCCAACATGATCCACATAGCGCCGTGGCCGGCGGCAACAGGCTTGCTGCGCGGAGCAGGGCGACTATTGCAGCCGGGCGGCTACCTGATCCTGTACGGACCCTTCGCGCGTTCCGGCGCCATAGCGCCTTCAAATGCGGCCTTTGACGAGAACCTGAAATCCCGCAACCCCGATTGGGGCGTGCGCGATCTCGACATGGACATTCTGCCTTTGGCGTGCGCCTCGGGTCTTGAGCTTTTCGCCGTAACGCAGATGCCCGCCAACAATCTGACCGTCTTTTTCCGCCGCGTTCAGGCTTTCGCCGTTCAGCTGTCCGTATCGTGATCCGAGTGCGGGTTGCTGCTGCTGCGGGTTCGGGCAGCCTCGTCTTCCATCGCGTCTTCGGTCGAGCCCTAATGCTTCAGGCCGTTCAGTTGGCCCACCTGCGGCAAGCGGCCTTCCATGCCGAGCTGAAAGTTCAGCGGAATGCCGGTTGGCTCATCGAACGCGCCGATGCTCATGGAAATGTGCTGGTTGTCCCCGTGCCGGTAATAGAGCGGCGTGCCGCAATCCCCGCAGAAACCGCGCCGTGCCTTCGCGCAACTGTGAAACTCCGCAGGCTCGGCCCGCGTTCACTGGAAATCCGTGTACGCCGCACCCACCAGAGCGCCGAAGAAATTGCCCGTTGCCTTCTGGCACATACGGCAATGGCAGACATGCGGGTTACCGCGAAGGCTGGCGGCGCGAAACCGGATGCGACCACACCTGCAACCTGCGCTCCGCACCATGGTCATGCGCCTATTCCTTGCCGCCGCCGAAACGCTCGGTCCATTCGGAGACCTGCGTATCTTCAATTTTCTGGAACAGGACATCCGGCGGCGTAATCGGCGCGCCGCGCGGGATGGTATCCATCAGCGCGGCATCATCCCAGTTCGGCCAGCGGCGGTTGGCGCCGGGAATGCCGAGCGCATCGAGCACCTTCTTCGACGCATCCGGAATGATCGGCTGCGCGATGATGGCAAAGACGGCGGCGAGGTTTATGCCCGCCCGGACACCGACGGCAGCGCCGTCCACGTCAGACTTGTACTTCACCCAGGGCTCGGCCTTCGTGAGATATTCGTTGCCGGCCGCCCAGAGCGCACGTGTCTCGGCCGCTGCCTTGCGAAATTCCATCGCCTCGTAATACTCGTCGATGGCTTTCAGGCGTGTCGAAAGTTCGTTGGCCATCCAGGCTTCCGCTTCACCGGGCGTTCCAGCTTCGGGTACTTTGCCGTCAAACTTCGAAGCGCAGTACTTGGTGATCCTGTTGACGAAGTTGCCGAGCACGTTGGCAAGATCCGAGTTCACAGCGGCCTGGAAGCCCTCCCAGGTGAAAGCGGCATCCGACCCTTCCGGCGCATTGGCGATAAGATACCAGCGCCAGTAATCCGCCGGCAGAAGGCTCAGCGCCGTATCCATGAAAACGCCGCGCTTCTGGCTGGTCGAGAACTTTCCGCCATACCAGGTTACCCAGTTGAACGCCTTCAGCTTGTCGACCGTCTTCCAAGGCTCTCCTGAGCCAAGCAGGGTGACCGGAAAGCTCACCGTATGGAAGGCGACGTTGTCCTTGCCCATGAACTGGACATACTCGGTCTGGTCAGCGCCCTTGTCGCGTTTCCAGAGCTTCTCCCAGTCATTGCCGGTTGCCTCGGCCCATTCCTGCGTCGCCGAAATGTAACCAATCGGCGCATCGAACCAGACGTAGAACACTTTGCTCTCGAAACCCGGGCGCGGTGTTCCATCGGCGGAGGTTACTTTCACGCCCCAGCTGAGATCGCGCGTGATCGAGCGTGCGATCAACCCTTCATCCAGCCATTTATTGGCAATCGAGACAGCCAGCGACGGCCAGGACTTACCCTTGTCATTGACCCAGGCGCGGATCGTATCCTGCATGCCAGTTTGCTGGAGATAAAGATGCTCCGTATCGCGCACTTCGATGTTCCGGCTGCCGGTGACAGCGGAGTAGGGATTGATCAAATCGACCGGATCCAGCAGGCGTCCGCAGTTGTCGCACTGGTCGCCGCGCGCCTTTTCGTAACCGCAATGCGGACAGGTGCCCTCCACGTACCGATCTGGCAGGAAGCGGTCATCATCGACGGCATAGACCTGTTTCGAGGTTTGCGGCTCGATGAGGCCATTCTTTTCAAGCTCTTGCGCAAAGTGCTGGGTGAGCTTGTGGTTCGCTGGCCGCGAGGTGCGTCCGAACCAGTCATAGGACAGGAGGAAGCCCTCGCCGGCCTTACGCTGGATCTCGTACTGCTCGTTGCAATATTGCTGCACCGTCTGGCCAGCTGCCTGCGCGGCGAGTTCGGCCGGCGTGCCATGCTCGTCGGTGGCGCAGATATACGTCACATCATGCCCCTTCAGGCGCATCACCCGGGCATATACATCAGCCGGCAGCATCGATCCGGCGAGGTTGCCGAGATGCTTGACCCCGTTGATGTAGGGCAGGGCAGACGTGATCAGGATACGCCGGATTTGCGTCATGGGCCGCGGTGTCTTTCAACTTGAGGCTTTGGGGCCGATTCCAGCCAGTGGCCGGGGAAGGCGCCCTTTTAACGCGGCGCGCCGGAAAAGAAACTCTTCGCATCCCGGCGCTGATCCGGGATGCCAGCAGAAAAGCCCTGGACGGCCAGGTCAGTCCGGGGCCAGTCCGGGGCCAGTCCGGGGCCAGTCCGGGGCCCGTCCGGGGCCCGTCCGGGGTCAGTCCGGGGCCGGTCGGGGGCGGAACCGGTCAAAGAGCGCGTTGCGGCGTCAGACGCCTTAGCCGGGCTAAACCTTGAACGCCACGTCCGCGCGGCGGGCCATCGGCTCCCCCATCGGCGCAGCGCCTGCTGCGCTCGCCTCGAGGCGGCTGTAATCCGCCCTGTAATTGACCGGTTCAATGCCGTTCTGAAGCAGCGCCGATATCACCGTTTCAGCCCGCGCGTCGGACAATACGCCGGCGTCCTTATCTGTTCGGGCTTCCTTGGGCAGATCATCGATGGAAATATCCGTGACATGGCAAGCCCTGAGTTGCTTGCCGGCTTCTTTGATCAGCGTCTCTGATTGCGGGGAGAGGTCTGTTTCATACGCAGCGCAGTAGACCGAAACCTGCATGTCAGTGCAGGGCGTGCCGGCGACGGCGCGTGCCGCTTCGGGCGGCGGCGTTGGGCGCGTATCAGCCATGACAGGCAAGGAGACGGCCAGCGCAAGACACCCGGCAGCGGCATGTTTATGGTTGAAGGCCTTCATTTCCGTCTCCCTGATCGACGACGCATGATCATTCAATCCCGGGGCCGCGCGTTGGTTTCCTTGCGCACAGTTTATGCATTTAAAACAGGCTGTTATACCTGCGTCAGGAGCCGCCCCAGTAGGTAACCCGGCGAAGCAGCACTTCCATGGGGCCGCGCGCCGCGAAATTTCTCCACCCCCCGGTGAACACGAGCGATGCCAATGCCACCGCCGCAGCGACCAGAATTGCCTCCGCCGCGCCCATACGCCCAAAATGGCCCAGTCCGTAGGCCGTGAAGATCAGCGAGAAGAGGACGGATTGGACGAGATAGGCCGTCAGTGAGGCCGAGCCCGCCCGTGCGAAGAAGCGTCGTACGGGACCTGCCGGTCTGGCTGAAATCGCAGCGATCAGCCCGCAATAGCCAAGTGCCGAAAATGCAGCAAAACCCATGATTACCGCGGTGCCGAAGATGTAGGTCGGGTCTACGGATGATCCGGCCTGCAGCAGGATCCAGGTTCCGGCGGCGCTGCCGGCGATGCCAGCCGGCAGGAATACGCGGCGCGAGAGACGCCAGATCGGCGCCGCCGGCTGTTCGATGACCCCGGCCTTTACCGCCGCCAGTCCAAAACAGAAAAAGCCGAAAACCGAAACGCCCTGCTGGATGATGACGCTGGGCAGGACGAGGGGCAGCAGGTTCAGGCGGTAAAGCGCGGCCTGCCAGAAATTGCCCTCGCCGAAGGCCCTGCGGGCGTCGGCTTCCATGCGGTCATAGCCTGCCTCGCCCATCGCCTCCGGCGCATAGGTTTCGCCGGTCCAAACCAGGCCGGCGAAGGCCAGTAGGATCAGCGTATTGGCCGCGACAAGGGCCACGCCCGTCCGGACCAGGACCTTCACGGACGCAAGACGCAGCACGAACAGCAGGCAACCCAGCAAGCCATAGGTCAGCAGGATGTCGCCGAACCAGAAGAAAACAAAGTGCACGATCCCGAGCCCGATCAATGCACCCATCCTGCGGAAATAGCGCGGCGCGAATGCCTTCCCCGCGCGCTCGGCCGCCAAGAGCTGGTAGGCTAGCCCGGCGCCAAACATCATCGAGAAGAGGGGATAGGACTTCATCAAGAAGAGGAGGCAGACTGCGGCATAGGCAAACTGGTCGGCTAGCGTATCGAGGCCGCCGTCATGGAATCCCGTGGTGAACGGCTGGGCAAAGGCGATCACGTTGACCACTGCAATCCCGAACAGGGAGAATGCCCGCAGCAGGTCAGGCATCAGGGCGCGGTCTGCCATGTCGGGCCTCCCCGGGAAGGTGCAGGCCCAAGTGTTGGGGGCAATGGTGCGGGCTGGCAAGCCAAACCGCCTCCCGCGCTTGCACAGGGGGGGCGATTCCGGTATCCGCAACCCCGTGCCGGCATAGCTCAGCTGGTAGAGCATCTGATTTGTAATCAGAGGGTCACGGGTTCGAGTCCTGTTGCCGGCACCACTTAAGATCTTGAAAAATAACATAAAAAAGTATTCAAGAGTTTGCTGTTCAGAGCGCGGAGACGGTCAAAAGCACTACAAAGATACCAACTTGGAGATATCTGCTGCGGAATTGTTCGAGGGGTTGCCAGTCGACGGCCTCTAAGCAGGCGGACCCCTGCTTGCGCGCGCATCCGCTCGCGCTTTGGGCCTGTTGCCGAGCCAACCTCCACGCCTGCTGGAGCCACTTCAGTTCGGTTGCTCCGGCTTTTCTAGAGTGCTGCAACACATTGTACGGCCTGCCCGCCGCTACTGCAGTTGCGGTTGTGACCTGAGCCCTGTGGCTCCCTCATTCATTTCGAGAGTCTGGCCCTTTCTTGCTCTGAGACCCAAGTCTGGACCATTCCGAACTAGAGTTTTCCGGCCTTTTCACACTGGCGGACTGGTGACGCCAGCGTGATTGATCAGCGCTGCCGGGGGTTTGTTCCCGATCGCGCTGTGCGGTCTTACCTCTTTGTAGCCTCTACGCCAACACTCCAGCTTTTCGCGGGCATCTGGCAGGCTCATGAACCAGTTCGCGGACAAGCATTCGGCTCGCAGCCGGCCATTGAACGCCTCGATGAACGCGTTATCGGTCGGCTTGCCGGGGCGTGAGAAGTCCAGCGTAACGCCGTTCGCGTAGGCCCAGAGATCGAGATCCCGGGATATGAACTCGGATCCCTGATCGACCCGGATCAACTTCGGATATCCAGTCTGACTGCAGATCCGGTCCATCGTCTGCACCACGTCCTCACCGCGATAGCTGTAGCGCGCATCGATTGCCGGAACATACTTCGTCCAGGTATCGACGACCGTCAGTATCCGGAACTTTCGCCCCGTCGCCAACTGATCGTGCACGAAGTCCATCGCCCACACTTCCAATGGCGAGACCGCGTCCTTGCGGTCCCGGATCAGCTTGGCGCGCACCTTCCGTTTCGGGTGCTTGTTGCGCAATTGCAGGCCCAACTCATTGTAAAGCCGCCTCACTTTCTTCTGGTTCACGAACCACCCCTCCCGTCTCAGGACGACATAGATGCGCCGGTAGCCGTACCGCACGCGTGTCTCGCAGATCTCCTTGATGCGCTCTTTCAACGCGGCCTGATCGGGTCGCCGAGAGTGGTAGTGGAAGGTGGACGTGTCGAGCAGCAGGTTGCTGCAAGCCCTCCGGATCGACATGCCCCATTCCCGAACCGCCTCTTTGACAAGCTCCCGCTTGCGACCAGGCCTTACGTCTTTCGTTTGAGAACGTCCTGCAGCATCTCCTTGTCGAGCGACAAGTCAGCGACGATCCGCTTCAGCCTTGTGTTCTCGTCTTCGAGCTCCTTGAGCCGCCGCATCTCTGACGGCATCATCCCGCCATAGCGCTTCTTCCAGTTGAAGAACGTCGCCTGACTGATCCCCGCCTTCCGGCAGATCTCCGCCACCGGAATCCCGGCTTCACCCTGCTTGATAATGAACGCCTTCTGCGCGTCCGTGAACTTCGATGCCCGCATCGGCCTCGCTCCTTCCAGCCTGGTTCC
>NZ_JBBEBT010000283.1:0-14592 GCF_040882205.1 Hyphomonas sp.
TGCCATCCTGCTAGATCTGAGCCAGTCTCAGCGTCACGTTATTGGCGTATAGTCGCGCTTGGGTGCACCCGTGTAGATCTGCCGAGGGCGCCCGATCTTCTGTGTCGGGTCTTCCAGCATCTCATTCAGCTGCGAAACCCAGCCAACCGTGCGCGCCACAGCGAACAGAACCGTGAACATCTTGGTCGGGAAACCCATCGCCTCGAGGATGATGCCCGAATAGAAGTCGACGTTCGGATAGAGCTTCTTGTCGACGAAGTACTCGTCCTGAAGCGCGATGCGTTCCAGTTCCATCGCAACCTTGAGCAGCGGGTGATCACGCAGGTCGAGCGCGTCCAGTACTTCGTGGCAGGTCTTCTGCATGACCTTCGCGCGCGGGTCATAGTTCTTGTAGACGCGGTGACCAAAGCCCATCAGGCGAATGCCGCTGGACTTGTCCTTCGCCATCCTGACGAATTCCGGAACCTTGTCGAGCGAACCAATTTCGCGGAGCTGGCGCAGCGCCGCTTCGTTGGCGCCGCCATGGCTGGGGCCCCAGAGGCTCGCCACGCCCGCCGCAATGGCGGCAAAGGGGTGTGCGCCGGAAGAGGCCACGAGCCGGACAGTCGACGTCGATGCGTTCTGCTCGTGGTCAGCGTGAAGCATGAAGAAGCGGTCTATGGCGCGGGCCATGATCGGGTTGATCTCATAGTCTTCGGCGGACACCGAGAAGCACATGTTGAGGAAGTTTTCCGAGTAGGAAAACTTGTTCAGCGGGTCGATGAACTTCTGGCCAAGATTGTACTTCATGCAGCGGGCCGCAATCGTCGGCATCTTTGCGATAAGGCGTATGGAATCGCGCCGGCGTTCTTCGGGATCTTCGTTGCCCATGGCGCCCGGGTAGAAGGCGGCCATGCCGCCTACAGCGCCTGTCAGCATTGCCATCGGGTGACTGTCACGCCGGAAGCCGTCGAAGAAGCGGTCTTGCTGAGTGTGGAGCAGAGTGTGCTGACGAACCTCCTTCGAGAAGGAATCGTACTGCGCCTTGTCCGGCAACTCGCCGTTCAGGAGCAGATAGCAGAGCTCGAGATAATTCGATTTTTCCGCCAGCTGCTCGATCGGATAGCCGCGATGAAGCAGTACGCCTTCGTCGCCGTCGATGAAGGTGATCTGGCTTTCGCAGCTGCCGGTCGAGGTAAAACCCGGATCAAGGGTGAAATGGTCGGTTTCAGCGTAGAGCTTGCGAATGTCGATGACGTTCGGACCATGCGTGCCGGAATAGACGGGCAGGTCAACACTTTTGCCGGCGACCTCAAGCTTGGCCGTGCCTGCATTCTTTACCTTGTTTTCCATCAGCTCTTTCCCTGTTCTATCTGTTTTGGAGGCGCCTTATGCAGCGTCCGCCTGAATCTGGTCTTCCATCCGGCCCAGCGTTTCGTCGCGCCCGAGCCAATCCATAACCGGCGCCAGATCCGGTGCGGGCAATCCGCCCGTCAACGCCGCGCGCAAAGGCGGACCTATCTGCCCCATCGATAGGCCTGTTGCAGTGCAATATGTCGTGATCGTTTCAGAAATACTACCGGTTGTCCAAGTTGAGAGGTTACGCAATTCAGGCAGGAGTCCCCCCAGCCTTGCAAGCCCTTCTGGCGAAAGACACTTTTTCGCAGTCTTTGCGAGTTCAAGCGGTCGACGCACACGCAGGAAGCGAAGTGCAGCCGCGAGTTCAACGAGGGTCGATCCCCTGTCCTTCAGGAAGGGGAGCGCGCGCCTGATACGTGCTGCCGTGTCGGCGTCCACATCGCCGTCCGCTTTCAGGAAGGGATGAAGAAGGCCGAACAGGCGGTCATCATCTGCGTCCCGGATGAAGTGTGCGTTGACGGTCCCCAGTTTTTCGAGGTCGAGCCGCGCAGGGGCCTTGTTGATGCCGCCAAGATCAAACAGCTGGATCGCCTCGTCCTCGGTGAAGATCTCCTGGTCTCCATGGCTCCAGCCAAGGCGCAGGAGATAAGCTTTCATGCCTTCCGGCAGATAGCCAAGCTCACGGTAGACGGTCGTGGAGAGCGCGCCGTGGCGTTTGGATAATTTCGCGCCATCGTTGCCGTGGATCATCGGCAAGTGCGAGAAGTGCGGGACATCCCAGCCCATCGCCTCGTAGATCGGAATCTGTCGAAACGTGTTTCGCAGGTGATCATCGCCGCGAATGACATGAGTGACGCCCATATCGTGATCATCGACCACGACAGCGAGCATGTAGGTCGGTGTATTGTCCGTTCGCAGGAGCACGAGATCGTCAATCTCGGCGGCGTTGACCCTTACGGTTCCCTGAACGCCGTCCTCGACTACCTTGTCGCCCCCATCAGGCGCCCGGAGGCGCACTGTGTAGGGTGCATCTTTCGCGGGAGGCTCGCCGGCGTCCCTCCAGGGCGAGCGAAAGGGCGCCAGCAGCGCGCCTGCTTGCGCAAGCAAGGCTGTGCGCTCGGCCTCGCCGAGGCCCTCCTGACGTGCCGCCAGACGCTTCTCTTCCCCGAGTTCGCGGCGCGCCTGCAATTCCTCGGCACTGACATAGCAACGGAACGCCGTCCCGCGCGCGACCATCTCATGTGCAACGGCCGCGTGCCGGTCGGCCTGCGCCGACTGCATAACGGCGGGCTGATCCGGCGTAAGCCCCAGCCAGCTCATCGCATCAAGAATGGCAGAGGTCGCCTCCGGCGTCGAACGCTCGCGGTCCGTGTCCTCAATGCGCAGAAGGAACTGGCCATTGAACCTTTTCGCGAAAAGGTAGTTGAAAAGCGCGGTGCGAGCTCCCCCAATGTGCAGCATCCCGGTGGGAGAAGGGGCAAATCGCGTAACAACGCGCATGATCAGGATAATCTCCGGGGCTAGGGGGGCGCGACCGCCGCCGACGGGGTGCAGAAACACGAGGATGATCCGGAGTGCAAGGGGGACGGCTGCCCGCACTTAATTTACTCTAGGGCGCCGTCTCGACTACCTGGATAGATGCACGCCCGCTGGTGCTTGGCGTTGCGATCTGCGCCGGCGCCGGAGCCCGAAATCTGTATCCGGACCTTACCATAACCCTGGCAATGATCCCTCGGCGGGAGCGCTTACGAAGGCATCCGACAGACCTGGGCATAAGCTTCCGTATAAGCTGGTCTGAGCTTTACTCCGAGGCCGAGCGCTTCGGGCAAATGGCGCACACGCATTGTGGAACGCGCCCATGGCATTCGTGTGCAGATCAACCGGGGAAAACGTGACGCGGCCGAGAAAACCGGAGCCGCGATCTGGCGTTCAATCGTACTTGCGCACCAGTGACACCAGCCGCCCCTGCACTTCGACCCGGTCGGGCCCGAAAATCCGTGTCTCATAGGAAGGGTTAGCCGCTTCGAGCGCAACCGATGCGCCTTTGCGGCGCAGGCGCTTGAGGGTTGCTTCCTCGCTATCGATCAGGGCGACCACGATATCACCTGTCTGCGCGGTGTTGGTACGCTTCAGGATAACGATGTCGCCATCGAGAATGCCGGCCTGGATCATCGAGTCGCCCTGAACCTCGAGGGCGAAGTAATCGCCGCCATCGGTTGCTTCGGTCGGCGCCGGCACATACCCGTTATCCTGCTGGATGGCGGAGATAGGCGAACCGGCGGCGATGCGGCCCACCAGCGGGATCATTCCCGGATGGTAACCTTCCGCCGACTGATTGGCGACCAGCGCCGGTTTAAAGTCGCGGCGATAACGCCCGCCGGACAAAGGCGCAGCAGAATCCGGTAGTTTGAGCACTTCCAGCGCCCGGGCGCGGTTGGCGAGCCGGCGGATGAAACCGCGCTCCTCCAGCGCCGTAATAAGGCGGTGGATACCGGACTTTGACGCGAGGTCGAGCGCTTCCTTCATCTCGTCAAATGACGGAGACACGCCGGTTTCCCGGATGCGGTCGTTGATGAAAAGAAGCAGTTCTTTCTGCTTGCTGGTGAGCATGGGTGAGCCTTCCCAAGTGATTCTGTGTTCACACATGTTCTACGTGTGTTCCCGTTTCGGGTCAACCGTTTGCGGAACATTTGGGCACTGAGGCGCACAAAATCGGGTATCAGCTGGCCTCGCGCAGGGTCCGCGTGAAGGCGGCGCGGTCGTTTCGCTTCATCAGGCTCTCACCGATGAGGAACCGCCGGATGCCGAATGTCCGCAGCCGTCGGATATGATCGGGATCCGAAATGCCGCTTTCAGAGATAAGGTGACGCCCGGCAGGCAGGCGCGGCGCCAGGCGCTCGCTTGTCCCCAGATCGGTGACCATCCGTTTGAGGTCGCGGTTGTTTACGCCAACGAGCGGGGAGGGGAGGCGCAAGGCCCGTTCCAGTTCCGCCTCGTCATGGGTTTCGACGAGCACATCCATGTTCAGATCGAGGGCAGTCTGGGTCAGTTCGGCCGCGCAGGCATCATCCACAGCGCTCAGGATTACGAGGATGCAATCTGCCCCGTGCGCGCGCGATTCCATGATTTGAAGCGGGTCGATCATGAAATCCTTGCGCAGCATGGGCAAAGTGACAGCCGCACGGATCGCCGCAAAGTCGTCAAGCGTACCACCGAAGCTCGGACCGTCAGTCAGCACTGACAGGCAGGCAGCCCCTCCAAGTTCATAGTCGCGCGCAATTGCGGCGGCATCGGCGCCCGGGAGGATTTCGCCGGCGCTGGGCGACTTGCGCTTGATTTCGCAGATGAGCGCATTGTGGTCCGCCGCGACGACTGCCGACAAGGATGCCGCGAACCCGCGCGGCGCAGCTTGGGCTTTCGCGTCAGCGAGCAGGCTGGAGGCAGAGCGTGCGCGCTTCAGTGTTCTGACTTCATCGGCCTTGTATGCAAGGATGCGGTCGAGAGCGGTGCTCAAATGGCGTCCTCCCCCTGCGAAACACGGCGAAGCGTAGCCAGCGTGTCACGTGCGTTGCCGGAATCAATTGCGGCGGCGGCCAATCCAGCGCCATGGGCAAGATCAGTCGCTAGCCCGAGGACGTGCAGTCCTGCCGCCGCGTTGAGCAATACCATGTCCCTGAACGGTCCGGCATGGCCATCGAACAGGTCCATGATCGCGCGCGCATTGCCGGTCACATCGGTGCCTTCGAGCGTGGACAGCGGATGCGTACGCAGTCCGGCTGCTGCGGGCTCGACCATGAATTCACGCAATCCACCGGGCGTCACTTCACAGACTTTTGTTGGCCCGGAGATCGAAATCTCGTCCACGCCGTCGACCCCATGGACCACCCATGATTTCCGGGTGCCGAGTGCGCCGAGCGCTTCGCCTACCGGCCGCACCCATTCCGGTCCGAAAACGCCCAGTACCTGGTGCTGCGCACCGGCGGGATTAGTCAGCGGGCCCAGCAGATTAAAGATCGTCCGTATACCGAGTTTCATGCGCACCGGCGCAACATGACGGACGGCGCCGTGATGCAGGCGTGCAAACATGAAGCCGACCCCGGCTTTGTTGATGCAGTCCCGCAAAGTCGCCTCATCGACTTCCAGATTGACGCCCAGTGCCTCCAGCACATCGGCTGATCCGGTTTTCGGCGGCACCGAACGATTGCCGTGCTTGGCGACGCGTCCGCCTGCGGCTGCAATGACGATGGCGCTTGCCGTCGACGTATTGAGACTTTTCCACGTCAGGCCGCCCGTGCCGCATGTGTCCAGCAATTGGCCGTCGATCTGAACCTTGCGCGCATGACGCCGCATAATCCTCGCGCCGGCAACCAGCTCGCTGGCGGTTTCGCCTCGCACGGCCAGTCCCATGAGAAAGGCGCCGACCTCTTCGGGTGCCGCCTCGCCGGACAGCAGTGCTTCGAATGCCTGCTCAAGCAGGTCAACCGGCAGGGCTTGTCCGCGCGCGATGGCCTTCAATGACGAGGTCAATGCACCGTCCGTCATGCGGGGATCTGCAGCAGAAAGTTCTTGAGCAGGGCGTGCCCATGCTCCGTGAGGATGCTTTCGGGATGGAACTGCACGCCGAAAATCGGCCTTGTTCGATGGTGCAGTGCCATGATCTCACCGTCCTGTGTGTACGCATCAGCGATCAGCGTCTCTGGCAGCGTCGAAGGTTGCACGGCAAGTGAATGGTAGCGGACGACGGAGAATTCTGTTGGCAGGCCGTCGAACAGCGTGCCGCCGGTGTGGGAAATTCGGGACAGTTTGCCGTGACGGATTTCCCGTGCACCGACAACGTCGCCGCCGAATGCCAGGCCAATAGCCTGGTGGCCAAGGCACACGCCGAGGATCGGCAGGGGGTCCGGCGCCTTGCGCAGGAGCTCGAGGCAGATGCCGGCTTCATTGGGTGTGCACGGGCCGGGGGAGAGGAGCACGGCGTCCGGCTTCAGTGCGAGCGCCTGTTCGGCCGTCAACTCGTCATTGCGGATCACATGCGTCCGGCTGCCCAGTTCCTCAAGATAGTGAACGAGGTTCCAGGTAAAGCTGTCATAGTTGTCGATCACAAGGATCATTGGTCAAACTCGTATGCGGCCGAAAGTTCTGCAGCCCGGCGCAGGGCTCCGGACTTGTGCACAGTCTCCTCATACTCATACTCAGGCACGGAATCGAGTACGACCCCCCCGCCGGCCTGAATGTGTATCTGGCCGTCCTTGATGACTGCCGTGCGCAGCGCGATGCAGGTATCAAGGTCGCCGTTCCAGCCAAAATAGCCGACTGCGCCGCCATAGATGCCGCGCCGCGATGTCTCGACCTCATTGATTATCTGCATGGCGCGGATTTTCGGCGCGCCAGAAACCGTGCCAGCCGGGAAGCCCGCCAGCAAAGCATCCACGGCGTCCAGGCCTTCACGCAGGTCGCCTTCAACATGGCTGACGATGTGCATCACGTGGCTATAGCGCTCCACAACAAAGCTCTCGGTTACTGTTACGCTGCCATAGGCGGCGACCCGGCCGACATCATTGCGGCCGAGGTCCAGCAGCATCAGGTGTTCGGCCCGCTCCTTGGGATCGGATAGCAGGTCATCCGCGCGGCGGGCGTCTTCTTCCGGATCACCGCTGCGTGGACGCGTACCGGCGATCGGGCGGATCGCCACGCGGCCACCGCGCACGCGAACCAGGATTTCCGGGCTTGAACCGACGAGGCAAACGCTGCCGAGGTTCATGTGGAACATGAAAGCAGAAGGGTTCAGGCGGCGAAGCGCGCGGTAAAAGCTGATAGGCTTGCGGGTAAAGGGCGCCGAGAACCGCTGACTGGGCACGACCTGAAAGACATCGCCTGCCTTGATATAATCGCGGCAGGTCTCGACAATCTCGAAATAGCGCTCTTTTGCCGTGTCGGACTGAAGCGCAACAGCCTGCGCCGCGCCCTCTTTCGGGGGAAGAGGCGCAAGGCGCTCGAGGCGGTGTTCCACATCATCCAGCAAGGCTTCGATAGAAAGGGCGTCATCGTCTTCTTGCCGTCCGACGAGCAGAAGTTCCTGATACAGATGGTCGAAGATCACCACGACGCGCGGCACCAGCAGCAAGGCGTCCGGGACGTCCAGAACATCTGGCTTTGTGATGGCGACCGGCTCGGCATACTGGATCATGTCGTAGCCCAAATAGCCGAAGGCTCCAGATGCCATTGGCGGCACACCCGCCGGTGCTTGCGCCCGAGCTGCTGTCACGAAACGCCGGAGCGCCTCGATCGGTGTGCCGGTCTGTTTAACGGCGTTGGAAAAGTCGGGATTCCCGCTCGTTTCTGCTACGCCGTTCAGAATGCGGAACCAGCGGCCCGGCTCGATCCCGATAAAGGAATACCGGCCGAGGCGCTCGCCGCCGGCAATCGATTCAAACAGGAAGCTGCCCGGCAGTTCTGCACCCAGCTTGAGCATGGCGCCGACCGGTGTCTCGATGTCTCCAATCCGCCGCCGGATGATCAGCCTGGCGGTCATTGGGGCTCCGAAATTGTCCGTTTGTAACCTGCCAGGGATGCGTCGTTGATCCGGACCTTCATCGATTTCGTGATTTCTGCCTGAAGCGCCTGAATAAGGTCTTGCCCGAGCGCATTCTCCGTAGCCGACGAAATCTCAGCGCCGATATCTGCCCGTGCGGCCTCGCCTGGCGGTTCGATAGTGTCGACCTTGAGTATCACGTAGGTGTTCGGCGCACCGGTGGCGAGGTTCACGACCTTGCCCAGCTGGGTGCTGAACATGGCTTGCTGAATTGGCCCCGGAATGGCGAATTGCCCGGCGGTTGCGCGTGTGACCGATTGCGGGAAGGTTTCGACCGGGGAAGCTGCTGCTGATGCGGCCTGTTCAAAGGTCGTGGCACCAGAGCCGATACGGTCCACAAGCCCATTTACGCCAGCCAGCGCTGCGCTGTCTCTGCGTTCAGTAACGAGCATCGCGCGGACTGTATCTTCAATATCTTCAAAGGCGGGTGTGGACGGCTCAATGATCTCGCGGGCCGAAGCCATGAAGATTGCATTTTGCGTATCAAACCGGCTGGTCAGTTCGCCCTGGCCCAGACGGAAGGCTTGCGCCATGGCCTCCTTCGCTTCGCCAAGGAGGCTGAATTGTTGCCCCTGTTCGGTAACGCCATTGGCGTCCACAGCCGCAAAGCTCATCACCGGAAGCTTGAGTTCCTCAGCGATCTTTTCGAGGTCGTAACCGGCGGAGACCACTTCATCCAGGCGGTCCATTTTTTCGTTCATCACCACTTGTGCCCGTTCACCGCCGAGTTCATCGCGGATCACGCCGGTGACTTCCTCAATAGGCTTCACTGCGCCTGGTTGAACAGATATCAGCCGTGCAACCATCCACTGCCCATTCACTTCGCGCGGCCCGAACATGGCGCCACTCTGCTTGCCGGCGCCAAACATGGCGTCACGCAGGGCAACATCCGCCACTTCGGCTGAACGGCTTGTTTTCAGGACATTTGAAGTTGCGCCGCGTACGGCGTTCAGGTCACCGCCACCGGCCAGCAGGCCGAACGCCGTACGGGCTGCGTCGCGCTCTGCAAACAGCAGTTCAGCATAGGTGCGCTGGTCGGGGGCCGAGAAGCGTTCAGACTTCGTCGCTTCATAGATCGTCGCGATCTCCTGATCGGTCACTTCAACTTCGCCCAGAAAGTCTTCAGCCGACATGCGCAACAGGTCGATCCCGCGCCGTTCGGGTTGTTTCAGTTGCTCAAGGTTTGCGTCATAATAAGCGCGGACTTCTTGCGGCGTGGGCTCGACTGGCGCAGCCCCCTTGAGCGCGTCAAACAGGAACCACGAAACATTGCGGGCTTCGCCGAAGTAGAGAACCTGCAGGTCACTCAGGACTTTCGGCGCGGCAACCGCCGACGTTGCACCCTTCTGCATCGTTTCGATCATCAGATCGTCGCCGATCTGTTCTTCGAACTCGCTAAGGGTGAACCCGAGCTGCTGGAGGCGCTGGCGCAGAAGGGTCGCATCCAGCTCGCCGGTCAGCGGGTTCTGGAAAGCCTCTATCGAGCGGGTTTCGGCCAGTACGCCATCCGTGGACGATGCAATGCCGAGACTGGCACCATAACCGAGCGCCGTAATACGGGCTGTCTCTGCGGTGAAAATCTGGTCTATGAGGCCATTTTCGAGTGCTTCGGTCTTGGTAATCGGTTTTTCAGACGTCGCATTCATGTTGCGCAGCACACTCTCGACCCGGCGATCAAGATCGTTCGGATCAAACCCGCGCGCGCCAGCTTGAGCAATGTTTGCGCCCAGTCCTCCGCGAACCAGGTTGAAGATTGAATCGACCCCCCAGAACGCCATCCCGATGACGATAATCATCACAACGACTTTGCCGAAGACGGAGTTCGTCAGCCGTTTCATCAGGGCAAGCATGGTGGGCGTCTCTTTGGAATAGGTTTGCCGGTTGGCTCACAGCTTGCTAGGCGACCGACCGGTTACTTGCAAGATAGGGAACGCGGCATGAACCGGAAGCTGATTGCTGGAAACTGGAAGATGAATGGTCTGCGGGCCGATCTCTCGATTATCCGGGAGGTTGCCGCGGGCGCAAGCCCGTCGCTGCAGGCTCCGGAGCTCCTGTTGTGTGTTCCGGCCACCCTGCTGGGCGAGGCCGTGCAGGCAGCGACCGGTGCAGCATTGAAAATCGGCGGCCAGACCTGCCAGGCAGCGGATAAGGGCGCGTTTACCGGCGACATTTCGGCGCCCATGCTGGCGGAGATCGGCGCGCATTATGTCATCATAGGCCATTCCGAGCGCCGGACCGGACATGGCGAGACCGACGAAATGGTCGCAGCGCAGGCGCGGGCAGCGGTGAATGCCGCGCTTACTGCGATCATCTGCGTGGGCGAGACGCTGGAACAGCGCGCATCGGCCCGGACACTTGAGGTCATTGAAGGCCAACTCGCCGGCTCGCTGCAAGGCCTTAAATCGCCGGCCAGTTTTGTCATCGCTTACGAGCCTCTGTGGGCCATCGGGACGGGCAAAGTGGCAACCCCTGCGCAGATCGGCGAAGTTCATGCCTTTATCCGGGCGTTTCTGGTCGACCGCTTTGGCCCACCCGGACGCGGGGTCCGCATCCTCTACGGAGGCAGCCTGAACCCCGCAAATGCGCCCGAAATCCTGCCGATCCAGGATGTAGATGGCGGCTTGATAGGCGGCGCAAGCTTGAAGGCGGGCGACTTTCTCGCCATCTACGCAACGGCGAGCGCACTAACCGTGTGAATGCCCGGCTTGGCGAATGCCCTTAAGCGGGATAAGCGAGCGCGAAATACCTAAGCAGCCGGGTCCGATCCATGCAGAACGTCATTCTCGCCATCCATATTCTCGCCTGTCTGGCGATGATCGGCCTTGTCCTCGTCCAGAAATCAGAAGGCGGAGGCCTTGGGATTGGGGGAGGCGGCGCAAATTCCCTGATGTCCGGACGCGGCGCTGCCGGCGCGATCGTGCGCACGACAATCATCATTGGTGGCATTTTCTTCGCCACCAGCCTTGCGCTGACCTCGATAGCCAACCGGTCTGCCGACAAGCGCTCCGGACTGGAGCAGGTCCTGGAGGAATCCAGCCCGCTCGCCCCGGCAGGAGAGCCGACTGACCTGTTCGACCCGAGTGTTGACCCTCTGGGCAACGAAAACACGCAGGCCCCGGCGCCCGAGGCTGCCGAAGTAATCGACCCGACCGCCGCGATCGCTAAGCCGCCGGCTACCACCGGGACGGCTCCGGTAACCGACCCTATGCCTGAAACAGCCCCTGAAGAGACCAATCCCCAGTAATTTTGGTTGAATCGCGTCATCGCGGGAAGCCGCCTGCGCGAATCGTTGCAAGAGTGTGATCCCATGATCCGCTATATTTTCATTACGGGCGGCGTGGTGTCTTCTTTGGGCAAGGGCATCGCTTCGGCGGCCCTCGGCGCCTTGTTGCAATCACGCGGATACGGGGTGCGCCTGCGCAAGCTTGACCCCTACCTCAACGTCGACCCGGGCACGATGAGCCCGCGCCAGCACGGCGAAGTCTTCGTCACCGACGACGGCGCAGAGACTGACCTCGACCTCGGCCATTATGAGCGCTTCACAGGCGTCTCGGCCCGCCAGTCGGACAACATCACCACCGGCCGCATCTACAGCCGCATCATCGAGAAGGAACGCAGGGGAGACTATCTGGGCGCAACCATCCAGGTGATCCCGCACGTCACCAACGAGATCAAGGATTTCATCCTGTCTGATCCGGGCGAAGGCGTCGATTTCGTGCTTTGCGAGATCGGGGGAACAGTCGGCGACATCGAAGGCCTGCCGTTCTTCGAAGCCATCCGCCAACTGGGTCAGGAACTCGGCCCTGAGCGCACCTGCTTCATCCATCTGACCCTGCTGCCCTACATCCCGGCCGCCGGCGAGATGAAGACCAAGCCGACGCAGCACTCGGTGAAGGAACTCCGCTCGATCGGTATCCAGCCGCAGATCCTGCTCTGCCGCTGCGACCGGCCAATTCCCGACAACGAGAAGGGCAAGATTGCCAGTTTCTGCAACGTGCGCCCATCGAGCGTGATCGAAGCACGCGATGTCCGGCATATCTATGACGTCCCGGCCGCCTATCACGCCGAAGGTCTGGACAAGGAAGTGATCCGTCATTTCGCCATCAGCGACGCGCCCGAGCCAGACCTGACCGGTTGGCAGCGCATCGCCCAGACCATTCACAATCCGGACGGTGAAGTCTGCATCGGACTGGTCGGGAAATACACCGACGTGCCAGATGCCTATAAATCCGTCGCCGAAGCGCTCAACCACGGCGGCGTTGCCAACAATGTCAAAGTGACGGTCCGCCTGATCAACTCGGAAGAGTTCGACGATGATGCCCGCCCGCTCGATATCCTCGAAGGTGTTCACGGCATCATTCTTCCGGGCGGTTTCGGCGAGCGCGGCGCGCACGGCAAGATCCGCGCTTCCCGGTTTGCACGCGAACGCAAGGTGCCGTGCTTCGGCATCTGCTACGGTATAAAGATGTCGGTGATCGAGGTGGCCCGAAACCTTGCCGGCCTGACGGACGCCAACACCACAGAAAATGATCGCAGGACGCGCAATCCGTTGGTTGGCCTCATGGAAGAGTGGACCAAAGGCAACGAAAAAGTCACGCGCAACGAAAACACTGACAAGGGCGGCACGATGCGCCTCGGGGCCTATCCGGCACGCCTGAAAGCCGGCAGCCGGGTTGCGGAAGCTTATGGTTGCGAGCAGATTTCGGAACGCCACAGGCACCGCTACGAAGTCAACGCATCCTATATCCCGCAGCTTGAAAAGCACGGAGTGGTCTTCTCGGGTCTCTCTCCGGATGGAACGCTGCCGGAAATCTTCGAGATTCCGGATCACCCCTGGTTCATCGGCGTCCAGTTCCACCCGGAACTGAAGTCACGTCCGTTTCAGCCGCACCCCCTGTTTGCCAGCTTCATCGGCGCCGCCGTGAAACAGTCTCGTCTCGTCTGACGCCGCATCAGGACCGCGTGAGCTGGAACTGTCCGACATTGATCCGGCCATCGCTGAAACCGGCTTCACAGTAGCTCAGATAGAAGTTCCAGAGACGGCGGAACTGCTCGTCGAAACCCAGGGGCTGAATTTCGTCCCAACGGCCGTTGAACTCACGGGACCATTCGCGGCAAGTGCGCGCGTAGTCCTGCCCGAAATAGGCCACGCCGTCATGGCGCAGCCCGGCGGATGTCAGCTGTTCCTTCAGCACCTTCTCACTTATCAGCATGCCGCCCGGAAAGATGTGCTGCTGGATGAAGTCCACGCGCTGGCGGTAGCGCGGGAACAGTTCGTCGTCGATCGTGATGATCTGCAAGGCTGCGCGCGCGCCTTCCTTCAGGCTCGAAAACACCTTGGCGAAATAGCTCGGCCAATAAGGCTCGCCGACAGCTTCGAACATTTCAATCGAGGCAATGCCATCGTAGGTGCCGACATGATCGCGGTAATCCTCAAGCCGGATCTCCACCTGGTCGCTCAGGCCGTTTCGGCGCATGCGTTCTTCAGCATAGGCCTTCTGCGCCGGGGAGATTGTGAGGCAGGTCACACGGCTTCCGCGGTGCTTTGCAGCATACTCCGCGAATCCACCCCAACCGCATCCAATTTCAAGGATATGAGAGCCCGGTCCGGCGTGTATGCGATCGCAGATTTCCTTGTACTTGTGCATCTGACCTTGCTCGAGAGACTGGTTCGGACTCTCGAAACAGGCAGAGGAATAGGTCATGCTCGGATCGAGCCACTTTTCATAGAAGGCATTGCCCAGGTCATAGTGCGCCATGATGTTCTTGCGCGCGCCGGCCTTGGAATTGCGCCGGCGCAGCGCGTGGCGCAGCATGTTCATTGAGCCAACGAAGATGTTGCCGCGCGACAGGCGAGAGGCAGAATCGAAATTCGCCGAGAAGAATCGCAGGACTGCAGTCAGGTCCGGAGTGGACCAGTCGCCGTCCATGTATGATTCGGCAAACGCCACATCGCCGCCTGCAAGCGCACCCCTGACGAAGCGGAAATTGTGGATATTGATCGTTGCATCGGGCCCCTCCGCTTCGTTTTCGAACCGGAGTTTCGTGCCGTTCGGCAAGACAAAGGTCAGGACGCCGTTATGCGTGCGCAGCAAGACCATTGCAGCAATCCGGAAACTGGCGGTGACCCCCTTTAGCTGACGGACGGACTGGGGCGTGGCGATGATGACTGTACTCATGGAAGTGTATCCGGAAATTTTGAGCCTTCCGGCTCTGGAAATGCAACAGTTGCCGCGTGAGCAGGTTTCGCCGGCTTCGCGCGATACTTTGCGCCGCGCAGCCAGATCAGGAGAGCCTGCCAGTGAATTCCGGCTGTGACGCCAAGGGTGGACATGGGATTCCTCAGGGCGAGTTTCAGGAAATTGCCGGTTGTTGCCTCGAGCATACGTGCCTTGATGTTTGCCAGATGTGTTCGCGTGCCATCTTTCATGTTCTCGACAACAACATCGAGCAAATAGCCCGGCGCGCGTAGCGTAAACCTGTATTGCCCAGTTACATCGAAAAAGGGCGAGACGTGAAAATTCTTGTCCGCGAAGTGGACTGAGCGGACACCCTCGGTAGCGGCCACATAGCAATGGCGTTCGCCGAAAGTGTTGCGCACTTCGTAGATGATGCCTTGCAAGCTGCCGTCCTGCCCGTAGCCATACCAGAGCGAGAGTGGC
>NZ_JBBEBT010000284.1:0-2267 GCF_040882205.1 Hyphomonas sp.
GCCTTGCCGATGGGCAGAACGAAATCGTCCAGATCCGGCACCGGGAAGGATTGGCCGTAGAGCAGCTCATGCTCGAGGAACACGACCGGGTTCGGGTCGCGGATTGCGGCTTTCAGCAGGCCCTTGGCATCCGCTGCATCATAGGGCGCGATGACCTTGAGGCCGGGAACCTGTGCGTACCAGGACGAATAGTCATGGCTATGCTGAGCGCCGACCCGGCTGGCGGCGCCGTTCGGCCCGCGGAACACGATGGGGCAGCCCATCTGGCCGCCGCTCATGTAAAGCGTCTTGGCGGCCGAGTTGATGATATGGTCGATGGCCTGCATGGCGAAGTTGAAGGTCATGAACTCGACAATCGGCCTCAGGCCCGCAAAGGCAGCGCCCACGCCGAGGCCCGCAAAGCCATGCTCCGTGATCGGCGTATCGATGACGCGGCGCTCGCCGAATTCCTGCAGCAGTTCGCGGGTCACCTTGTAGGCGCCCTGATATTGCGCGACCTCCTCGCCCATGACGAACACCCGCTCGTCGCGGCGCATCTCTTCGGCCATGGCATCGCGCAGCGCATCGCGCACGGTGGTTTCGGTAAAGCTCGTACCTTCGGGAATTGAGGGATCAGCCACCACCTTTGCGCGCGGCTGTTCCGGCGCGGCCGTATCAGGTGTTTCTGTTTCGGGCACAGCCTTTTGGGCTTCGGCCTGCTCGGCCTTGGCGGGAGCGGCCTCTGCCTTCGGCGCAGGTTTCGAAACCTCTTCACCGTCTGAAGCGAGCACCGCGATGATCGCGTTGACCTTCACGCCTTCGGTGCCCTCCGGCACAACGATGCGCGCGATCACGCCTTCATCGACGGCCTCGACTTCCATCGTCGCCTTATCGGTTTCGATCTCGGCGATGATGTCGCCGGATTTGACGCTGTCGCCTTCCTTCTTCAGCCATTTGGAGAGCGTGCCCTCCTCCATGGTGGGCGACAGTGCGGGCATCAGGATGTCTACTGACATATTCAGGCTCCGGAAAACGGGAGGACTTGAAGAAAAATCATGACCACGCCGGTCACACCGGCAAAAAAGGCCAGGGTGCGCAACACCGGCACGCCGAACCAGTAGAGCGGCGCAAAGGCGAGGCGCGCCAGGAAGAAGATCATGCAGCCCGCCTGCGTCCACTCGTTCGTCCGCTCACTTATGACTGCGACGAGCACCAGGGGCACGAACATGCACATCGCTTCAATCATGTTGGCCGTGGCGCGCTTCGCTCTGCCAAGCGCCAAACTGGCGGCCGCGAGGGTGTCGCGGGGCCCAAGCAGGTCCTTCGGCTTGTACTGTATGTTTGCCGCGACGATCTCTCCGCAGATATAGACAAAGAAAAGCGCGGTTGTGGCCGACAGCCAGGAGAGCTCCGCGATCATCCGGCCGCCTCCTCGATCAAAACATCCGTCCACAGCTCGCGGGCGTCCGGCTCCGGGCTTTCCAGCGAGAAGTCAGCCGCTTCTTTCACGATGGCCTTGATCTCGTTATCGATCTTCTTGAGGTCGTCGTCGGTCGCGTGGCCGAGCTCGATCAGCTGGCCCTTCAGGCCCTCGATCGGATCATGGTGCGTGCGGATGTCGTCGACTTCCTCGCGCTTGCGATACTTCGCGGGGTCGGACATCGAGTGGCCCCGGTAGCGATACGTCTTCATCTCGAGAATGTACGGCCCCTTGCCGGCGCGTGCATGTTTCACGGCCTTCTCGCCAGCCTCGCGCACGGCCAGCACATCCATTCCGTCGACTTCCTCGCCTTCAATCTCGAACGAGATGCCGCGCTTGAAGAGCTCGACCTCGGCCGAGGCACGTTCCACGCTCGTGCCCATCGCGTACATGTTGTTCTCGATCACGTAGATCACCGGCAGCTTCCAGAGGCTCGCCATGTTGAAGGCTTCGTAGACCTGGCCCTGGTTGGCCGCGCCGTCGCCGAAATAGGCGAGGCTCACATTATCATTGCCGCGATACCGGTTGGCGAAGGCGAGGCCGGTACCGAGCGGGACCTGCGCGCCGACGATGCCGTGGCCGCCATAGAAGTTCTTTTCCTTCGAGAACATGTGCATTGAGCCGCCCTTGCCCCGCGACAGGCCGCCGATGCGCCCGGTCAGCTCCGCCATTACGCCGCTGGGGTCCAGACCGCAGGCCAGCATGTGGCCGTGGTCGCGGTAGCCGGTTATGACCTGATCGCCGTCCTTCAGGCAGGCCTGCATGCCGGTCACAACCGCTTCCTGCCCGATATAGAGGTGGCAGAAGC
>NZ_JBBEBT010000285.1:0-14546 GCF_040882205.1 Hyphomonas sp.
TAGGCCTTGCCCGCGGCATCGAGCGCGGCCTTGTAGGGCGGCCAGCCATCGTTCACGCGGGTGTCATTTCCGGCGAGGTGGATCTGTAAGGGCACCGCGACCTTCGCGGCGTCTTCCGCCGCGGGCCATCCGCCATAGTAGGGCACGCAGGCTTTCAGCCAGGGCTGGCGGACGGCCATCAGGTTGGTAATGGCGCCGCCGAAGCAGAAACCGGTGCAGGCGATCTTGCCATTGGTTGCCTCGTGGTCGCGCAGGAATTCGGCGGCGGCCGTGAAGTCGGCGAACATTTCGGCATTGTTGCGCCTGGCCTGCAGTTCGCGTCCGGCGTCATCATTGCCGGGATAGCCTCCGAGCGGATAGAGCGCGTCCGGGCCGAAGGCGGCATAGCCCGCCCTGGCGGCGCGCCGCGTGACATCGCGGATGTGCAGATTGAGGCCGCGGTTTTCATGGACAACGACAATGCCCGCGAGCTTGCCCCTGGCCTTCGCCGGGCGGACGAGATAGCCGGACATCTCCCCCGCCCCGTTCGGGGATGGGTAGGTGACGGTTTCCTCGATCAGGTCCGTTTCGCCTTCGGCGGTCTGCGCGCGGCCATAATCCGGCATCACGCAGGCGGCGAGCATCGAGACGGTGAGGCCGCCGACCGCGTAGGTGCTGAGTTTCGAGAAGAAGGCGCGGCGGGAGAGATCGCCGTGGCAGTAGGCGTCGTAGAGTCTGAAGACTTCCTGCGGGATTTCGGTTTTCTGCTCGGTATCGGCCATGTGGGTCTCCCTCGGTGCGCGGGATTATAGCCCGGCCTGCGCGCGCGGCTACCCGGCGAGAGGACGTGACATCAGCAAGGCATCGACCGGCACACCGCGGCCCGCCGTGTAATAGCCCTTGCGGCGGCCATCCCGCGTGAAGCCGATGCAGGCATAAAGGGCGCGGGCGGGGGTGTTGTCTTCGGCGACGTCGAGCAGGAGGCGCGTGTTGCCGGCGGCAGCGAGCGGGGCGAGGGCCGCTTCGATCAGGCGGCGGGCATGGCCTTCGCCGCGGCGGACGGGACTAGTGGCAATTGTCAGGAGTTCGGTGTCCCCCGCGGCAGACTGGAACAACGCGAAAGCAATCAGGCCGCCCGCGCCCTCGATACCAAGGGCGAGGACATTGGCCTGCGCAATCAGCCCGGCGACGGAAGCCTCGCTCCAGGCATCCGCGAAACTTGCCGCATGCAGCGCGGCGGCGGCGGGCGCATCGCCATTTGTCAGGGCGCGCAAGGTGTCGGTCATCGGCTTCCTGCGTCTGGCGGGGTTGCTCCGCCCCGGCTCCGCCTGCTAGTTCGCCTGCCCTGTCCTCCGCCGCAAGAGCCCCTGATGACCCAGGCCCCTTCCACGCTTGGCCTCGACTTCGGCACAACCAACAGCGTCGCCTCGCTGGCGCGGCCAGATGGCACAACGGCGGCGATGCGCTTCAGCCATGAGGGCGAGCGTTTCGAGGCCTGCCGTTCAGTCCTGTGCTTCTGGAAGGACGAGGACGGGGCGAGCCCGCGCGCGATGATGGAGATCGGCCCCTGGGCAATCGACCAGTTCCTGGAGCTCGGCGGGGATTGCCGCTTCATCCAGTCGTTCAAGACCTTTGCGGCGAGCCCCTTCTTCCAGTCAACGACGATCCACAACAAGGCCTGGTATTTCGAGGACCTCCTGTCGGCCTATCTGCGGCGGCTGTCGGAACGCGCAGGTGCGCGCTGGCCTCGCCAGGTGGTGATGGGGCGGCCGGTGCGGTTTGCGGGCGCGCAGCCGGACGAGGCGTTGGCGCGGACGCGCTACGAGACGGCGCTGAAGCGGCTCGGCTTCGAGACGATCCATCATGTCTACGAGCCGGTGGCGGCGGCCTTTTTCTACGCGCAGCGCCTGACGGCGCCAGCGACGATCCTGGTGGCGGATTTCGGCGGCGGCACGAGCGACTTCTCGATCATCCGGTTTGATCCGGGCGGCGTGCGGCTGCGCGCCGAGGCACTGTCCCATTCAGGCATCGGCATTGCCGGCGATGCGTTCGACCAGAAGATCATCGAGCATGTCGTTGCGCCGCTGTTCGGCAAGGGCAGCACGTTCCGGAGCGGGGACAAGTCGCTTCCCGTTCCGCTGTCCTATTACAGCCGGTTTGCGCAGTGGAACCAGTTGTCGATCATGCGGCACACAAAGGATTATGCGGACCTCGTGAAACTGCGGCACGTGTCCGACCAGCCGGACCTGATCGCGGCGTTCATCAGCTTCCTGGACGCCGACGCAAGTTATATTCTTTACCGCGCGGTGGCGCAGGTGAAGATGCAGCTGTCGCAAGGCGCGGCGGGGCGGTTCCTTCTGGAGGCGGGCAGGCTGAACCTCGACCGCACGATCACGCGCACTGAGTTCGATGGCTGGATCGGGGACGATGTGCGCGCGGTCCAGTCCTGCGTGGACGAAGCCTTGAGCCGCGCGAACCTGCGTGAGGCGGGCGTCGACCGCGTATTCCTGACCGGGGGCAGCTCCTATGTGCCGGCGCTGCGCGAAAGCTTCGAGGCCCGCTTTGGCGGCGAAAAAATCGAGACGGGCGACCAGTTCGTATCGATCGCGCACGGGCTGGCGCTGATTGCTCAGCAGGATGATCTGGAGCCTTGGCTGGCGCGGGGGGCCTAAGGCTTCGGCGACGCCAGCGCAGCATCCGGTGCACGGGCATAGACCGGAGCGGGCGGATGTCTTCCGGGATCGAAAACGGATGCTTTCAGGGCGGCGGTGACGGCGCTGGGCTGCATGGGGCGCAGGTCGAGCTTCGCCGCCAGGTCGCCGAGGGCGCCTGCGCCGTCCATGAACACGGGGGCGCTGAAGCCGGTGAGCATGGGCGACAAGTCCATGAGCGCAACTTCGATGACTTGGGCGATCCCCTCCCCTTCGAAGATGCCCTGCAGCCACCAGGTCTGGTCTGGCGGGCGGCGCTGGGCGGCGAGGCAGCCGAGGGCGGGGCCTTCGAGCCCGGCCGGGATAGCGGCTTCGAGGCTGGTTATGCCGATGGCTTTTGCGCCGGTCACGAGGGAGAGGCCGCGCGCATAGGCGACGCCGATGCGCAGGCCGGTGAAGCTGCCGGGGCCGGTGACGACGCCGATGCGGGTTAGGTCTTGCAGCGTGAAACCGGCTTCAGCCAGCAGCTCGGCGACGAGGCCCGGCAGGCGGCGTTCCTGGCCGCGCGGCATCGCCTCGCGCAGGTCAGACACGATTTCGCCGTCCCGTACGAGGGCGGCCTCCATCGTGCTGAAGGCGGTGTTGAGGCCAAGCGTGAGCATCGCTGGCGGTTAAAGGATGCGGCACGCCTCGTCAAACTCGAGGCGCGGGCTGCGGTCGAAGATCTTGGTCTTGTCGCCGTAACCGATATTGCAGATGAAGTTGGCGCGCCAATGCTTCATCTCGCCTTCGCCCGTGTCGAAGAACTCGCGGTTGACCCCGGCCATGTCAAAGCCGCTCATCGGGCCGCAATCGAGGCCGATGGCGCGGGCCGCGATCATCAGGTAGGCACCCTGCAGCGCAGCGTTCCGGAAGGCAGTCTCGTCGCGGTTGTTGTTGAACCAGTCCTTCGCGCCGGGCGCGTGCGGGAAGAGCTTAGGGATCTTTTCCTGAAAGGCGAGGTCGTGGGCGATAATGACAGTCCAGGGTGCGGCTTCGGTTTTCGCACGGTTGCCTTCGCTCATCAGCGCCAGCAGGCGCTGCTTGCCGGCGGGCGTGTGGACGAAGACGAAACGGGCGGGCGAGCAGTTCGCGCTGGTCGGGCCCATCTTGGTGAGATCGTAGACGGCGCGGACGAGGATTTCCGGAACGTCCTTGCCAAGGAAGCCGTTCTGGCTGCGCGCATAGCGAAAGATCACATCGAGGGCATGGTCGTTTACAGGATGGGCCATGGCGTGGTCCTTATGAAGTGTGTGATGGGCGTGTCCGGGGAGGGAAGATCAGAGTACGGCCTCGACCGCAGTGACTTCCGGCACATAGGTGCGCAGCATGTTCTCGATACCGGATTTCAGCGTCATCGTGGAGGACGGGCAACCGGCGCAGGCGCCGCGCATGTTGAGATGGACGACGCCGGTTTCGGCATCGAAGCTGCGGAAGGTGATGTCGCCGCCATCCTGCGCCACGGCGGGCCGGACGCGCGTTTCAATCAGTTCCTTGATCTCGGCAACGATCTCGGCGGTTTCGCCTTCATAGACAGGCTCGTCAGGGTCTCCGGCGGCGAGGCCGCTTTCATCGACAACCGGCAGGCCGGCCATGTAATGGTCCATGATGGCGGCGAGCACCATCGGCTTGACGTGTTTCCAGTCTTTGGGGGCGGCTTTGGTGATCGAGACGAAATCGGCGCCGAGGAAGACGCGCTCCACCCCGTCGACCTGGAACAGGGCGCCGGCGAGCAGGCTCGCCTTGGCGCTGGCAGCGTCCGGATAGTCGAATGGACCATGAAAGCCCGCAACCGGCAATCCGGGCAGGAATTTCACGGTATCGGGGTTCGGTGTCGCTTCAGTCTGGATGAACATGGCGCCTCGCTGTCTGAGGCCAGAGATGGCCTACAAGGCGCGCCAGTTCAAGGGATAGCAGTTTCGGGGGCGACCGGGCCTGCGGCTTCGGGGGCAGCTGCAACGTCTTCCACGGCGGCAGGCGGCGGAGCGAGACGGGCCGCAAGCTCGGCCGACGCCTTTTCCGCCTCGACGAGATAGAACGCCATGCTGGCGAGGTGGTTGGGCAGCAGGGCGGCCGAGCCGTTCTGGTTCGACACGAAGACCGGCTTCATGTCTGCCGCGCGCTCCCAGGCGGATTCGGCGCGGCCGAGCAGGGCGGCGAGTTCTGTATCGCCGGTGAGGCCATAAGCGCGGGCCTTGCCAGCGACGATAAGTTCATGTGCCAGGTGGGCATGGGCCTTGGCAGTGTAGAAAGCCGTGATGTCTTCCTTGCTGGCCAGCCAGGCGGTCTGCTCGGCATTGATCCGGTCAGACAGGGCGGCAACGTCTTGGCCAGCCCAACCGGCAAACAGCGCCATCTCGAGCGGCAGGGTCTCTTCCGGCGCAGGGCGCAGGGCCAGACCGCGCGAGGCGCGGGTGTCGAACCGGTTGAGCGCTTCGGCGGCAGCGGTAATGCGCGGGCGCATGTCTTCGCCGGGCACTTCCATCAGGAGGCGGGAGGCGGCGGCAAGGTCGCCGTCCGGGCCATCGGAATTGGCCGCGACTTCGGAGAGCAGCTTCACATGTTCGGACAGGCCGGCGGCAGTAGCTTCCTGCCAGGCGGGCAGGGCCGTGAGGCGGGCCTGCGGGTGCCAGCTGTCCCGGTCCGACGCCCAGCCTGCCCCGGCAAGCTCGCGTGCGACCTTGTGGATCGCAACGCCTACTCCGGACACGGACCAGCTTTCATTCGGCGGGAAAACGACCGGGCTGTCGTCGATATGGCTGGAGATCACCACGGCGGCCGGATAGGCGCCAATCACGGCAACGATCATGCTGAGCTTGAACAGGCCGACGATCCGCTTCCAGGTTTTCTGGGCGCCGAGCATGATCGGGCTCGGCTGAGCATTCTCCAGAGAAATGAAATGTTCCGGCGCAATCGGCGCAGGCCGCGGCTTGGCGCGAAGGTCTTCCTCATAGGGTTTGGGAAGCTTCGCGCCAGCAGAGCGTGAGGGCATGGGTTTACGCCTGTCCTGAGCGGGTGGCCGGGTAGATGTCATCTGACGCGACTATGAGGTCATCAGGATGGCAATAACAGGGCGCGACAGCATGAAATTTCAGATAACCGCCTGCATTGCCTTCAGAAACAGCATTAACCAGCCGGGGGAACGACCTCCGCCTGGGTGACGATGTCCTGTTCTCTGCCTGATTCGTCTGTGAACGTCAGTGTCACGTCCACCAGGTCGCCGACCTGGAGAGGTTCGACCCCGAAGAGCATCAGGTGATTGCCGCCGCGCTCCAGCACGAGGGGCGCGTCCGGGGCGACCGGGAAGCTCTCAACCTTGCGCATCTTCATCATGTCATCTTCCATCGACATGGTGTGCAGCTCGACTGCGCCGGCGATCCCGGTGCTGGCGCGGATCAGGGTGACCGGGGCGCCGGTGACGCTGACGTGCAGACCGCCGCCGGTCATGTCACGGCCTTCGGGCGGCTGGACGATGAAGGCATCGCGCACTGCGATGACGGTATCGCTGCGGGCGGGCGTTCCGGTGGCAGGCGCGCCGCAGGCACCAAGGATCAGGGCGGCAGGCAGGATCAGTCTGGTCAGCAGGCGCACGGCGTCGTCCTCCATTGGCTTTGCCGCAAGATGGCGTGTGTCTGCGGGGGTGGCAACCGGTCCAGCGGTCGCAGGCGCTTCAGGGGCGCCAGAAACCGACGACACGGCGGACCTCGTCCATGATCGGCGCAGCGACCCCATTGGCACGTTCGGCGCCGTCTGCCAGCACACGGTCGATACCCGCGGGATCAGCGAGGATCTCGCGGAAACGCGCGGTGATCGGGGCCATGTGGGCGACCGTAACATCGGCGAGCGCCGGCTTGAAGACGCCGAAACCCTTGCCTTCGAACTCGGCCAGCACACGCTCGACCGTGCGCCCGGAGAGCGCGGCATAAATGCCCACGAGGTTTTCGACTTCGGGGCGGCCTTTCAGTTCCCCGGCCGTGGCCGGGATGACGCCGGCATCGGTGGTGGCCTTCCTGATCTTCTTCGAGATCGCGTCGGCATCGTCGACCAGCGTGATGCGCGACAGGTCCGACGGGTCTGACTTCGACATCTTCTTCGTGCCGTCCTTAAGCGACATGATTCGCGCGCCGGGCCCTTTGATCATCGGCTCTGGCAGCGGGAAAAATCCGGGTACGCCGTATTCTCGGTTGAACCGGTCAGCGATGTCGCGGCTGAGTTCAAGGTGCTGTTTCTGGTCCTCGCCAACGGGCACATGCGTCGCCTTGTAGGCGAGGATGTCGGCGGCCTGCAGCACCGGATAAGTGAAGAGGCCGACGGAGGCGCGCTCGGCATCCTTGCCGGCCTTGTCCTTGAACTGGGTCATCCGCTCGACCCAGCCCATGCGGGCGACGCAATTGAAGATCCAGGCCAGCTCGACATGCGCGAGCACCGAGGACTGGGCGAAGATCACGGACTTGGCCGGGTCCACGCCGGCGGCCATGAAGGCGGCGGCGATCTGGCGGGTCTGGTCGATCAGAGCGCCGCGCTCGACGGGCATGGTGATGGCATGCAGGTCGACGACGCAGAAGATACAGTCATGCCCCTCGGCCTGAAGGTCGGCGAACTTCTTCAGGGCGCCGAGATAGTTGCCAAGGTGGAGGTTTCCCGTCGGCTGAATGCCGGAGAATACGCGTTTCGGGCCAGTATAGGCGCAGGTCGTGTCGGTCATGGTCCGCGGCGTTTAGCCTGTTTGATCAGCGCCGCAAAGCCTGCCGGAGGTCGCGGATCCGGAGGGCGCCGGTGATCAGGGCCGCAAGGGCGTAGATGACGGCGGCGGCAGTGACCGTGGCGGCGGCGGCCAGCGCATGGGAGCCGCCCACGACTTCGATGATGGCGGGCTGCTGCCAGAGCATAAGCCAGATGCCGGCAGAGAGGATCGCAGTGGCCAGCGCCGCGCGGATCAGGCCGCCCGCAAGCTTCGGCCCGGGCTTGTACCAGCCGCGCCGGGCCAGCGTGATCCAGAGCAGAAGGGCGTTCACCCAGGCCGCCGTGCTGGTGGCGATGGCGAGGCCGGGGAAGCCGTCCTGGCCGGACTGTTTCAGCCAGAAGAAAAGCCCCGCGCCGAGCAGCGTGTTGACCACGACCGAGACGAGGGCGAAGCGCATCGGCGTTTTGGTGTCCTCGCGCGCGAAGAAGGGCGGGGCGAGCACCTTGATCAGGACGAAGGCGGGCACCCCCCAGGCGAAGTGGAAGAGGGCCGCGCCGGCGGCGGCCGCGTCCGACGCCAGGAAGGCGCCGCGGACGAAGAAGGCGTCGATCAGGTAAACCGGCGCAACCATCAGGCCTGCGGCGGCGGGAAAGGTGAGCGCCATAGCGAGGCCCAGGCCTTCGTCCATGGTGCGCGCGCCTGCTTCGGTGTCCCCTGCCCGCGCGGCGCGGCTCAGGCGCGGCAGGATGGCGACGCCAACCGCGACGCCGACAAGGCCGAGGGGAAGCTGGTAGAGCCGGTCGGCAGCATAGAGCCAGCTCTTGGCGCCGACCTCGAAGCTCGCGAGCGACTGGCTGACAATGATGTTGATCTGCGTGCCGGAGGCCGCGATTGTTCCGGGCACAGCGAGCATCAGCACCTTCTTCACGGCCGGCGTCAGGCGCGGCCAGCCGATCAGGCTGAGCTTCACTTTCTGGTGCGAGACGCCCCACCAGAGGGCGCCCGCCTGCAGGACGCCGGCAATGAAGAAAGCGACGGCGGCGAAGAGGGTCGTCACTTCGGGGGTCGTGCCGAGAAGACCCGCCGGGATGAGGCAGAGGTTCAGGAGCGTCGGTGCCCCGGCTGACAGGGCAAACCGGTTCAGGGAGTTCAGCACCCCTGAGAACAGCGCCGCGATGGCCATGAAGGTGAGGTAGGGCATGGTGATGCGGGTCAGCAGCACGGCGAGAGTGTAGTTCTCCGTGTCGCCGGCCTGCCCGCCATGGATGACCAGAAGCACCCAGGGCATGAAAATCTGCGCAAGGATGGTCAGCGCGGCCGTGGCGGCGAACAGGACCTTCAGCGCATCCTCGGCGACGGCGCGGGCGGCTTCGGGCCCCTCGGCCTCCAGCGTGCGGGCATAGGTCGGCACGAAGGCCGAGGCGAAGGCGCCTTCGGCGAAGATGCGGCGGAAGAGGTTGGGGAACTGTTGGGCGGTGGCCCAGGCATCACCCACCGGCCCCGCCCCGATCTTGGCGGCGAGGATGATGTCCCGCGCAAAGCCGAGGATCCGGCTGGCGAAGGTCAGGGACGCCTGTACGGCGGTGTTGCGAACCAGGCTCATGTCGTCCGCTTTTCCTGAATTCTCAGAAGCTGTCCACGGCCCGTGAGCGCCGGAGCCTGCGGGCAGGGGTTTGCGGGCCGTCCGGTTCTTCGCGCGACAAGACGGCCATAAGACGGTCTTTCAGGGCCTCTTTGCGGGCTTTCGGGAGATGGCCGGCAGCGGTGGTCTCGGACCGGACATAGAAAGCGTCGAACACGCGCTCACCATACGAACCGACATGGGCGGAGTGGATCGACAGCTTCATTTCGGTCAGCACTTCGGCGACTTCATGCAGCAGCCCGGGCCTGTCGCGGGCGGCGATATCCACCACGGTGTAGTCCGCCGAGATATCGTCATGGATCTGCACCGAGGGCTGGACGAGGAAGGCGGCTTCGCGGCGGCCGGTACGGGATTTGAAGCCGCCTGTTGCGGGCTTTGCGTCCAGCGCAGCTTTGATCGCCTTTTCCAGCGCGGTGAGACGGTGCGGATCGTCCGCGCCAAAGGCGAGGCCGCGGATGTCCTGAAGCATGAACACGTCCACGATGCGCCCGCCCCGCGAGGTGAAGACCTGCGCGGCAACGATGTTGGCGCCGAGGCGCGCGAGCGTGCCGGCGAGGTCGGCGAACAGGCCCGTGCGGTCCTTGCCGGAGACGAGCAGCGCCACCGCGCCGCCTTCCGGCGCCATGCGCGTCGTGACGACATCGCCGCCCTTGGCGAGCGCGCCTGCATGCCAGGCGATGTCGCCTTCGTCGAACCCGGTCCAGTAGGCGGTCTCGAGTTCGAGCAGCAGGGGCGGCAGCGAGCCGAGCCGGTCAATTATTACGGCGCGGCGGTCTTCAGCGCGCCGCTCAAGCTCGCCCTGCACCCCGGCCTCGTCCGTGCGACCGCCGCGCAGGGCGGCGGCGGTATTGTGATAGAGGTCGGCGAGCAGCTGGCCCTTCCAGGCATTCCAGACGGCGGGGCCGACGGCCTTGATGTCGGCAACCGTAAGAATATAGAGCAGCCGCAACCGCTCCAGCGAGCCAACGAGCCGGGCGAAGGTGGCAACCGTGCGCGGGTCTGTGATGTCGCGCTTCTGTGCGGTCTCGCTCATTTCCAGGTGGTGACCGACGAGCCAGACGACGAGATCTGTTTCCTCGCCCGGCAGGCCGAGGCGTTCACAGGCCCTGCGCGAGGTGCGCATTCCGGCTTCCTGCTGGTCGCCCTTCCCCTTGCCGGTATCGTGCAGCAGCATGGCGAGATATAAACCGCGCCGGTTTTCGATGACGCTGAAAAGTTCGTGGGCGAGCGGGGCAACATTGCCGCGCCCATGCTCGAGGTCCGCAATCGTTTCTACGGCGCGCAGTGTGTGCTCATCGACCGTGTAATGATGATACATGTTGAACTGCGTTTGCGCGACGATGGAGCCAAACTCCGGGATCGCGCGGCCCAGCACGCCGGCATCGTTCATCCGGCGCAGCGTCGGGCCGGGCTCCTTGCCGCCAAGGATGGCGTCGAGGATCAGCGCACGCGCTTCCGGCATTTCGCGCACGGTCTGCGTAAGGCCGCGCAAATTGCGTGTCAGCGCCGTGAGGGCGGTGGGGTGGATGTCCTTCTGCTCGCGCCGGGCGATGGTGAAGAGGCGGATCATGTTGAGAGGATCGGATTCCATCACTTCGTCCGAAGCCGTGCTGATGCGGCCCGTATCCACCATGAAGCCGGGCTCGGGCAGCGGCTGGGGCGGGCGCACTGGCAGGAAGCGGCGCAGGCCCTCGGGCTTCTTCTTGTGGTCGGCTTCCAGCTTGGCGGCGAGAATGCGCGTGAGGCCGCCGACGTCCTTGGCGACGAGGAAATAGCGCTTCATGAACCGCTCGACACCCTGCTGCCCCTCGCGGTCGCGGTAGCCCATGCGGGCGGCGATCTCGGGCTGCAGGTCGAAGCTGAGGCGGTCTTCCGGGCGGCCGGTGACGAAATGGATATGGCAGCGCACGGTCCAGAGGAAGCGCGCGGCGCGGATGAAGACCGCATATTCATGATCCGTGAACGGACCGGCCTTCATCACCTCCTCGAGCGAAGTGCCGCCATACATATGCTTGACGATCCAGTAGAGCGTCTGCAGATCGCGCAAGCCGCCCTTCCCCTCCTTCAGGTTCGGCTCGACCACATAGCGCGCATCACCCGTGCGGGCATGGCGCGCGTCGCGTTCGGCGAGCTTGTCGGCGATGAACTGGGCATCCTTGCCCTTGATAGATTCGCGCTGGTAGAGCGCCATCATTTCTTCCGCCAGCGCCTGGTCGCCGCAGATGAAGCGGGCGTCCAGCATGCTTGTCTTGATGGTGACGTCTTCCTGCGCGAGCTTCACGCAGTCGATCGGCGCACGGAAGGCATTGCCGACCTTGAGGCCCATGTCCCAGAGAGCATAGAGCATGTATTCGACCACACTCTCCGTATGCGGACTGGCCTTGTAGGCGCGCAGGAAGAGAAGGTCAGTATCCGAGGAGGGCGCCATGACGCCGCGGCCATAACCGCCGGTGGCGACGATGGCGAGACGCTCGGCCTCGGTCGGGTTGGAGGCGCGGTGCACATGGGTGACCGTGAAATCATAGAGCGCGTGGATCACTTCATCCTGCACGGCGGCGAGGAGGCGCGCGGTGTCCAGCCCGTCAGCACCCTGCTGCAGGCGTTCCTGCGCGATCAGTCGGCCCCGGAAGATGGCGCCGTGCAAAAGGTTCAGCGCCTGTTTGCGGGCCGCCTGGGGCGTGCTCATGTTGTCGAGCGCCGCGGCAGTCAGCTTCACTCGCAGGGCGCGTCCGTCGATGATGTCGGCAATGCGCCATTTGCCGGGACGGCGGGAGGCCGGGGTCCGGATGGTCTGGTTCAGCAGCGTGGGCGGGGGCTTGGGCGGGGAGGTCATCGGCCTGTAAGATAGCAGGTTTGCAGGCCGCGCCTATGGGGACAGGGCCGCACTAGCCGACAATCGTGTGCACCCGGTTGAACCAGAGGGGCGAGTTTTCAAGGTCGATGAACTTGCGTTCGTCCTCCAGCAGCTCCCGGGCGGCATCGCCAGCGCCGGGGTTCTGGCCGGGGTTCTGGCCGGGGTTCTGGCCGGGGTTCTGGCCGGGGTTCTGGCCAGGGTTCTGGCCAGGGTTCTGGCCAGGGTTCTGGCCAGGGTTCTGGCCGGCGTGTGCCATGGAAGCCTCGCTCTCGAACCAGATTTCGGCGATGCCATCATAGGCGTCCGGGCCGCCGCGCGAAGACCGGATGCCCGCATTCAGGGCGTCGAAGCCAGCATGGACCTGCTCATACTTAACGATGCCGGGCGTCTTCGCCCGCGCCGCCGCGAGCCGGGCATGCGTTTCGCGCCAATAGCGCTGGAATTCCTCGCGGCTGAGATGCGGCAGGCGGCGCAGGCAGAGGGTGGGCTTGAGCATCGGCGAAAGGCCAGGCCCAGAGCGCGGGACTGTCCAGATTGACGCCGGGTCTCGCCGCAACGCCCGCCCTGGGCCATATTCAAAGCGTATCCGGGAGGCCGGTCATGGGCGGAAGTTTCACCACGGAAATCATGCGCTGGCTGCACATCACCGGCGGCATGATCCTGTTCGCTTATGTCTACACGCGGCTGGTGGAGAACCCGTTCTTCGCGGACGCCGCCCCGTACGTGATCGTCCCCGGTCTTGCGCTGACCGGGCTCGTCATGTGGCAGTGGCCGATCTTTCGCAGCCTGCTGCACAAGAAAGATTAGAGCAGGTCGCCGCCGGCCGCTGCCGCGGTGGTGCCATCCTTCTTGAAGGCGCGGATGACGTTCTTGCCGGTGATCCATTTGTGCACTTCGTCCGGCCCGTCGACGAGGCGCTGGGAACGGATGTGCGTGTACCAGGCGGCGAGCGGCGTATCGAGCGAATAGCCGAGCGCGCCGTGCAGCTGGATAGCGGTGTCGACGACATCATGCACCATGTTGGCGAGGTAGACCTTGGCGATGCCGTTCTCCTGGCGGATGTCCATGCCGTTCTCAGCCTTGTAGGCAATGTGCATCAGCATCAGGCGCGCGATGTAGATCTTGCTGGCGCAATCGGCGAGCATGAACTGGACACCCTGGCGATCCTCGAGGCCCTTGCCGAAAGTCGTGCGCTTGGTGACATGCTCCGTAGCCAGATCAAGGGCGCGCTGAGCCATCGCCACATTGTGCATGCCATGGCGCAGACGACCATAGGCAAGCCGGTGCTGGCCCATCGCAAATCCCATCCCTTCCCCGCCGAGGAGGCTCTCCCCTGGAACGATCAGGTTTTCGATGGCCACTTCGGCATGTCCGCCGCCCATCTCGGTATAGTGAGGCCCATGCACGGCCATCGTCGGGATATCGCGGATGATGCGGTAGCCGGGGTTCGGCAGTTCGACGATGAAGGTGGAGTATTGCTGGTGGCGCGGCGCCTCGGGATTGGTCTTGGCCATCACGACGGCGATGTCGGCGGCGGTCGCGGCAGAGGAGAACCATTTCTCACCGTTCAGGACATAGTTGCCCTTGCCGTCCTTGACCGCGGTCGTCTGCATGCCGGTGGCATCCGCGCCAGCGGCTTTTTCAGTCATCGAATAGCAGATACGTTTTTCGCCATTGATCAGCGGCTTGAGATACTTCTCTTTCTGGAAATCCGTGCCGTGGGCGAGCAGCGTCAGCATTGTCGCATCGTCCGGGCCCTGAGAATTCATCGACAGCGCGCCGAGATGGCTGTGGCCAAGTTCCATCTGTACCAGCGCATTGGCGAGCGGGCCGAGGCCCATGCCGCCATGCTCGACCGGGAAGAA
Source organism: Hyphomonas sp. (assembly GCF_040882205.1). Lineage (GTDB taxonomy): Bacteria > Pseudomonadota > Alphaproteobacteria > Caulobacterales > Hyphomonadaceae > Hyphomonas. The sequence goes on from NZ_JBBEBT010000285.1 coordinate 13,715, forward strand.
GGGAAGCCAGAGGCCCTGCTTGCGGGCTTTCGTGCGCAGTTCCTTGAGCACCGTCTTGTAAGGCTTGCCGCCTGCCATTTCCTTTTCGGCGGGGATGCACTCGTTCTGCACCCAGGTTCGCACGCGCTCGCGCACTTCCTTCGCATCTTCCGGAATCGTGAAATCGATGGCCATGGTCTCTCTCCCTGTTCGTTTGGCCGGGAGGCTAACCCTGAACCCCGGGGCCGCAAAGATTGCCTTCGCGTCAGGCCGCACGGCGCTCGCGCAACAGGTCCGGGAATGCCGGGCCAGACGCAGACATGGGAAGATGCAGATGCGACTGAGCATGATAGTAGCCGCGCTGGCGGCGTTCGCCGAGTGCACGGGCCAGCCGGTAAAGGCAGGGCCATTGCCGAGCGCGTTTGCTGCCGGCTGGAAAGGCGAAGCGGTGTGCGAATTACTCTACGAGAATGATGACCTGCGCGCCGGCAGATGCGCTTTCCCGCCAGGCGTCCGCCAAGAGGGCCATTTCCATCCGCCGCACTGGGGCTATATTCCGCAGGACACGGCCATGCGGCATCACGGATGCCGACGTTACGCCCGAGCGTGTTCTGGAAACCGGCGCGACCCGGTGGAGCGACGGCGTCGACTGGCACGAAGCCGTAAACATCGGCGAGACAAAAAAGCGTATACCTGATCATTGAGCCGAAGCGCTAAGGGTAGTCCACGCGTTCGAGAAACAGCCCGCCGCTCGGCGCTACCGGGCCGCAGGCCGTGCGGTCTGCGGCGGTGAGGATTTCGCGGATCCATTCCGGCTCCTGGAAACCGCGCCCGACCTCGACAAGGCTGCCCA
>NZ_JBBEBT010000286.1:0-14258 GCF_040882205.1 Hyphomonas sp.
CGAAGGCTGCCGGCGGCAGCATTGCGCGGATTGGCGAACACCTTCCGACCGGCCGCGCCTTCACGCGCATTGAGCGCAGCAAAGTCGTCCTTTGCCATGTAGATCTCGCCGCGCACCTCGATCAAGTCCGGCCAGCCCTTGCCGGCGAGCCTGGCGGGAATGTCACTCAGCGTGCGCGCATTGGCAGTCACGTCCTCCCCGGTCTGCCCGTCGCCGCGCGTGGCGGCGCGCACGAGCTTTCCCTTTTCATAGGTGAGGCTCAGCGACAGGCCGTCGATCTTCGGCTCGGCCGTGAACGCCAGTTCCGTCTCTTCGCCGAGGGCGAGGAACCGCCGGATACGCGCCGCAAAATCTGCCACATCCTCGTCGGCAAACGCATTCTCCAGCGACAGCATCGCGGTGCCGTGGCGCGCCTTGGCGAACCCGTCTCCAGCCTCGGCGCCGACTTTCAGCGACGGACTGTCTTCCCGCTTCAGATGCGGGAAGCGGGCCTCTATCTCGGCATTGCGCAGCCGCAGCGCATCATACTCTGCGTCCGTCAGTGACGGCGCATCATTCTGGTAATAGGCCGCGTCGGCCTCCGCGATATCGCGCGAGAGGCGTGCAAGTTCTGCCGCCGCTTCCTGCTCGGTCAGTGCGCTGGCAGGTATTCCGCCGGTCATGCATCCTCCAACAACCTCCCGGCCGCGGCCCGCGCCTCATCGGTGATCTCGGCGCCGGACAGCATGCGGGCAATTTCTTCCTGCCGTGTCCCCGCATCTAGCGTGGTCAGCCGCGTCCCGCCAGCCTTGCCGGCTTTTTCAACAAGCCAGTGCGCGTCCGCCGCTGCCGCGACCTGCGGACTGTGCGTCACCGCCAGCACCTGGCGCGATGACGACAGCCGCACGAGCCGTTCGCCGATGGCCGCTGCCACAGCCCCGCCGACGCCCTGGTCTGCCTCGTCAAAGATCAGCGTGCCGGCGCTTCCCGCCTCCGCCAGCGCGCATTTCAGCGCCAGCGACACCCGCGCAAGCTCGCCGCCCGAGGCGACCTTGCGCAGCGGCCCGAAGCCCGCGCCCGCGTTCGTCTCCGCCTCGAACTCCGCGCGCTCTGCGCCGGTCGCCCCTGCCTCGTCCGGCGCCAGTAGCGTCAACGCCACCCTGATGGTGGCCCGCCCGAGTTTCAGGGGCGCCAGCTCTGCCGCAATCGCGCGCTCGAGCCGCGCAGCCGCTCCGCGGCGCGCCTCGCTGAGCGCATGCGCCGCGCTGTGCCAGCGTGCCTCGGCTGCGCGCTCCACCTTCCGCGCCGCCGCAATGCCGACTTCGCCCGCCTCGACCAGTTCGAGCCGCGCCGCGAGCGCCTCCCATTGCACGTTCAACTGATCCGGATCGCAGTTCAGTTTGCGGCCCATCGCTCGCACCGCAAACAGCCGACCCTCGACCCCTTCAAGGTCGCCAGCATCAATCGGCATTCTCTCCAGCCGCGCAATCGCACTCTCGGCTTCTCGCATTTCGATCATGGCGCGCTCGATTGCCTCACAGGCCGCCTTGGCGGCCTCTGGCAGCGCGCCTTCCGCGCCTTCGAAGCCCGGCAACCGGCAGATCCGTTCCGCCGCCCGCGAGGCGCGCGACAGGGCCGACTCCGTATCCGCTGCCGCCAGCGCCATGGTGGCTTCCGCCACCGCTTCCAGCACACGCTCGGACTGCATCAGCAATGCCCGCTCGGCCGTCAGCCGTGTCGCCTCACCCGGCTGCGGCCCCAGCTTCGACAGCTCCGCAACCGTCTCCTGCAACCAGGCCTGTGCTTCAGCCGCCGATTGCGCTTCTGCCTCCAGCGCCGCACGCGCTTCCCGCGCCTCAATCCGCGCGACATGCGTGGCGGCGCACGCCGCCAGTAGCGCATCATTTCCGGCAAACTGGTCCAGCAGCCGCCGGTGCACCGCCGGACGCATCAGGCTGGAGGCCGCGTGCTGGCCATGCACCTCCACCAGCAACTCACCGGCCTCCGCCAGCAAGGCCGCGCTGACCGGCTGATCATTGATGAAAGCCCGTGCTGGCCCTTCCACTCGCACCAGCCGCTTCAGCTTCAGCGTCTCGCCGTCCGCTGCCGCCACACCGTGCGCCGCCAGCAGCGCCCAGATGGGGTGATTGGCGGGCGGTGCAAACTCCGCCGCAACGCTTGCCTGCGCCGCGCCGTGCCGGATGACCGACCGGTCCGCCTGCCCGCCGAGCGCCAGCGACAGCGCATCCAGGATGATCGATTTGCCAGCGCCGGTTTCCCCGGTGAGCGCCGTAAAGCCCTCTGCCGGCGAAAGATCGAGCCGGGAAATGAGCACGAAATCACGAATGGACAATGACAGCATCATGCGGCGTTCCTATCATGTGAACAAAAGCAGAACAAACGGAATCTTGCTTGCCACCAGCAACGCGTTGCTTTCATCTGGACCAGGGCGCATCGCGGCCGAGGGAGACGGGGTGGACGCAGCCAGATTCCTGTTCACGGGCCTACGCTGGAGCGGCCTCGTGCTAACAGCCGCCCTTGTATGCGCGTTCTGGTATCTCGGCGCCTCATGGCTTGCGGCCGCGCTGCCGGTTTCCGGCAAGACCGCCCATATCCCCCCGGCCAGGCCCGCCGCCTTCCTGTGCGAAGCCGCCTTCCATACCGACATCGCCCTGCCGCTCGACGGCGAGGTGATAAACTGGCGCAAGGAATTTCGGGGCCTTATCCCGGATTACCTGCCCCGCGACACCTATCTCCTCTTCGGCTGGGGCGACTCGGTCTTCTTCACGAAAGTTCTGTACCCGGAGGACATGACCGCCTCCCGCGGCCTCGCCGCCCTCGCTGGCATGAATCCGGTCGCCATGCGCATCGTGCCAGTCTACGGTTCGGACGTGCGCAGCGTCTGCGCGCCCCTGCACGGCGGGCAGGACACCAAAGCCGTCCTCATCGAGGAAATCCTGAACAGCCTAAAGAAAGATGAGGGCGGCGCCTATCGCCCGATCGAGACGGCCGTGCCGGGCGAATTGCTGCTCACTGCCAAGGGCCGCTACAGTCCCTTCAACACCTGCAACCAGTGGACCGCCAGCGCCCTCGGCAAAGCGGGCCTGCCCCGCGCCACCTTCGCGCCCTTCGCCTGGAGCGTGACCGAGCCACTCGACCGTATCAAAGGACAAGACAAAGATGGCTGACGGAGAAACCCGCCCCTGCCCCGCCTGGTTTGCCAAGCCCCAGCTCGGCATCTTCATCCACTGGGGCATTTTCACCATCCCCGCCTGGGCCCCTCGCGGGCGCGCCATCCATGAACTGACCGGCGACGATTTCGAAATGAGCGCTGTGATGACGCCCTATTCGGAATGGTACGAGAACGCGATGCGCGTCAAGGGCAGCGCCACACGCGAACGCCACAAACGCATCTATGGCGACAAATCCTTCAGCGACTTCCGCCCAGAATTCGACGAAGCCGCAAAGGCCTTCGACGCCAATCAGTGGGCGGACTTCTTTGCCGAATGCGGCGCCACCTATGTGGTCTTCGTCACCAAGCACCATGACGGCTACTGCCTCTGGCCAACCGATGTACCCAATCCCCACCGGCCCGGCTGGAACACTGCGCGCGATTATGTCGGCGAACTCGGCGAGGCGGTCCGCGCCCGCGGCATGCGATACGGCCTCTATTATTCCGGCGGGCTCGACTGGACCTTCCGCGACACGCCCATCGCCAATATCGGCGACATGTTCGCCTGCGTGCCAACTGAAGACGACTATCGCCACTACGCCCTCGCCCAGTCGAAGGAACTGATCGACCGCTACAGGCCTTCAGTTTTCTGGAACGATATCTGCTGGCCAAACGGCGAGGACGTGCCCCGACTCATCGACTATTATTACAGCGTCGTGCCGGACGGCGTCGTTAACGACCGCTGGCTCGCCAATGAGGGCTTCTTCAATTCCCTGCGCGATCCGGCGAGCCGCGCTTCCTTCAATGCCATGCTGAAAGCGCGCACCGCCGGCGGCCAGCAGGAGGAAGCTCCCGCGCCGTATGCGGACTACCGCTGCGTGGAGTTCGGACTCGGCGTCATCCCGAAGGAGAAGAAATGGGAAGCCTGCCGCGGCCTCGGCCTCGGCTTCGGTTACAATCAGGACGAACTGCCGGACGACTACATGAACGCCGCTCAGCTGATCGATCTCTATACGGACGTCACCGACCAGCGCGGCAACCTGCTGATCAATGTCGGCCCGATGGCGGACAGCACCATCCCCGAGATACAGGCCGCGCCGCTGCGCGCGCTCGGCCAGCACCTGCGCAAGTGACCGGTCTCCAGCGGCTCATCCTCTTCTTTATTCCGGGGCGCCGGCGCGCCGAAGCCGAGACCAAATCCCGTGCCTGGCATCTCGTTTGCGACGTCTGCGGCCATGCCCGTTCCATCTGGGACCTCGGCGGCGTCCGCTGGCGAGCCTCCGGCAATCGCGTCACGCGTACGAAATACGCGGCCTTCAAGGCCGTCGGCTTCCACACAGTCACCAGACAATCGCCCTCCTGAAAGGCACGCCATGATCGACTACGCAGGCAAGACCATCCTCGTCACCGGCGGCGCCTCCGGCATCGGCAAGGCGCTCGCTGAAGCTTTCGCGGCACGCGGCGCCAGGGTCATCATCGCCGACCGGCAGGCCGAAGCCGCAGAGGCGGTCGCCGCCAGTCTGAACGGCCTCGCGATCCGGTGCGACCTGTCAGACCCTGCCGCGCCCGCCGCCCTTATCGATGCGGCCTGGGCCTGGAAAGACAGGCTGGACTTTGTCTGCGCCAATGCCGGAACCGGCGTGCGCAATCCGGTCCTGAAGGAAGATTTTGGTCCGGCGACGGAACGTCTCTTCGCGGTCAACATGCATGCGCCGATCCGCATGGCGCAGGCCTATGCCGCACGCCTCGCAGAAGCCAGCGCGCGCGGCCGCCTGATGATCACCAGCTCCGAAAACGCCCTCAGCCTGCCTGCCGGTGTCCGCCGCAGTCGCATCGGCGCCTATGCCGCCTCCAAGCACGGCGTGCTGATCCTCGCCGAATGGCTGCGCGAGGAACTCGCGGGCGAGACGATGGACCTGCACGTCCTCCTGCCCGGCGCCGTCTACACGCCGCTCGTCGCCGCCGGGGTGCCCGATCCCGCCCTCGCGCCGAAGGAACTCGGCCTGATCATGCCGGAACGGTGCGCCGAGATCGCCCTCAAGGGCCTCGATCTCGGCCTCTTCTACATTCCGACCCATTCCCATATCGCCGCCGACATGCGCCCGCGCACGGACGGGGTGCGCGATGCCCTGAAGGCGCTGGGCTTGACCTCCTAACCGGTCCGGCTCGCTGCCGGCAGGCGCTCCACCACATACGCGACCGGCTTGCGCCGCGCGCCGTGGCGCCCCTTGAAGCGCACCGCCTCGCCCACGCGCGGCGCGCGCCTGAAGTCCGCCGCTTCGAACCGGACATACCCCTTCACCCGGTCACACCGGATCAGGCCAACGGCCCGCTGGCGGTCGAAATGCACCACATTGCCGGACACCCATTCTTCCGGATCAAGATTGGGCGTACGCGCGGCAGCCTTTAACGGCGCAGCCACTGCCGCCACTGGCGCACGCACCGCCTTGGCCGCTGGCACAGCGGGCGTGCGTTTGCGTCCGAACGCCGAGAGCATCAGGATAACGGGCACGGCGAAACACACCGCGATCACCCCGGCGACAACCGCGAGTTTTGCGCCGTCACTCCAATCCGCAGGCAGCAGGTGCATTGCCCGGCCAAGCATTGCTTCAAAATCCAAGACAGCCTCCCTAAAGCTGGCTCTAGTTAGGAGACTCGCGCGCAAGCCAAAAGATCGCGCGCGCCGGGCTGCGACCACACTTCACTCACTGCCTCAAATTCAGGCACGTCATGGCTGCGAATTAGCGCCCGCCCGGTCAGCCCAGTTCCGCAGCCGGCGATTCGACGTCGTCTGCGGCGCCATCCAGACCGCCATCACCCGGTTCGATTTCGGCGAGCCGAAGACGCAGGAGATGGCTCAGGTCGCGCGCCGCCGCGCCGCCCGCACATGCAATCCAGGGAATACCAATCAAGATCGACAGCATCGCCACTGGCGCAGCTAACACGGCCACCGGTGGCAGGCTGATCAGCACTTCTTGCGCACTCCCGGGGGAAAACTGGTTGGTCAGCACCAGTGCGCTGACCGGCACCGAAATGTTGGCCACCAGTGTCAGACGCAGCGCCAACATCGTCTGGTCCTGATTGATCGCGCTGCAAACCAGAAGCCGGCGAAGCTGCGCGCGTCCCAGTCCGGCAAGCAGCGGCGCAAGCTGCCCGGCTGGTCGCGAACCCGTCAGCTACGCCGCGCGGTCAAAACCGGAACGTGAAGCAAGCCCGGCAAACCAGCTTGAGTGCGGCCGCATAAACGTCCGGTTCGCAAAGATCCTTGCTATCTCGCGCCAGAGGATTTCGTCCGAATTTATTGCTTCAGGATTCAAATCCGCGCGCACGCCGACTTCAGCCAGTCCTTCACCTCGCCCTCAAGCTTGCGGCTAAGCAGTTTCCAGACGCGCTTGTGATAGTCGTTGACGTATTTGCGTTCCTCTTTCGAGAGCAGCTTCACATCGATCAGCCGCCGCGCCAGCGGTGCAAACGTCAGGCATTCGAAGCCCAGCATCGCAATCTCGCCGCCGGGAATATCCGCCGCCGGCGTCACGTATTGCAGGTTCTCGATGCGGATGCCGTACTCGCCCGCCTTGTAGAAGCCAGGCTCGTTCGACACGATCATGCCCGGCATCAGCGCCACCGCGTTCCACACCTTGGCGATGCGGTGTGGCCCCTCATGCACGCCGAGATAAACCCCGACGCCGTGGCCCGTGCCGTGCTGGTAGTCCAGCCCCGCCTGATACAGCGCATGGCGCGCGAGGATATCGAGATGGGTGCCAGTCGTGCCCGCCGGGAAGCGCACGGTGGCCAGCGCAATATGCCCCTTTAGCACCAGCGTATAATGCTTGACCATATCGTCCGTCGGCTGACCGATCGGCACTGTCCGCGTCACATCCGTCGTGCCGTCCAGATACTGCCCGCCGCTATCAATCAGGAACAGCGAGCCGCGCGCCAGCTTCCGGTTCGACGCGGTGGAGACGCGGTAGTGCGGCAGCGCCCCGTTCGGCCCTGCCCCGGAAATCGACGGGAAGGAGAGATCGTTGAGATTGCCGAGATCTTCGCGGAACGCTTCCAGCTTCATCACCGTGTCGATTTCGGTGACCTCGCCGCTCTGCGCTTCGGTATCCAGCCAGTGCAGGAACTTCGTCAGCGCCGCGCCGTCGCGGATATGCGCCGCCGTCGTTCCTTTGATCTCCGCCGCATTCTTGCACGCGCGCGGCAGCGCCACCGGATCACGCTGGCGCAGGATCTTCGCACCGGCTGCCCCCAGCTGGTCAAAAAACCAGGCCGATGCCACGTCCGGATCAAGGCTCACCGTCTTGCCGGCAAGCGCCGCCAGTCCGCTGTCCAGCTGCGACAAGGGCCGCAGCGTGACCGTATTGCCCAGATGCCGGTGCAGCGCGCCGTCGGTCTTCGCCTCATCGATAAACAGTTCCGAAGATCCATCCGCATACAGAATGGCGCGGCCCAGCGGCAGCGGCGTGCAGCTCACATCCCCGCCCCGGATATTGAACGCCCAGGCCAGCGAGGCCGGCGAGGTCAGCACTGCCGCTTCTGCCCCGTCCCGCGCCAGCTGCGCGCCGACCGCTTCCAGCTTGTCGGTATGCGCCGCGCCGGCATGCTTCACGGCATGGGCCACCACCTTCGCCATCGGCTGCGGCGGGCGGCCCTTCCAGGCCTTGTCGATCGGGTTCTCGGCCACCGCCACCAGCTCGGCCCCGGCCTTCGACGCCGCCGCGCTCAGCGCCGCCACATCATTCGGGCTCATCAGGCGCGGATCATAGCCGACGCGCTTGCCCTTCAGGCTCTGCTTTGCCAGCCAGCCAAACGCGCCGGGATCGGGGATCGCGTCCACGTCCACCAGCGCCGGGTCCGTCTGGTCGGCCGCCTGCAGTGTGTAGCGCCCGTCGGCGAACAGCACGGCCTTGTCCGTAAACACGAAGGCCGCCCCGAACGAACCGGTAAACCCGGTCGCCCAGGCAAGGCGCTCATTGGCGTCTGGCAGGTACTCGTTCTGGTACTCGTCGTCGTGGGGCACATAGAGGCCATCGAGGCCCTGCGCGCTGAGTTCACGGCGAAGAAGCGGAAGGTGGGCCCGGCCGTCCTGCGGCCCGCCCTTGATGTCGAATGTCTGTCTCATGGAATCCATCTTAGCCCGATGCGCCGCCGCCGGGAAGCAAGTGAGCTATGCAATCTTTCATAGCAAACCCGGCTTTGCCATACTGTTTTGTTATGGGTCACCCTGTATACGCCGTATACGAACAAATGTTGCATCGCGATAATCAAATTAAACAAAGTATTAAGATCAAATTCGATTTCAACATCCGCCCCGCCGCCGAAATGCCGGCCCGCGAGGCCCTGCGCCCGCTGCAGGTTAACGAAATCACCGATCCGACGCCGGCGCTCCGCCGTCCGGACGTGGTTTTCGGACCTGCGCGCCTCAACCTCCTCGCCCGCCGCCAGGCGCGCCGGGACCCCCGCGCAACCGCTAGGCCACACCTTTCCGCCGTCCCGCACTCCAGACGGACCGGCGTCCTGCATCGCAGACCGGTGAGACTCCCCCCTCCTGCCGCCGGTGCAAGGCCCTCGCCGCCCTTCCCGCCCCCGGGATGCGGCGGGGAGGGCTCTACCCCCGCTTCGAAAACACCAGCGTCGACCAGCCATCCCGCTTGATGCGCCGCTGGAACAGCATGCCGTGTCCCTCGAACGCCGCGCGGACAGGGCCAGCCTGATGGTGAAGAAGCCCTGACAGGATGATCGCCGCCCCCGGCGCCGACAGGCGCCCGATCTCTGGCGCAAGGCCGATCAGCGGCTTCATCAGGATGTTCGCAAACACCGTGTCATACCGCCCCGCCCGGCGGATCGCCGGCGTATTCGCCCCGCGCACATGGTGGCAGAAGAAGCGCGAGACTTGGTTCTTGCGCGCGTTATCGCGCGCCACGAACACCGAGTCCCGGTCAATGTCGGTGCCATGCGCCAGCTCCGCGCCCACTTTCAGCGCGGCAATCGCCAGCACACCCGACCCCGTCCCGAGATCCAGCACCCGGCCGACCTTACGCCGCCGCCGCACATCTGCCAGCGCCAGAAGGCAGCCTAGCGTCGTGCCATGATGCCCCGTCCCGAAGGCCGGCCCCGCCTCAATCAGCACCGGCGTCTTGCCCGGCGATACCCCGGCCAGCGCATGGCTACCGACCACCACGAACCGCCCGGCATTCACCGGCGGCAGGCCCTCCAGCGACAGGGTCACCCAGTCGCGCTCCACGATTTCATCGATCCGCGCATTCAGCTCCGGCACCGTCTGCGTGATGATCGCCGCGCAGTCCTCGGCGTCTTCCAGCGTTTCGGCAAACGCATCGAGGCGCCAGCTTCCGCGCGCATCCTCCTTCGCATCGACCGCGCCGGCCGGCGACGGATCGGCCCAGGCAAGCGCATCCCAGGCAGTTTCAATCGGGCCCCGCGGGCCCTTGGCGGTGATCTGGTACATTTCCTAGGGCGTTAGCAGGGCCGCGCCCGGATGGGAAGGCCGCTGAAAACCTGAAGAAGAATTAACGCAACCGCGAAGGCGGCCCCTGCGTTGGTGGTTCATCTGCAACTTGATAAAGGAGCATACGCATGCCTACTCAAACAGGCCACACGACCGCCATCCGCGCCAGCCGCACCATCGGCACGAGCGTCTACAACACGCAGGGCGAAAAGATCGGCAAGGTCGAAGACGTCGTCCTCAACAAGACCGACAACTCGATCATGTTCGCTGTCGTCGGTTTCGGCGGTTTCCTCGGCATCGGTGAGAAGTATCACCCGGTCCCCTGGTCAAGCCTCGACTTCAGCAAGGACCGCGACGGCTACGTCGTGCCGTTCACCAAGGAACAGCTCCAGGCGGCCCCGGCCGACGATATCCAGGAACTGACCCGGAATAACGGCCAGGCCACGCGGGACTCGACCTACAAGTATTACAAGGTCAAGCCTTACTGGATGTAATGTCCGTGAACGACTGAACGGAAGGCGGGAGCTTGGCGCTCCCGCCTTTTCGCTATGCGGTGAACGCCGCGAACGCGACCCAGGCTGCCGCCGCCGCACCGGCGAGACCCAGCCCCTGCGCCACACGCCTCATCGGGCCCGCCGCCAGGACGCCTGAAAACTTTATCAGCGCCGCTGCGCAGAGCAGATAGACCAGCAGCGTCAGATAAACCGTCAGGTCGGCAATCGTCGTGAACTGTTTCACCAGATCCGGTGACACAGTCACCAGCGCGACGAGGCTCATCAGGACGCCTATGAAGATCAGATCGCGCACCGGCGCGGCGCCCGGCGCCGTGCTGGATACCGCTTTCGGCAGGAAACCGCGCCGTCCGCCCGCCTGCCCTGTCTCGCCCGCCACGAGGATCCAACTTGCCGTGCAACCGACCGTCCGCGCAAACGCCGCGCACGCGACCGCCACACCCGCCACCGGACCCGCGACCGACCCGATCACGTCCGCAAATGGCGCCGTCGATTGCGCCAGCTCCGCCGCCGGCATCAGTCCGAACAGCGCCGTCGTCGCCAGGGCGTAAACCACGGCCGCGAGCCCCACGCCGCCGGCCGCCGCAATCGCGATATTGCGCTTCGGATGGCGCACGCGCCCCGCAATCGCATTGGCGCTCTCCAGCCCGAGAAAGGCCCAGAAAATCGAGATCAGCATCGGCGGCAGCGCCGCGCCCAGCGACGCGCCGGAGACGTTCCACGACGCGGCGAAAATATCCGCATCGAAGCCCGCAAAGCCGATCACGATGGCCCCTGCAATCGGCGCGAGACCGACCGCCAGCGTCGCCGAAGACATCTGCCCGACAAAGCGCGGCCCCAGCACAGCGCAGCCCACCAGCGCCCAAAGCAGCGCGAGGATCGCGATAAGGCGAGGCAAGGCGTCCAGCTTCACACCGAACACCGCCGCGCCATAACCAACCGCAACCACGGCAATCGCCGCGATACCGACGAAACAGGCGCCCCAGTAGGCCGCCCACGCCAGGAACCCGAGCGCCGGGTGAAACGCCGTACCCGGATAATCTGTCAGCGATTCCCCCCCGTCGCGCAGCGCGCCGAGAAAGGCAAATACCAGCGCCAGAACAATTGCAATCATCGCGGCGACACCCCAGGCGATCAGGCTTGCCGAGCCGACCGAGGCCAGCACCGCCGGCAACAGGAACACGCCCGACCCGATCATGTTTCCCGCGACAATCGCGATCGCGAGCCCCGGGCCGATCTGCTTTGCCGGATCACTCACCCAGGATACCCGGCATCCCGCCGCAACCTCGCCTGGAACCAGGCAACCGCCCCTTCATGCCGGGGCGACAGCGGCCCCGCTTTATAGATGCCGCCTGTGATATTCCGGTGCACGATCTCGCACATTTTCAGGTCTTCGTCGGTCACCGCATCGGAGAGCTTCAGCATGTCTTCCAGTTCCGCGCTGCGCGCCGGATCGAAAAAATAGAGATAGTCGAGCTGCGTCTCTTCTGGCCCCACCGGCGAGATGCGCTCCATCATCACGCCGTGCTCATAAACGTTGATGCCCAACCATGGCCAGGCCCATGCCCAGTAGCCCGAGTACACATTGTCCGCCTTGCGCGACGGCGCCCGGTGGACGGCAATCTCACCTTCCATGTGTACTGTGTATTTCGCGGAATCGATTTCCGCATCGAGCCCCGGATGGATCAGCGGCACGTGATAGCCTTCGAGGTAATTCTCGACATAGGCCTTCCAGTCACACCTGATGGTGTGCGAGCGCCTCAGCGCAAACGGCTGCACCGTTTCATCCGCCCACGACGCATCCACCGGCGCCATCATGCTTCGAACAGGCGGCGCCTCATCGCTCAGCGTCACGAACAGGAAACCCCGCCAGGCCTCGAGCCTTACCGGCGTCAGCCGATGCTCGCGCGGATCAAACCCTTCCGCCGCGCCAAAATCCCGCGCCGATTGCAGGCGCCCTTCCAAGGTGAACCGCCAGCCATGATAGGCGCAGGTGATCGCCCCGTCGCAATGGCCCTCCGCCGCCGTTGCCAGCGGCCCCGCCCGGTGCGGGCATACATTGTGAAACGCGCGCACCGCGCCGTCCTTCCCGCGCACCGCCAGAACGGACCGCCCGGCGAGATCATCCGTCAGGAAATCCCCGGCCTTTGCCAGCATGTTCTCATGCCCGATCAACCGCCAGGCCTTCGCAAACACCGCCTCCCGCTCCAGCGCAAAGATCTCCGCCCTGCCATAAAGCGAAGGATCAAGCGCGCGCACGGGCGAGGAAGGCGCCCCGTCCATCATCAGGGCACCATCCCTTCGACGATCATCAGCCGCGACACAGCATTGTCCGTACGCAGACGAACGATGGCGGTATACTCCGGCGAGTTCAGGAAAGCCTTGGCCGCCTCAAAGCTCGGATACTCCAGGATCACCATCCGCCCCGCTGGCGGCGCGCCTTCATGCGCCTCGGCCCTGCCGCCGCGCGCGAGATACCGGCCACCCGCTGCCGCAACCAGGGGCGCCGCCGCAGCCTTGTATCCCTCGTAAGCGTCCGGGTTCGTCACATCGATCTCGACGATGATATAGCCCTTCGGCACTGCAGCCGCTTCCGGCGCCCGCGCATGAGAGCAGCCCGCCGCCAGCATCACTGCCGCCAACGCAGCCAGTCCAGCTTTCATGTTCATATCCTCCCCGGCCGTAAGAGGCCCCATTCCGCGCCCGCGCGCAATGCTTCTCCGGCCCGGCATTCCGATTTTTAACCGCCATGGCCTTTAAATGTCCGGCAAAAGGGATTATCTGTTTATCGATAAGAACGAGGAGCTCAACCGGGACCGCCATGTACACGACCGAAGACCAGATCCTGATCGAAAGCCGCGTTGCCAACGAGAAGAAGAGCGCCGGCGCCGCTTATTTCCTGTGGTTCTTCCTCGGCTGGATATCGGCGCACCGTTTCTATCTCGGCAAGCCGGTCACGGCGATCGCCCAGATCCTCAGCTATTTTATCCTCATCGGCTTCGTCTGGTGGGTCGTCGATCTCTTCCTCATCCCAGGCATCATCCGCGACAAGATGGACGAAACCCGCAGCCGCATGACCCGCGAAATGCGCCGCTACGCCTACTGAGCCATCCTCCAGGCCCGCGCGCCGCGCTTAAGCCGGGACCTCCACCATTTCTACCCAATCCCGCTTATCCTCGCAAAAGAGGGATCGCGAATCGCATTGCCGGGCCCGGCCCCCGCCTTCGCGGAATGAGCGATGTGCTTTTCAAAGGCGCGGGCAGCCGCTTGACTATTTGATTTGATAATATTCGAAATATTCTAGGACATAGAAATGAATTTTTGTGTCCGAATTCGACCGCCCCAAGGGCCTCGCCAGCGCGCTCTGCTATGTCGACCCCAACGCCGCCTTCCTCTGGCTGGAGGAGGCCTTCGGTTTCGAGCCCTGCATGGTCCTGCTCGACGAGAATGACAAAATCGCCCACTCGGAAATGTCCTTCGGCGCCGGCTTCATCATGGCCGGCAGCAAATGGTCCGAGAACCACAAGAGCCCTAAGAACCTCGGCCCCAGGAACAGCCAGACCGTCCATGTCCAGTTCGGCAAGGGCGAAGATATCGACGCCCACTGCGAACGCGCCCGCAAGTCAGTCGCCGAAATCGTGCAGGAACCGGATACGCAATTCTACGACGACCGTACCTACCGCGCCCGCGAACCCGAAGGCCATATCTGGACCTTCGGCGTCACCCTCATCGACATGTCCTCTGCCGACTGGGACAAGGCCTCCGGCGGAGCCCTCCTCACAAAGGCCAGTCTGGACTGATCCGATGGGTTTCGATCTCGAAAACACTTACCTCGCGCTGGACGGCAAGGGCGGCGTCATCCCGATGCCGGTCACCGATGATTTCTGGATGCGTATCGACGCGTCCCCCGCAGCGACCCGCTCGATGATGGCCATCTATGTGGTCGAGGCCGACGGGCCGCAATGGGAAATGCACCCCCACGGCGAGGAAGTGCTCGTACTCCTCGACGGCCGTCTCGGCATGGAGATGGACGACGGCGCAGCGCAATACACCGCCGAAATGCACGCCGGCACCACCCTGATCGTGCCCGCCCCCGCCAGGCGCCGCGCCCTCGTGCGCGCGCCCG
>NZ_JBBEBT010000287.1:0-2225 GCF_040882205.1 Hyphomonas sp.
GCTGGCGCAGATCCAGGACCAACTCGAAGCGATCCTCGGTCGCCCCGTCGATGTGATCTCACGGCGGGGGCTCGACAACACGAAGAACTTGAAGCGGCGCGTGAACGCCGAACTCGTCAATGTCTTCTGAGCGGCGCAGCAAGATCTCGCCCGCTGAAATGGTCCATCACGCTCGCCGAAGTATCGCGTCGATCTATGCGTGGACCAAAGACGATACCGAAGAATCTTATCTCGCGAACGAAGAGCGCCAGGCGGCGGTCGAGCGCAACTTCATGCGGTATGCCAAGACGGTCAGGGATCGCCTCCATGCTGGTCTTCTCTGTTATGCTCTGCGGCGCAGCCAGCCCGGTCGCCACTGGCTGATTAAACATCATTGCTGGGCGAGATGCGCTCTTCGACTACCAGCGTTCTGGCAAGAAGCGGACGCCTAGTCGACGCGGAGTACTCCGTACAGAATACAAGTCAAAGTTCCAGTTTAGGTGAACGTTAAGCACCTTATGGTAGATAGCCGGGTCTCCACCAACTAACGTCCCGATGACTGAATGACCGCCGACAAACGCAAACAATTGCCGGTGCAGCAGGTGCCAGCCCTTTACGCGCCCTCCGGCGCGCGCCTCGACGCGACCGATCTCAAGATCCTCCGCCTGCTGCAGACCGGCGCGCGCGAATCGATCCAGGCGATCGCAGAACGTATCCAGCTATCGCACAGCGGCACGCTTCACCGCCTGCGCCGGCTGGAGGAATCCGGTGCTGTCCTGCGCTACATGGCCGAGCTCGACGAGAGCATCTTCGAGGCCTGGCCGATATTCTGGATCGATATTGCCTTTACCCGCCACCGTGCAGACGAACGCGGCAGGTTTGATAAGGCGGTCGCGGACGCACCTGAAGTCATGGAAGCGATTGAGTTTATCGGCGAGTTCGATCTGATCCTCAAAGCCGCGCTCAGGAACGCCGCACACTGGCCGGCTCTCAAGGCGTCAATTGATCCGGGTGCCGAGTTCATTGACCGCGCCCAGCTCCGGCCGGTTGCCCGTATCGTCAAACGGGCTGTCCCTCATCCCCAGCTCGAAACCGGCCAGGCCTAGCCGGTCGCAATCTCCGCTTGCGAAACAGGCCCAGCGCGCTTAATTCCACAACCGCGCGAATACCTGACGGTTAACGCAGGCGCCTTACGGCCTGAGACCAGACGGCGCAGGTTCCGCGAATTCCTTAAAAAGTCCGTCACCGGATGAAGAGTTTCGCCAGCCGCGCAGTCCGATCTGGCGAATTTCGCGAACATCGCCCCAAATCCCAAGGAAGGCAGCGCTCGCGCGCCAAGCGTTACGGCTGGTTTCAAACCGTTTCCTCGGCGGTGATGACCCCGTCGCCTGGAGCTCGTTCTGGCGGCTTGAACCGGGGCTGGTCATGCGTTTCGCCATTGCTGCGACAGCTTGCATCCTGATCTTCATGGCTGGCATGAGCGCGGCGACGCAGTTTGTTGCCGGCGTCTTTGATCATCACGCCGCGCTCGGCAGCCGGATCGCCTTATCTGATAAGCTTGTCCTCTATCCTCCGTGGGCGGTACTTGGCTGGTCATCGGCTTTCGCCGAAGACTTCCCGCGCCCCTTCGAGCTTGCTCACGCCATCCTCTTTGCCGGGCTGCTGGCGGCGTTTGCGCCGGCCGCTTTCCTTGTGCGGCGCCAGAACAAGCTGAAGCCCTTCGGCGCGGCGGCGTGGGGCACGTTCGCTGATGCGAGGGCGGCGGGCCTCCTCGCGCAAAGTGGCACCGTGCTCGGCAAGCTGGACGGCGAGATCCTCTGCCATGACGGGCCGGGCCACCAGCTGCTGATCGGCGCCTCGCGGTCGGGCAAGGGCAGGGGACATATCGTGCCGACACTGCTCGCCTGGGGCGGCTCGGCGGTCGTCCTTGATGTGAAGGGTGAGCTTGCAGACGGCGATCCGGGCCATGGGTTCCCGGGCACGGGGGGCTTCCGCGAAACGCTCGGGCCGGTGATCCGCTTTGCGCCGACATCACCGCTCTCTGCGGCGTTCAATCCGCTCCTCGAAGTGCGCCGCGGCGTCAACGAAGTGCGCGATGTCCAGAACATCGTCGCCATCATCGCCGACCCGGCAGGCGATGGCCGCCATTCGGATTTCTGGGACAAGGCGGCGCGCCAGGTGATGGAGGGCGTGATCCTGCATGTGCTCTACGCCGAGCCGCTCGCCCGCAAGTCGCTGAGCGTGGT
>NZ_JBBEBT010000288.1:0-14190 GCF_040882205.1 Hyphomonas sp.
CCGAGCGGCCTTCGCGCTTGGCGCGGACGAAGGCGGCGGCAACCGCTTCGGCGCCGTGCTGGGCGAGCAGCTGTTCGACGAGCTGTTTCTCGTGGGCATTAGCCGGTTGGCTTATCGCGGCATCGGACAGGAGGCGCGCATCGTCCTGGCGGGCGATCTCGTCGGCCGACGGCGGTTTGCCCCAGGTCGCGGAAATCTTCGCGTCGCCGAGCAGGCGCTCGACGCGCCGGCGGGCTTTCGGCGCTACCAGCAGGGCGCTGACGCCCTTGCGGCCGGCGCGGCCCGTGCGGCCAGAGCGGTGCAGCAGCGTCGCCGGATCGCGCGGGAGGTCGGCATGGATCACGAGGCCGAGGTTCTGCAGGTCGAGACCGCGCGCGGCAACGTCTGTGGCGATGCAGACGCGGGCGCGGCCATCGCGCAGGGCCTGCAGCGCACTGGAGCGTTCCTTCTGGCTGAGTTCGCCCGAGAGGGCGACGACCGGGAAACCACGATTGCCCATCCGGCTCATCAGCTTGTTCACGGCGGCGCGGGTCGAGCAGAAGACCAGCGCGCTTTCGGAATCCGAATGGCGCACGATGTTGACGATGGCATTCTCTTCATCGCCGGGCGCGACGAGCAGGGCCTTGTATTCGATATCGACGTGCTGGCTCTTCTCGGCTTCGGTCGTCACGCGCGCGGCGTTTTTCTGGTAGCGCGCCGCGAGGGCGGCGATGCCTTTCGGCACGGTGGCCGAAAACATCAGGGTACGCCGCTCGTCGGGCGTGCCTTCGAGGATCAGTTCGAGTTCCTCGCGGAAACCCATGTCGAGCATCTCGTCGGCCTCGTCGAGCACTACGACGCGCACGCCGCCGGTGACCAGCGAGCCGCGCTTGATATGGTCCGCGAGGCGGCCGGGGGTGCCGATCACGATGTGCGCGCCGCGTTCCAGCGCGCGCCGCTCGTCGCGCATGTCCATGCCGCCGACGCAGGTAGCCAGGCGGGCGCCGGCAATGGCGTACAGCCAGGCGAGTTCGCGGGCGACCTGCATGGCAAGCTCGCGCGTTGGTGCGACGATCAGCGCCAGAGGGGAGGATGCGGGCGAGAGCGTGTCTTCGCCTGAGAGGAGCGCGTCTGCCATCGCGAGGCCAAAGGCGACGGTCTTGCCAGAGCCGGTCTGGGCGGAGACAAGGAGATCCTTGTCGGAGAGATGCGGCACCAGGACGGCGGATTGGACCTGCGTGAGGTCGGTATATCCGCGTGAGGAGAGGGCGCCGGCGAGTGCGGCGGGGAGTGTGTCGGGCAGGGTCATAAAGAGGCTTTCAGGCGTTAATCCGGCCTAATGGCACGTTTCCGCCCCCCCGGCTACGCCCAGCCTGCGGCGTTTAAGTTAACCAGCGAGGGCTTTCGCATGATGGGAGATATGTTCGTCCATGAAGGTCGCGATGAAATAATAATCGTGGCCGTAGCCCTCGCGCAGCCGGAAATCGAGGCGCTGGCCGTCGTTCTCGCAGGCCTTGATGAAGACTTCCGGCTTCAGCTGCGTTTCGAGGAAGGTGTCTGCCGTGCCGGTATCCACAAGGATCAGCGCCTTCGACGGGCGCTCCTTCACGAGTTCGGTCGCGTCATAGTGTTCCCAGGCAATCGAAGGCGGGCCGAGATAGGCTGTGAACGCCTTCTCGCCCCAGGGTACGCGGGCGGGCGAGGTGACCGGGGAGAAGGCCGAGCAGGATTTGTAGGTGTCCGGATGCTTCAGGTGCAGCGTGATGGCGCCGTGCCCGCCCATCGAGTGCCCGAAGATGCCCTGACGCGTCATGTCGGCCGGGAAGTTCGCGGCTATCAGCCCGGGCAGTTCATCGGTGATGTACTGGTCCATCCTGTAATGCCTGTCCCACGGTGCCTGCGTGGCGGTGAGGTAAAAGCCCGCGCCTTGCCCAAGGTCATACGCGTCATCGTTGGGCACATGCTCCCCGCGCGGGCTCGTGTCCGGCGCGATGATCATGAGCCCGTGGCGCGCGGCATGTTCCTGCACGCCGGACTTCTCCATCATGTTCGCCCAGGTGCAGGTGAGCCCCGACAGATACCACAGCACCGGCGCTGGCCCCAGCGCGGCCTGCGGCGGCGTGTAAACCGCAAAGCGCATCGTGCAGCCGAGCAGTGTGCTCTCATGGTCGTGCACGGACAATGTGCCGCCGAAGGACTTCCAGGAGGAGACGGGTTTCAGCTCGGTCATCAATCAATCCTTTGAGTGGGTTTCGGGCGCGGAAAAGACACCGCAAACCCGTCCTCGATAGAGCCTTCATCGGGTTCGCTATGCCGCGTGCCTGCTTCGATATAGTATGCGAGGCCTGGCCAGCGGGCGGTGACTTCTGCTTTCTGGCTGTCACCTGCTCCCGTCTGCATGCGCGCAATCGGTGCCCTCGGCCAATCCGCCAGCAAGACGAAGCGGTTGCCGCGTTCCGCCGCGCGCTCGATCACCCAGCGGATCGCGTCCGACCTGACGCGCGTCAGATCCACTGGCGGCTCACTGCGCCGGCTCATTCCCGCAGGACGGCGATACACTCGATTTCGAGCGCGGCGTTAAAGCCGAGGCCGTTTACGCCGACCGTCGAGCGCGCCGGTTTCGGGTCCGGCAGCGCGGCGCCATAGGCGGTATTCATCACGCCGTAGTTCGTCATGTCGCCAAGAAAGACGCTGCACTTCACGATGTCAGACAGGTCCGCGCCATACTCTGCCAGCGTCCGCTCATAGTTGCGGAAGATCTGCGCGGTCTCCGGACCCACGCCGCCCGCCACCAGACTGTTCGTGGCCGGATCAATGCCGAGTTCGCCGGATAGGTAGAGCATATGGCCCACGCGCACCGCGCGCGAGAAGGGCAGGGTCTGCCCTGCAATCGGCTGGCCGGTATTGAAGGACACGCCGGGCTCCGGCGCGGTAGTATCTGCGCCGGCTGACACGCAGGCGGACGTGAGGAGGGCCGCAGTGAGCGCGGCAGCGACGCTGAAACGTTTCACGGCGCGGCCCTCCCTTCACTTACTTGCGATGCAGCGCGCAGAGCTTGTTGCCGTCCGGATCGCGCAGGTAGGCGAGGTAGAGGGCGCCCGCGCCTTCACCGCGCCAGCCCGGAGGGTCTTCGATCGCCTTGCCCCCGGCAGCGACGCCCGCCTTGTGCCAGGCGTCCGCCTGTTCGGTGGAGGTCATCGCCAGCCCGATGGTCATGCCATTGCCGCTAGCGGCGGGCGCGCCGTCAATCGGCGGCGTGACGAGGAAGATCCCGCCATTATGCATGTAGACGAGGCGGCCCTTCGGATCCTTGATGCCCGGCTTTCCGCCCACGGATGAAAACAGCGCGTCATAGAAAGCCTTCGATTTGTCGATGTCGTTCGAGCCGACCATCATGTGACTGTACATTTTTGAGTTCCTCCTGGTGTTGATGAATAGTGTTCAGTTCGCAGGCGGCCGGGCGCCGTAGTCGGCATAAGCCGCCATGGCAGGGCCGTAATCTTCGGGCGCGGGAAAGCCTTCAAAGCTGAATTCCGCGCCTGTCTCGGCAAAGGGCAAGCGCTCCCGGTTCATCGTCCCGGTGATCGGACGCGGCCAGTTTCCGCTGTCCAGCATGCCGGGCCGGAAGTTGACGAAGCGCAGGCCGGGCATACGCGTAAATAGCCAGTTCTTGCAATGCGGACAGTACATCTGCTGGTTCTCCGCATGCAGCTCGCCCTCCACCGGAGTGCCATCGGTTACCTCTAAGCCGTCCGAAGGCAGCAGCAGCGACAACGAGTAAGGCCCGCTTGTCAGCTTCTGACAATCGGTGCAAGGGCAGGCCGCCAGGTCCACTGGCGGCGCGGTGATCTTCATCTTCACCTGCCCGCACAGGCAGGTGCCATGCCAGGGGAGGTGCCACTCTTCCATCAATACACCACCACGCTGCGGATGCTCTTGCCCTCATGCATCAGGTCAAAGGCATCGTTGATCTTGTCCAGCGTCATTACGTGCGTGATCATCGGGTCTATCTCGATCTTACCGTTCATGTACCAGTCGACGATCTTCGGCACATCCGTGCGCCCCTTCGCGCCGCCGAAGGCCGTGCCGCGCCAGTTGCGCCCGGTCACCAGCTGGAACGGCCGCGTCGCGATTTCCTTGCCGGATTCCGCTACGCCGATGATGATGCTCGTGCCCCAGCCGCGATGGCAGCACTCCAGCGCCTGTCGCATCACGGCCGTGTTGCCCGTGCAGTCGAACGAATAGTCCGCCCCGCCACCGGTCAGCTCCACGATATGCGCCACGATGTCCTTCACGGCCTTCGGGTTGACGAAATGCGTCATTCCGAATTTTCGGCCCCATTCCTCCTTGGACGGATTGATGTCGACGCCGACGATCATGTCCGCCCCCGCCATCCGCGCGCCCTGGATCACGTTGAGGCCGATCCCGCCAAGGCCGAAAACGACAACATTCTCGCCGACTTGCACTTTCGCAGTGTTCACCACGGCGCCCACGCCGGTCGTCACGCCGCAGCCGACATAGCAGGCCTTGTCGAACGGGGCGTCCTCCCGGATTTTCGCCACCGCTATTTCCGGAAGCACGGTAAAGTTCGAGAAGGTTGAACAACCCATATAGTGATACACTGCCTGGCCCTTGTAGCTGAAGCGGCTCGTGCCATCCGGCATCAGGCCCTTGCCCTGTGTGGCACGAATGGCCGTGCACAAATTGGTCTTGCCCGACAGACAGCTTTTGCACTGACGGCATTCCGGTGTGTAGAGCGGGATGACGTGGTCACCCGGTTTCACGCTGGTCACGCCCGCGCCCACCTCGCGCACGATGCCCGCGCCTTCATGGCCCAGCACACTCGGGAAAATGCCCTCGGAATCGAGCCCGTCGAGCGTGTAGGCATCCGTATGGCAGATGCCCGTCGCCATGATTTCGACCAGCACTTCGCCGGTCTTCGGGCCCTCCAGGTCAAGCTCGACGATCTCGAGCGGCTTCTTGGCTTCGAAAGCGACTGCGGCGCGTGTTTTCATAGGAGACTCCTCAACTGGCGACTTACGTAGAGTATCCGCCGCCAGAATCCACCTCATGCGACGGCGGTCGCTTCCAGTTCGATCATCACGTCCGGGTCAAACAGCCGCGCCGCGCCGATCAGCGTGCACACCGTCTCCGTTCCGTCCGCCTTGATAAGGGCGGTCAGGTCCCCCGCGATCCCCATGAAGGCGTCCACGTCAGTGACAAAAATGTTGAGGCGCACCACGTTCGATGGCCCCATCCCGGCTTCCTTCAGCGCGTCTTTCACGTTCGCCCAGGCCGTCTTGAACTGCGCGCCAAGGTCGCCGGCGTGCAGTGTGCTGCCGTCTGCGGCGGTGGACGTCTGGCCCGACAGATAGAGCGTGCGCGTACCCCCGGTGACTTCCACGCCGTGATGCAGGTTGAAATGCTGCAGCCAGGGCGTGGGATTGATGGTGCGTGTTTTCATGGTGCGCGGTCCTCCCGATTTACGGGGACGCTAACAGGCGCGCAGCACCCGCGCAAACGGCGCGCTTGACGATAGTTCGACTTCAAACTATAAGGTTTGATATCGAACCAAATGGAGATTGAGCGATGACCTCCCGCCGCGGCGTATTGAAACTGATCGGCGGCGGCGTCGTCCTTGCCGCCGCTGGTGCGGGCGGTTTTGTCGCCCTGAACCAGCCCAGCCGCGCCGCCCGCGAAGCCTGGCGCACCGCCGGGCGGCAGACCGAGTTGCGCCGCCGCTTCCTCTCCTACGCGCTCCTTGCGCCCAACCCGCACAATCGCCAGCCCTGGCTCGTCCAGCTGGACGACAATGACGCGCTGACGCTGTATGTTGATCTTGAGCGGCGCCTGCCGGCCACCGATCCGTTTGACCGGCAGATTGTGATCGGCTGCGGCGCTTTCCTGGAGCTCTTGCGCCTCGCCGCCGCCGAAGAAGGCTATGACGCCGGGATCACGATGTTTCCCGAAGGGGCGCCAGAGATGTCCGGCCGCCTCGATGCCCGCCCCGTCGCCCACGTCCGGTTCACGCCCGGCACAGCTGCGCCCGATTCGCTTTTCGCCCACGTCCTCGCCCGCCACACCAACCGCGAAGTCTACGAAGCCCGCGAGGTCGAACCCGAAAAAATCGCGGCACTCGCCGCTGCCGGAACAGCTTTCGGCATCACTGGCCACGCCATCGGAAACGATCAGACAGCGGAGCAATTGCGCGATCTCACCTGGCGCGGCCACGAACGCGAATCGCTCACCGCCCACACGATGCAGGAAAGCATCGACCTGCTTCGGATAGGTCCGGACGAAACCAACCAGCACCGAGATGGCATCGCGCTTGAGGGTCCGCTTATGGGGGTTGCGAAACTTGCAGGCGCCATGTCGCCCGAAGCGCTCGGCGATCCCAACTCCGTTGCCTTCAAACAGGGCCTCGACATGTATCGCCCGATGGCCGTCTCGGCCCGCGCTTTCGCCTGGCTCACCAATGACGGCGCGTCCCGCGAAGGCCAGCTCGCGGCCGGCCGCGCCTATCTGCGCCTCACACTGGAAGCCGCGGCGCATGGCCTTGCTGTCCATCCCTGGAGCCAGGCGCTGCAGGAGTATCCGGAGATCGCGGACCTATACACCGAAGTGCACGACCTGATCGGCGGCGGCGAGCGGTTGCAGATGCTGGTTCGGGTCGGCTATGCAAAGCCGGTCGGGCCTGCGCCCCGGCGCGGCCTTGATGCCCACATGATGAGTTGATCCGTATGCCTTCAAAGCTGACCAAGCCCCCGTCGACTGCTGAAGCCGCCGATCTCTATTTCAGCCTCTTCCTCGAGATCGGCATAATTGCGCAGCTCTCCGGAAATCGCTTCCAGCGCGTCATGCCTTTCGGCCTCACGATGGCGCAGTTCAGCCTGCTCAACCATTGCGTCCGCCTCGGCGATGGCTGGACGCCCATGCGCCTCGCGGCGGCTTTCCAGGTCACCAAAGGCACGATGACGAACACGCTGCAGAAGCTTGAGGCGAAAGGCTTTATCCGCGTCGATCCGGATGCCACCGATGCCCGCTCGAAGCGGATATTCCTGACCCCCTCCGGCCGCTCGGCGCGCGAGGCGGCACTGAAGGCGCTGGAGCCCGAACTCGCTCAACTGCCAGCAGCTTTTCCGCCCGCGCTGGCCGCTGAAATACTCCCCACGCTTGAACGCCTGCGGATCTGGCTCGACACGAACCGCTGAACCTTCCATCATCTTGCGCGTCAGGGAGGGCGCGATGAAGTGGGCTTTGTGGGGTTTCTGCGCTTTGATATTTGCGCTCTGGGCGAGCTGGGCATGGGCCGGGCGCGGCCTGCGGCCCCTCGATGACATCGAGCGCGCCCGCGCCTCCGGCCAGTTTGCCGCGCTGCCCGGCGCCAAGATCCACTACCGCCTGACCGGCCCCGAAGGCGCGCCGCTGATCGTCATGGTCCACGGCTACTCGACCCCCGGTTTCATCTTCGAACAGAATGCCGAAGCTCTGCGCGTAGCCGGTTTTCGCGTGTTGCAGTTTGATCATCTCGGGCGCGGCTGGTCCGACCGGCCGGCAAGCCGCTACGATACCGATTTCTATGACTGGGAGCTTGTTGCGCTGCTTGACGCCCTGCAGATCAAGGAGCCTGCAGGCTTCGTCGGCCTGTCGATGGGCGGGCCCATCGTCGCGGAATTTGCCGTGCGCCACCCAGAGCGCGTTACCCGCATCTTCCTTCTCGTGCCCGCCGGTTTCGATGTGACGGGTGCGCAGGGATTCCAGGCTTCGCTGATCCGCACGCCGGTGATCGGCGACTGGCTCTGGCGCATGGTCGCGATGAAATCGATTGCGGGCGACCCGCAGTATGACGAAACGGGCCTCGCGCCGGAAGACCGCCTGCAGGGTGATGTCCGTGAGCAGATGAACTACAAGGGCTATGGCCGCGCGCTGCTCTCGACCTTCCGGCATTTCCCGATGCACGGCCGCGAGGATACCTATGCTGCGCTCAGCGCTACAGGCATTGCGGTCTCGGCCGTGTTCGGCGACGCCGATCCGACCGTCCTGATCTCGAGCGCAGACAAGCTCAAGGCCGCCATCCCCGATGCCAAGGTCAGCATCCTTGAAGGCGCCGATCACGGCCTCAACTACAAGCGCCACCGGGACGTGAACCCCATCCTGACCGGATGGTTCGAACTGGACGGCGCAGGCCGCTAAGCCTCAAGAACCTCCGAACAGGCGTCCACGCGAACTCTCTGGGCGCGCGTGCCGAATGTCTCGAAGAGGAATGCGTCGGTGCCCGTAAGCCAGGCCTGACCGTTCATCGCCGCCAGTTCATCGAACAGCGCGCGCCGCCGGTCAGGATCCAGGTGCGCCGCCGCCTCGTCCAGCAGGAGGAGCGGGGAGGGACCTGCTGCGTCCACGGACAAGGCCTCGGCAGAGGCCAGCACCAGCCCGATCAGCAGCGCCTTCTGCTGCCCGGTCGAGGCCTCGCCCGCCGGCGCGCCGGACGGGCGGTGGAGCACACCAAGGTCAGACCGGTGCGGCCCACTCAGCGTGCGGCTCGCCGCCATGTCGCGCCGCCTCCCGCTCCGGTAGGCCTCGACCAGCAAGTCAAAGACTGCGCGGAAATCCTCGCCTCGCCCCGCCGCCGCCTCGGCCTCGCCGTCCAGCGACAGGTCCGCCTTCGGAAAATGCCCCTCGGGCCGCGCATCAATTGCCGCCTGCAACTGCGCCATAACCAGTGCACGGTTCACCGCAATCTCCGCGCCCGCCTCCGCCAGCCGCGCCTCGATGGCGTCCGCCCAGGCCGGGTCCACGTGCCCGCGCTCGAGTAGCGCATTGCGCTCAGCCAGCGCCTTTTCGTAGCGCGTCGAGGCCGTGCCATGCGAGGGCTGGTGCGCCATCACCAGCCGGTCGAAGAAGCGCCGCCGTTCCGAGGCCCCGCCCCGGAACACACCGTCCATCGCCGGTGTCAGCCAGATCAGCCGCATCCGTTCGGCGAGGTCTCCCGGGGAGGCCGTCGCCCCGTCGATCCGCACCGCGCGCTTGGCCGGCCCCGTGCCTTCCAGCGCAATACCGATTTTCTGTTCGTTATCGATGATGCCGGCAATCGTCCAGCCGCCCGGCGCCCCGTGCCGCGTCATCTCCGCCAGCTGCGCCGCGCGCAACCCGCGCCCCGGTCCGAACTGGCTGATCGCTTCCAGCAGGTTCGTCTTGCCCGCGCCATTTGCGCCGTAGAGGCACACGGGCCGCCCATCGAGTTTCAGCGTGAGGCTCTCATAGTTCCGAAAATCGGTGAGGGTGAGGCGGGTAAGGGCGGTCATGCCGTTCTGGCCATGCGCGGCGCCGCAAACTCAGCCCACGGAGGACAGGCCGTGCCCGCCCACCGGCTGTGTCTCGGCGATGCTCTCCATGCCGGCGATGATCGGGCGCGCCTTGCGGATCGCCTCCTGAACCGGGGGCAGGCCAAGGCTTGCCTTGTGGCTTTCCGCATCCACCCAGGCTTCGGTCACCCAGATCGCATTCGCGTCCGCCGGATCGCTTGCCACGACATAGCTGAGGCAACCCGGCATGTCCTTAAGGCCTTCGAGCAGGCAGCCGATCAACTCGTCGCGCTTGCCGTCTGCTGACGTGAATTTCCCGATCAATCCATACATGGCGGTCTGCCCGGTTGGACCAGAGGTGCAGCCTCCGGCAAATGAAATGAATGCCGCCGAGCCTCCGATAAATATCCGGCGGCCGACCTGCATGCCTTAAACCCGAAGCGGCATCAGCACATAGCGCGCCGAACCGTCGGACGGGTCGAGAACCAGCGCCGGAGACGCAGGGTCGTTGAACATGAACTCGGCTTCGCCCGCTTCGATCTGACCCGAGATGTCGAGCAGATACTTGGCATTGAAGCCGATCTCCATCGCGTCCGACGAATACTCCGCCTCGATCTCCTCGTTCCCCGCGCCGGTCTCGGCATGGTTCACCGCCAGCGTCAGGCGGCCTTCGCTGAGGCTCATCTTCACCGAGCGCGAGCGCTCGGCCGACACGGTGGAGACGCGGTCAACCGCCGCCTCGAAGGCCTTGTTGTCGACCGTCAGTTTCTTGTTATTGCCCTTCGGGATCACGCGCTCATAATCCGGGAACGAGCCGTCGATCAATTTCGAGGTCAGCACGGCGCGCCCCGCGCGCACGACGATCTTGGTGTCCGACACGTCCACCGACACCTCGTCCTCGCGCCCGTCGATCAGGCGGCGGATCTCGTTGACGGTCTTGCGCGGCACGATCACGCCGGTCAGCTTCTCGCTGCCCTTCGGCGCCTTCAGTTCGGCCAACGCCAGGCGGTGGCCATCGGTGGCGACCGAGCGCAGCACGGGCTTGCCCGCGTCGTCCTTGGCGGCATGCAGGTAGATGCCGTTGAGATAATAGCGCGTCTCCTCGGTCGAGATCGCAAAGCGCGTCTTGTCGATCAGGCGGGCAAGGTCGCGGGCCGCAAGGCTGAACGCGGTGCCGCCTTCATCCAAGGCCATCGTCTGGAAATCCGAAGCGGGAAGGGTGGGCAGCTCGAACTGCGAGCGCCCGGCCGTGATCAGGAGGCGCTGGGTCTCCGGATTGAGCTCGAGCAGGACTTCAGCGCCCGAAGGCAGCTTGCGCACCACGTCGAACAACGTACCGGCCGGTGCCGTGACAGCGCCTTCCTTGGACACTTTCGCGTCCGAAGAGTCGACCGCCTCGATGTCGAGATCGGTGGCGGTCAGGCGCAGCTCGCCTTTCTTCGCCTGCAGGAGGACGTTGGAGAGAATGGGGATCGTCGTGCGGCGTTCGACAATGTTCTGGACATGGCTCAGCGCGTTGAGCAGGTCACCACGTTCAATCGTCAGCTTCATCTTCGGGTCCGTCCATCAGGGGAGCCGTATGGCGGCTTGCCCCAATCCTCTAGTTTCTGTGTCCGCGAACGTCTGGTCCCCGCGCCAGACAGGGAATCAGCCCGCTTCACACTGGAAGCGGGCTGAAAATCCTTAAACAAGTTCGGCGAAAAGCCAAGCGCCGGAAGGGCCGGAGCACGCCAGCCCAAGGCGCTGCCTCAGGTTTGACCGGCGTCCAGCATGTCGAGTATGACCGTTTCTACGCGCGAGAGGTCGTCCGCAAGCCGCGGGTCTTCCGGCAAGGCCTTCTCGATACGCCGGAAGGCGTAAAGAACGGTCGTGTGGTCACGTTTGCCAAATGCGCGCCCGATCTGCGGGAAAGACTTCCGGGTCATCGTGCGGCAGAGATACATCGCCACCTGACGCGGATAGACAAAGGCCTGCATCTTGCTCGGGCCTTCAAGGTCGGCGCGGGTGATCGGGAAGATCTTCAGTGTCGCTTTCTTGATCACGTCGATGCTCGGCTCACGCAGTTCGCCCGAGTGCCGGCGGATGACCCGCTCCAGCATGTCCATGGTCGGCGTTTCCTGACCGAAATTGGCTTCGGTATAGAGGCTCCATACCGCGCCGGTCAGCTCGCGCCCCGGGCCGCGGATTCCCGAATTCAGTTTCTGGATCATGTCGTCCTCAAGCAGGAATTCAGGATGGGTCACCGCGATATGGCGGGCAAGCCGGCACAGGATCTCGCGGCGCATGGCGGCGTCTGGCAATCCGATCTCGACCGCCGTTGCACCCTTGATCTCGGCGCGCAGCCGCTGGCCGAAGCCGACCGTTTCGCCGGGGCCCGCATCGCCAACCAGAACAATCTGTCCGCCGGTGCCTGTCACTTCGCGGATATTCTGGAACAGCTCGTTCTCGGTGCCGGGTTTGCCGGCAATCCGGTGCAGGTCGTCGACGATCAGGATCGCCGCCGTACGCAGGCGCCGTTTCAGTCCACTCGTGTCGCGCGCCTTCACGCCGTCCAGGTAGGACGACATGAATTCCTCAGCGGTGAGATAAACCACCTTCCGTTTCGGATCGCGCTTGGCCACTTCGGTCTTGAGCGCCAGCACGGTATGCGTCTTGCCGGTGCCCTGCGGTCCAAAGATCAGCGTGATCGGCGTGCCGGTCGGCAGGCCGGCGGCAATCCGTTTCGCCACTTCCACAGCGGTCTTGTTAGATGGCCCGACAACAAGGTTGTCGAACATCATCGCCGGACCGCCCGAAAGCAACGGCGGATCGTCTGATCCGTCGGTCCCGTCGCAATCTGCGTCAGCGGCCCACGGGTCGCCGATCAGTTCGCGCAGTTCGGGCGAAACCGTCCGCCAACAAATCAATTTGATCGTGCGCGCCTGCGGGTCCATGCCGGCCCACAGCCGTTCAATCTCGCGCTTGTACTCCCGGCTCACGCGGTCAAGCGCCACCATATCCGTCGCTGCGAGCAACAACTCGCTCTCGACTTCTGCGACAAGGCGCAGTTCCGCAATCCAGCGGACAAATTCTTCTTCCGGCATTCGGGACTTCAGAACCGCCTGCACGTCTTCCCAGACGCGCTGACCCGTGGCTTCGCCACCTTGCTGTTCCTGTAATCCCTCATTTACGCGAGAAGCAAACAATCTCTTTCGGTCCATCGCCGACCCCGTTTCTAGTTTTGATCGCTCTTTCCAACTCGCACTCGACGCGCCCGGCAGGCCCCCGCCTGACACTCAAAAATACTCTTTACCGGGATAATATTAGCTGGCTCGGGCAAACTAATCGCCACAGAAATTCTACACAAGTCCCTCTTTTTTACGAACGCCGCAGTTATCTTGTTGACTTGTGGCGCGTTCCAAAAATGCACATAAATTTCATG
Source organism: Hyphomonas sp. (assembly GCF_040882205.1). Classification (GTDB taxonomy): domain Bacteria; phylum Pseudomonadota; class Alphaproteobacteria; order Caulobacterales; family Hyphomonadaceae; genus Hyphomonas. The sequence goes on from NZ_JBBEBT010000288.1 coordinate 12,703, forward strand.
TAGTTGGATCCAAAAAATATTTTTTTGTGAGCGCTTGCTGACATTTGTTCTCGTTATTTCTGTCAACTGAGAACATCCATGCAAGGCTGTGGAATTTTCCCATTTCGGGCGCCCCTTGCAGCCGTGCAACAACAGTCAAACATGGTCGACCTTGCGCGCATGCAAAAGTTGCCGGCGTCCGGCCAGCGCTTGTTAAGACAATCCGGAAATTGGTGCGGGCGTCAGGCAAAAAACAAAGCCTGCCAGGATCCATCTGGCAGGCTCTGGCTTCAGCCCGCTTTCAGCGCCTGATTACGAGGCTCAGGCCATCGCCTTGACGCGGGCAGACAGGCGCGAAACCTTGCGCGAGGCGGTATTTTTATGGGTGATGCCCTTGGTCACGGAACGCATGATTTCCGGTTGGGCAGCCTTCAGCGCTTCAGCAGCGGCCGCTTTGTCGCCCGAGACAATCGCTTCTTCGACCTTGCGCACGAAGGTGCGCACGCGCGAGCGGCGGGCTTTGTTGACCTCGGTGCGCGCTTCGATCTTGCGCACCATCTTCTTGGCTGATTTCGTATTCGCCATCGTTAACTCCTGGAGCCCCGGGAAAGTCTCCCGTCAGGCCGAAGGCGGGGAGATACATAAACGCCGGGTGCGCGTCAACCAGACTCAGACGCGAAAAGCAGCATTCCGGCAGGCCATTTAGCGGCCCTTGAAGTGGGCCGTGCGCTTTTCGATGTAGGCCTTCATGCCTTCTTTCTGGTCATCGGTCGCAAAAAGCGAGTGGAACAGGCGCCGTTCGAACTGGATGCCCTGTGCGAGCGGGGTTTCATAGGCCGCATTGATGGCCTCCTTGGTCATCATGGCGGCGGCCCGCGGCATCAGCGCGATGGTGCGCGCCAGGTCCCGGGCCTCGTCCATCAGGTCATCCGCCGGCACGATCCGGCTGATCAGGCCGCAGCGCTCGGCCTCCACGGCCTCCATCATGCGCCCTGTCAGGCAGAGTTCCATGGCTTTCGACTTGCCGATCACCCGCGCCAGGCGCTGCGTCCCGCCGGCGCCCGGCATGATGCCGAGCCGGATTTCCGGCTGGCCAAACCGGGCATTGTCGGCCGCCAGGATGATGTCGCACATCATCGCCAGTTCGCAGCCCCCGCCGATTGCATAGCCGCCTACCGCCGCGACCAGAGGCTTGCGGGTGCGCGCCGCGCGCTCCCAGTTCCGGGTGACGAAGTCCTCATAATAGGACTGCGGGAAGGTCTTGGCCTGTATTTCCTTCACATCGGCTCCGCCGGAAAAGGCCTTCTTCGAGCCAGTGAGGATGATGCAATGCACGTTGTCGTCCGCCTCGAACCGGTCAAACGCCGCCGAAAGCTCGCTCATCATCTCCTCGCAGAGCGCATTCAGCGTCTCCGGGCGGTTCATCTGGATGACGGCAAAGCCGTCTTCGGTATCGATCTCGGTGATCAGGGTCTTGTAGGACATGGGGGCTTTCCGGGCGGGGGGGGG
>NZ_JBBEBT010000289.1:0-14166 GCF_040882205.1 Hyphomonas sp.
CGACGCGCGCTGATCAAAGCTTCGCGCTCGCGCGAACACTTCGGGGGCAGCAAGGGGGCTGCCCCTCTTTTTCTCAGGCGATACCGGCGGCCTTCCAGGCTTCTTTCGGCCAGCGCCGGTGCTGCCAGAACCATTGACCGGGATGCGCGCGCACCTGCGCCTCGAGAAAGGCGCTGATCCGCTCGACAGAGCGGCGAATGTCCGCCTCCGGATCACCAGTATCGTCCGGCACGAAGGGTTCGTGGAACTCAACCCGGAACCGCGCCGGCCCTGTCCGCACCGTTGAAACCGGCACGATCGGCACCTTGTATTTCAGCGCCATCCGCGTCGGCCCCGGGGCGGTCATCGCCTCATGGCCGAAGAAGCTCACGGGGATACCCTCATTGAACTTCTGGTCATTCATCAGCGCCACCGGCGCGCCGCGCGAGAGCGCGCGCATCAGCTCCCGCGTGCCAATGCCCTTCGGTGCATTCACCTGCGTGCCATAGGCCGCACGCAGGTCGGCAATGCGCTTGTCGATATGCGGATTGTTCAGGGCGCGGTAGGTCATCACCGCCTGCGGGAGGCGCCGGGTGATCACAGCAGGCATGATCTCCCAGTTGGCAAAATGACCGGAAACAAACACTGCGCCCTTGCCGGAATCGCGGACGGCGTCGAGCACGTGCAGTCCGGCGATCTGGACGCGTCCTGACGTATACGGATCAATCGCCGGCAGGTGCGGCATCTCGCCAGCCGTGCGGCCCACGCTCTCCCAGGCGGCGAGGGCAACCTCCTCGATTCGTGCCTCGTCCCAGTCCGGAAAGGCCAGCCGGAGATTGCGCCGCATCGTCTTGTGCTGCGACAGGCGCGGCCCGATTTTCTTCACGATCCAGCCGCCGAAATCGGAGGCCTTGTCCGGTCCGAGCGCCTTCATCGGCGCCCAGTAGATGACGTCCCAGGCGATCGTTTCCAGCCGCCATTGCACGCGCTGCCAGAAGCTGGCGCGGCTATCTATGTCCTTCGGGCGGACATATTCGGCGGGGGTCTGCTCGTTCATCGGTCAGTGCTGGTTGAAGAGCGATGCGAGCATGGCGTCAAGCGCTGCCCCATCCGCGAACACCGCCCTGACGGGAAACACGAGCGTCTGCGCGCGGATGGCCGCAGGCAGGCGGACATGATCTTTCGAAGTTGTAATCAGCCGCGCGCCGTCGCGGGCGGCGAGATCGCGCATCAGGTTCAGGTCGCCGGATGTATAGGGATGATGGTCGGCGAAGGGCACTTCGTCTCGCACATCCGCGCCGGCGGCCTTCAGGCTGTCGAAGAATTTCTGCGGCCGTCCGATCCCGGCAAAGGCGACGAGCGGACCTGCCGGGGCCGGTTCGGCGGCGGTGAGCTGCGCGCGCAGGACTGGCTTGCCGCTGGCGGCGACTTCGGCGGGCACCGGGCCTTCGCCCATCAGGATCACAGCGTCTGCGCGGGCGAGGCCGGATGCGACGGGTTCGCGCAAGGGGCCCTTGGGCAGTACATGGCGATTGCCGAACGGTGCGCCGGCATCGATGACGACGAAGGTGAAGTCCTTGCCGAGCGACGGGTTCTGGTGGCCGTCATCCATCAAGATGACCTGAACCCCGGCCGCGACCATCGCCTCAGCTGCGGCTGGGCGTTCGCGGCCGATCCAGGCCTCGCCGGTGGCGGAGAGGAGGAGCGGTTCGTCGCCGACCTCGCGGAAAGTATGGCGGGCGCGATCAACCCTGAGCGGACCACCCTCTCGCCCGCCATGGCCGCGCGAGAGGGTGGCGGCGCGCAGGTCCCGTGCGTTGATTCGTTCCCGGATCGCCTCGGCGACGGGTGTCTTGCCAGCGCCGCCGGCGGTGAGGTTGCCGATGCAGATGACCTTCGCGGAGACGCGCTCCGGCACGGCCCGGGCAAGCTTGCGGCTCAAGCCCTTGAGATAGAGCCAGCTCAGCGGCGTCAGCAAGGCGCGGGTGAGCGGGGCAGCCTCCCGGGAGGAGGGGTCGAGCCCCGCCGACCAGAAGTGCGGACCCTTCACCGGCCTGGCCCTGAAGTGTCGAGCAGGGGTTTCGGGATCAGCGGCAAGAGCGCTTCCAGCGTGGCATTCATCGGTGCATCGGCCTCGGCTTCCAGCGCGGCGATGGCGGTTTCCGACATCGCTGGCGGATCGGAGAGACCGGCGGCAAGATCGCCGGAATCGATCACGGTACGCACGAGGCCGCGCGCTTCAAGGTCGGCCATCATAGCCGCGAAATTGAACACAGAAGGCCCCGTCAGCACCGGCTTTCTCAGGCGCACTGGCTCCAGCGGATTGTGTCCGCCGACATCTGCCGCATGGCCGCCGCCCAGGTAGACGGCCGTGGCCAGGCGCAGCCAGAGGCCCATCTCGCCCATCGTGTCGGCCAGCAGCACGCGGTCGCGCGGCGAGGCCACGTCGCCCTTCGAGCGGCGCGCAAACGGCAGGCGGCGGGCTTTCAGAAGGTCGGAAATCTCATCGCCGCGTTCCGGATGGCGTGGCACCAGGATGAGAGCGGCGTCGGTGAAACGCTCGGTCGCATCGAGGAAAAGTTCCTCCTCGCCCGGATGGGTCGAGGCGGCGACGAAGCAGCGGCGGGAGTTGACGAACGTAGTGGTCAAGCGTGTCAGATCGGCCGGATTCGCGTCCGGCGGAGACTGGGCGGATTTCAGGTTTCCGGGCACGCGCACGGCGCGGCCGAGCAGGCGTTCAAGCCGGGCGCCGGTGTCCGGATCGGCGGCAAGGATCACATCGAAATTGCCGATCAGGGTACGGAACACGCCGCTGAAGCGCGCCCATCCGTCTGCGGAGGAGCCGGTCATTCGCGCATTGACCAGCGCGCGGCGCGCGCCCGCCTTGCCGGCCTCAAGAATGAGGTTCGGCCAGATCTCGCCCTCGGCGAAGATGCAGAGGTCCGGCTTCCAGTGCTGGATGAAACGGCGCGCCGCCATCGGTGTGTCCAGCGGCGCCATAGCGTGGATTGCGTTGTCGGGAATTTCCTTGCCCATCAGCCGGGCGGAGGTCTGCGTCTGGCTGGTGAACACCAGCATGATGCCGGGCCGCGCCGCGATGAGGCGGCGGCCAAGTTCCAGCAGCACGCGGCTCTCGCCGACACTGGCGCCGTGCAGCCAGACGAGCGGGCCGGGCCGGCGGGGCGGCAGGCGTTTGGCGAAGCGTTCGTTGAGACGGAGGATGTCTTCCTTGCCGTTACTGGCGCGCGCGGTCAGCGCAAAGCCGAGCAGCGGCGCGGCGAGGCGCGTTACGATCTGGTAGGTGAACAGCGCGGGCGTCATTCAGGTCGCAGCTCCAGCGGGGTCCGGCCGGGATGTGTACCCGGCCAGCTCTTCGGCCCGGCGGGTAGCGATATCCATGCCGGTTTGCAACGCTTCTCGCAGGGCGCCGGGCTCGGCCGCCCTGGGGCACAGGATCGGAGGGCCGAGAACGATGGCGCCGCGGGCGAAGGGCAGGGGAATGATGAACCGGTCCCAGGTGTCGAGGCGCGGGGCAGGTCTGGCGGCGACGGCATAGGGCAGGATGGCCGACCCGGTGCGCTGGGCAAGGGTGACGGCGCCGGGGCTGGCGCGGCGCCGGGGGCCGCGCGGGCCATCCGGCGTCATGCAGAGATAGCCGCCTTCGCGCAGGCGCTTGCTGGCCTCGGCAATGGCGCGGGCGCCGCCCTTGTCCTTGTTTGTCTTCTTCTTGTTGGAGGTGGAGCCGCGCACGACATCGAGATCGAGATGGCGGATCGCCCTGGCTACGGCGGCGCCGTCGGGCGAGAGCGAAATCATCATGGCGGCGCGGGTGCGGCGCTCCGGCCAGTGGCGCACGGACCGGTTCCAGCCCGATGGCATCAGCAGGATGGCTTCGTGCCAGCTGGCGAAGATGAGGCCGGACGTGTGGTCCTTCAGGAAGGCGCGCGCTTCCTCGGTGCCTTCGATGCGCCAGCGCGTGGTGCGCCCGATCAGCGCCATCCAGGCCCAGATGACGTAGCCGAGGAGGCCGGCTATGAAAGGGGACCGAAGCAGTGATTTCATCGGCGGGGTTATACTTTGCTTCGGTGCGTGCGCCACGGGGTCCGTCAGGGTGTACCAGGCGGACCTGGTGGGCGATGCAGGGTTCGAACCTGCGACCCCTGCCGTGTGAAGGCAGTGCTCTACCACTGAGCTAATCGCCCGCCGGGAGGAAGCGGCGTAGTCGGCAAGGCCAAAGAGGTCAAGCGGCTATGTAAGCGGCGCCTGAAACGGCAGATTCGCAGATTACCTGACTTAACGGGAAGCGATAACTGCGTGTGAACAGGTAATAGCTCGCTGGATTAAGTATGCAGGGCTGCATACGTATTCGCCAGTGTCCCTGGATCGCGCGGCAGCGGTGCCCGATATTCTGACAGAGCGTCGCAACAGCAGGTTTGGGCTTTGGGCCTGTAGCCGCGCGAGTTTCTACGCAGATATCCATAAAGCAGGGTGTTTATGCACAACCGATCGTGCTGAATATTTGTTCATCTTGCAAACTTACTAAATCGTTACCCGGATTTACCCTTGAGAAAACCTGCAAACATTGTCATCTACCCGATAAAAGACGGGCCAAGCAAGGTTCGCAGTATGAACCCTAAGAAGGACAGGCACCGGCGGCCCCGGCCGCTTTAGTGATAACAAGCCTGGAGAGAGCAGAGTGAAAGACTGGTGTGACGAAGATGGCGCAAAGCGCCTTCGCGAGAAAATCAATGCGTACTGGAGCGAGCGTGGATATGAGGTCGATGTCGATCTCGTGGACGCCGGGTTCGTTCCTGCCATGCGGAGTGCACGTTGCGACGTGCGTTCCAATATGGTGAACGGCATGCCCCGCCGGCGTGCGCTGGGTGAAGGCGGCTCGTCCCGCCCGACCTATCGGCCGCGCGGCGAAGCGACCGCCTGATCCTTCAGGCCTGACAAAGCCTGAACAAGCTGGGCGTAGTGGCTGATGGTGACATCCGCGGCGATGGCTTCAGGAGTTTCGGCCTCGTAGCCGAAGGTCACGAACACGAAGGGCAGTCCGGCATTCCGGGCTGCCCTTTCGTCTGTCCGGCTGTCACCCACGAACAGAGCCCGGGCCGGATCACCGCCGGCTTCGGCGAGGGTTTCAAATATATGATCGGAATGCGGCTTGCGGTTGGTCGCCCGGTCAGCGCCGAAGATGACGTCGAAATGGCCTGCGAGGCCAAGCTCGCCGATCAGGCGGACGCTGAGATCCTGACGCTTATTGGTGCACACGGCGAGCGTTGCGCCTTGCGCGCGCAAGTTTTCCAGCGCCTCGACTGTGCCCTCAAAGGGCCGTGAGCCGACCGCGATATTGGCGACATAGTGCGCGATGAACCGCTCGAAGGCCGCGTCCATGTCTGCAGCAGATAATACAGAGCCCTGCGCCTTGAGGCCGGTCTCGATCATGGCGCGGGCGCCGTGGCCGATCATTTCGGCGATGGTCTCGAGGCTGACCGCGTCCAGGTCCATTGCGGTCAGCACATGGTTCAGGGCGCCGAGCAGGTCCGGCGCGGTATCGACCAACGTGCCGTCCAGATCGAAGAGGATCGTCCAGCCTTCGAAACCGCCTGTCCGCTCGTTATCCATGCCGCGTTCGCCCTCGCCAAGCTGCGGGGTTTCGTTTAGGCGATGGGGCGTATTAAAGCGAGAGGGAGCCTGCCTTTGACCCAAGCGCCGAAACATCGCGCCGCTGTCATCCTTGCGGCCGGAAAGGGCACGCGGATGAAGTCTGCCCTGCCGAAAGTGATGCACGAAGTGGGCGGCCGGCCGATGATGGACTGGTCGATCGCGCTGGCCCGGGAGACTGGCTGCACCCGGATCGTGGCGGTGGTGCACCCGTCGCAGGATGTGCTGATTGCGCACCTGAAGGCGCGCCATCCGGATGTGGCTATTACCTTCCAGGACCCGCCGCAAGGGACGGGGCATGGCGTGCGCTGCGCGCAAGAGGCGCTGAAGGAATTTGCCGGCGAGCTGGCGGTGCTCTATGGCGACAGCCCGCTGGTGCCGGCCGCGGTGATCGAGGCGCTGTTCGCGGGCGTGGCCGGCGGGGCGGCGCTGGGTGTGCTGGGCTTCGAGGCGGCGGACCCGGGCCTCTATGGCCGGCTGATCACCAACGCGGCAGGTGACCTTGAAGCAATTGTCGAGGCGCGCGAGGCGGCGCCGGAACAGCTCAGGGTGCGGGTATGCAACTCAGGGGTGATGGCCGGACGCGCCAAGGATATGTTCCGGCTCTTGCAAAAAATTACAAACGCCAATGCCAAGGGCGAGTATTACCTCACCGATCTGGTGGGCCTCGTCCGCGCCGAAGGAGGCCGGTGCACCCTCGTCACGGCCGCCGAGGATGACCTCATCGGCTGCGACTCGAAGAATGACCTGGCCGAAACGGAAGGCATTTTTCAGGCAAGGCGGCGCATAGCGCTTATGGAAAGCGGTGTCACGCTCGTGGCGCCCGAAACCGTATTCTTTGCGCATGACACGCAGATTGGGCCGGATGTCGTCGTCGAGCCGCATGTGGTGTTCGCGCCTGGCGTGCGGGTGGCGGCGGGCGCCCGCATCCGGGCGTTCAGTCATCTGGAAGGCGCGGTGGTTGGCGAGGATTGCGAAATCGGCCCTTATGCGCGCCTGCGCCCGGGCACGGTGCTGGGGGCGGGCGTGAAGATCGGCAACTTCGTCGAGACCAAGAACACGGCGATGGGCGATGGCGCCAAGGCGAACCATCTCGCTTATCTCGGCGACGGCACGATCGGCGCCGGCGCGAATATCGGCGCGGGCACGATCTTCTGCAACTATGACGGCTTCCTCAAACACCAGACGGATGTGGGCGCGGGCGCCTTTGTCGGCTCCAACTCGGCGCTGGTGGCGCCAGTGAGCATCGGCGACGGAGCCTATGTCGGCTCCGGCAGCGTGATCACCAAGGACGTGCCTGCCGATGCACTGGCGGTGGCGCGCGCGCCGCAGATGACGCGTGAAGGCTGGGCGAAAACCTTCCGTACAAAGAAGGCTGCCGAGAAGGCCGCCAAGGGCAAAAAGGATTGAGACCGGCAAATGGCGCATGAAACCGAAAAGCAGAATGCCGCCGCCGCTGCGATGGAATTTGTCGAAGACGGCATGACCATCGGCCTCGGCACAGGCTCGACCGCGAAGTATTTCGTGGAACTGCTGGCCGACGAGATTGCCGATGGCCTGATCGTGCGCTGCATCGAGACGAGCAACCAGACGCGGGATCTGGCGCACAGCTTAGGGGTGCCGCTGATCCCGTTCGAGCAGGTGGACCGGATCCACCTGACCGTGGACGGGGCGGATGAGGCGGGGCCCGGCGGCGTGCTGATCAAGGGCGGCGGTGCGGCGCTGCTGCGCGAGAAGATCATCGCGAACGCGTCCGATCACATGGTGGTGATTGCCGACCCGACGAAGGATGTTCAATCCATCGGGGCGTTTCCGCTGCCCGTTGAAGTGACGCCGTTCGGCTATACGATCACGGCGAAGAAGGTGCATGACGCGCTGGTGGCTGCCGGTGTTGAGCGCCCGCGCGTGGAGCTGCGCAAGGCGCCGCGCAGCACGGAGTTGCTGGTGACTGATGGCGGCAACTACATACTCGATTGCCATTGCGGCCTGATCCCCGACCCGCCAAAAGCGGCGGCCTTCCTCTCCGGCACGCCGGGCGTGGTGGAGCACGGCCTGTTCATCGGCATCGCGCGCACCGTGATTTTCGGAACCGAAACCGGCGCACGCATCATTGAATACTGAGGCCCGGTCCCACACATCTACGGGCTGATTTTCAAGGATAATTACCATGACCGAACGCGCCTACGACTTTGACCTGTTCGTGATCGGCGGCGGGAGCGGGGGCGTTCGCGCGGCGCGGATTGCGGCGCAGGCGGGCGCGAAGGTGGGCCTGGCGGAAGAATACCGGATGGGCGGCACCTGCGTCATCCGCGGCTGCGTGCCAAAGAAGTTCATGGTGTATACCAGCAAGTACGGCAAGGAGATCAGGCATTCCGCCGGGTACGGATGGTCTGTTGGAGATGTGTCCTATGATCATGCGAAATTTGCGGCGGGCATGCGCGCCGAAGTCGACAGGCTGTCGGCGATCTATGACCGGAACCTGAAATCGGCAGGCGCCGAAGTGTTCAACGACCGCGCCGAATTCGAGGACGCACACACGCTGCGCCTGACGGGCAGCGGCCAGACGGTGACGGCAGGGAAAATCCTGATCGCCACCGGCGGGCGGCCCTGGCGGCCTTCGCCGGAGGAGCTGCCGGGCGTGGAGCACACGATCACCTCGAATGAAGTATTCGAGATGGAGACGTTGCCGGAGCGGATGGTGATTGCGGGCGGCGGCTATATTGCGGTGGAGTTCGCGCATGTGTTCGCCGGGCTCGGCGTCGAGGTTTGCCTCGTTTACCGGGGCGAGACCGTGCTGCGCGGATTTGATGAGGACGTGCGCCTCGCTGTGCATGAAGGCCTCAAGGAAGCGGGCGTGCGCGTCATCACGAAGACCGTCTTTACGCGGATTGAAATGACGGATGACGGACTTTGCGTAAAGCTGGAGAATGGCCATGAGGTCAAGGCCGATGTCGTGATGATGGCGGTTGGCCGGCAGGCAAATACAGACGGGCTTGGCTGCGAGAAGGCCGGCGTCAGGCTGGGCGCGCGCGGCGAAGTTGCTGTCGATGACTGGTCGCGCACAGGCGCGGCGAATATCTTTGCTGTGGGCGATGTGACCGACCGGGTGAACCTGACGCCGGTGGCGATCCGCGAGGGGCATGCCTTTGCCGATACCGAGTTTGGCGGCAAGCCCTGGAAGATGGACCATACTGATATTCCGACGGCGGTGTTCTCGCAGCCGGAAGTCGGCACGGTCGGCATCAGCGAAAGCCAGGCCCGCAGGGAACACGGCGAGATCGACATCTACAAGACGAAGTTCCGCCCGATGAAGAACATGCTGAACGGCGATCAGACGCGTACCTTCATGAAGCTCGTCGTACGCGCGTCTGACCAGCGCGTGCTCGGCGTGCATGTGGTGGGCGATGACGCCGCCGAGATGATCCAGATGGCGGGTATCGCCGTGAAGATGGGCGCAACAAAGGATGATTTCGACCGTACCTGCGCGGTGCATCCGTCAGCAGCGGAGGAACTCGTCACGATGCGGACGAAATGGCTGCCTGAGGTGGTTTGATTTTCTTAGCCCCTTTCCCAGGGGAGCGTGGGCTTAGTGAGCAGTTGCGCCCTCACTCAGCACCTTCAACTCCAGCGCAACTTGTTTCAGGCTGTCGCGGATCGCTTTCAGGCCGCCGCCGCGGCCGGCATGGGCGAGGAGTTGGCGCCAGGCGGGTTGGTCGTCCTGCGGGGCCTTGACGGCGAAGTGGGCGGAGCGGGGCAGGGCGGCGGTCATCAGGCGCTGCGAGAGCGGGAAGCCGGCGATGGCATCATAGACGCCATTTCGCGCGTCGCCTTCGAAGGTGGATTGTTCATTGCGGTTCACCGCGTTGAACAGCACCGAGAGCGACGGGCGTTTGCCGGCCTCGACCTGGTCCTTGATGACGAGATTCAGCAGGCGCACGCCGCGCAGGGAATAGATGTCCGCATGCATTGGCGCGATGACGCGGTCGGCGGCTTCCAGCGCGCAGCGCGTCAGGAAGGTCGCGTTGGGGTTGGTGTCGAAGACGATGAGATCGTATTCGCTCCGGTAGTGGTCGATGGAGCGCAGGAAGTGCTGCCTGATCGCGGCGAGCGAATCCCGGTCGTTCGCGAAGGCATATTTTGAAATCTCGAACTGGCCGGAGATCAGGTCGAGGCGTCCGGGCGGACCGTCCGTACCCAGAATGGAATGCACATAGCTGTCGCGCGCCGCCGGCGTGAAGGGTGCGATGGTGAGGCTCAGCCAGTTCTCGGCCGGCGAGACGGCGTCCTTTGCGTGCAGGCGCGAGCGCTCGAACAGGGAGATTACGGAGCGGTCCAGGCCGGACGAGGCGTCGGCGTCTTCCATCGAGAAGAAGGTCTGGGTGAGATTGTATTGCGGGTCGAGGTCGATCAGCAGGACGCGGCCGCCGAAGGCCTCCTGCCAGGCGCCGGAAAGCTGCGAGGTGACGGTGGTTTTGCCGACGCCGCCTTTCAGGTTCATCACGGCGACGACCGGGCATTTCTTGCGATAGGCGGCCTGCGCCTCGGCAATGAGTTGGTCCATGCCGTCCGGCATGGCGGAGGAGAGGCGCAGGCGGGGCTGGACTTCGGTCTTGAAGAAGCCGTTCAGACGGGCCTTGTCGATCTGGTAGGGGATAAGGCGGATGCCGGCGGCCTTGGCGATTTCGACGTCCTGACGCACGGTTTTCGACCGGACGGCGGCAGCCGAAACCAGTACGATGACCGCGAAGGCCGAACTGATTGCGGCGTCAGCTTCGGCCCGGTCCGGCTCGCCGACGGTGTAGCGATCGGCGATCGCGGCCACCCGCAGCGCCTCGTGCAGCTGCAGCAGGGCGTCCGGATCGGCGCCGGAATGGCTGATATAGACATGCGGCATGACGCATCAGTCCCCGGCTCTGGCCATTGATTCCCCCAGACCCTTTTAGACGCCGGGGGGGGGCGTGGGCCAGCTATCTGCTGTGAAATAATGGTGAAACTTGAGCATGGGGGCGCCATGTGATTTATGCCCCGCAGAACCGGAGTACCCCTGAAATGACCTGGCATCCCTCAGACTGGCGCAAACTGCCCGCGCAGCACATCCCGCAGGACTATCCTGACGCGGGCGCGCTGACGGCTGTCGAAAACCGGCTGAGGAGTTATCCGCCGCTGGTTTTTGCGGGCGAAGCGCGGCGTCTGAAGCAACGGCTGGCCGAGGTTGCGGCCGGCAATGCCTTCCTGCTGCAGGGCGGGGACTGCGCCGAGAGTTTCAAGGAGTTCCACCCGGACAATATCCGCGACACGTTTCGCGTGATCCTGCAGATGGCTGTGGTGCTCACCTTCGCGGCGGCCAAGCCAGTGGTGAAGGTGGGGCGTATCGCCGGCCAGTTCGGCAAGCCGCGCTCCGAGCCCATCGAGACGATCGACGGCGTGACGCTTCCCTCTTATCGGGGCGACAATATCAACGGCATGGAGTTCACGCCTCAGAGCCGGATTCCGGATCCCGAGCGCCTCGTGCAGGCCTATTCGCAATCGGCAGCGACGCTGAACCTTCTGCGCGCGTTCAGCCAGGGCGGCTATGCGAGCCTTGCCAACGTGCAGCGCTGGATGCTGGGCTTCGTCGACCGCTCACCGCAGGGTGAACGCTACCAGAAACTCGCGGACCAGATTTCGGCTTCGCTGCGTTTCATGCAGGCTGTGGGTCTCAACGCTGAGACCGTGCCGCAAATGTCTCAGGTGGAATTCTATACGAGCCACGAGGCGCTGCTGCTCGGTTATGAGGAAGCGATGACGCGGATCGATTCCACGTCAGGCGACTGGTACGACACTTCGGCGCACATGCTTTGGATCGGTCACCGGACGCGCCAGCTCGACCATGCGCACGTCAACTTCTGCAAAGGCATCAGGAACCCGATCGGCATCAAGTGCGGCCCCGGTATGGAGACCGACGAGCTGATCCGCCTGATCGAGACGCTGAACCCGAAGGACGAGCCCGGCCGCATCACGCTGATCTCGCGCTTCGGCTCGGAGGGCGTGGCCAAGGGCCTGCCGCCGCTGGCGCGCGCGGTGAAGAAATCCGGCCGCACGGTCGTCTGGTCGTGCGACCCGATGCACGGCAACACACTGAAAACCGCCACCGGCTTCAAGACGCGGCCCGTGGACCGCGTGCTGAGCGAAGTGCACCAGTTCATCGATATTCTGCCTGCGGAAGGTTGCTATCCGGGCGGCGTGCATATCGAGATGACCGGCCAGGACGTGACCGAGTGTATCGGCGGCGCGCAGGCGATCTCAGAAGAGGACCTCTCGAGCCGCTATCACACGCATTGCGACCCGCGCCTGAACGGCGAGCAGGCGCTGGAACTTGCCTTCCTTGTGGCGGAAAAGCTGCAGGCGGTCGAAGCCGGCGACACAGACGCCCGCAAGGCGGGGTAGGAACGGAACGCGGCCGCGCCACCAAGGTCCGCGCGTTCTGAAGCCGCGTTCAGCTTAACCCCCTTTGATCAGCGAAGACGGCCATCCGATCTGGACCAGGAGGTTGTCCGGCCCGGAAATGCCTACTTCGTACATGCCCCATTCGCGATGGCGCAGCATGCCCCCCGGGCGGATCACGAGGTCGTCGACACGGGCCGCGATCTCTTCGACACGGGCCGCGATCTCTTCGACCTGCGGGGTGCGAATGAAAACACCGAAGGGATTGTTCTCCGCCGGAACGCCCCAGGCGCCGCCGCCCGCCTGCGTCAGGTGAACTTCACAGCCCCAGCCTTCCATGATGACGTATTCATCTTCGCCGCCCGTGCGCGAGAACCCCAATCGTTCCCAAAATGGAATGGCAGAGGCGAGTTCGTTGCTGGGCACGACCGCGAAGGCCCCAGTCGGTTCAGTGTCCGACATCGAAACTCCCGCTGCGGAGCCTTGGCATACATGGCGTGCTGCGAACTGAACAGGGTCAGCAGATCTCCTTCCGTCCGAACAAATCGCCGGCTCGCCCGGCACTGGGACAGGGACTTCCGGTTCAAGCTCCGATGCGGGCGGTCCCCGCTCCGGACTTGCCCGAAGCCGCGGGTTGAGGCATTAGCCGCGGCTGCTGAGACGCTGGCCGGAACGCCGGAAAATCACGAGGGATGGCCGGCATGGCGAAGACCCGGCTGCCTGTGTGGGCAAAGCCATCCGACGTCGCAGACCTGATGCGCCTTTCGGTTCCGATTGCAATCAGCCGAATGGCGATGATGCTGATGGGCCTGACGGACGCCATCGTGCTCGGCCAGTATGCGCCAGACGAGCTGGCCTATGTCCTGAACGCCTGGTTGCCGATGGGTATTTCGCTGGGGCTTGGCCTCGGCATTCTGCTCGGCGTGCAGGTGCTCACGTCCGAATTGCTGGGCGTTGGCAAGGAAGCAGGTTCCGGGCGCATCTTCCGCCGCGGGCTGCTCTGGGCCGTCATTCTCGCCGGCGCGCTGACGCTGGTGCTGGTGCCGACGGCAGATGGCTTCTTCAGCTGGATCTTCGTCACCATCGCGCCGCCCAGCGAGGCGGCAGGCATCGATGCGCCGCCGGCAGTGGTGGCGGCCGAGACGGCCTCGGTGACACGCATCCTGGCTTTCGGCCTGATGGGCCACATGATCAGCCAGGCCTGCAGCTACTATCTCGAGGCGTTGCGCCGGCCGCTTCTGGTGACCATCGTTATGTATGCGGGCGTGGTGTTCAACCTGTTCCTGAACCTCGCCTTTGTCGGCGGCTGGTGGGGGATGGCGCAGATGGGCGCCGAGGGCGTCGCCTGGGCCACCTCGATCACACGCTGGCTGATTGTCATCGCCATGCTGATCCTTGTCGCGCGCCTGACGCCGGGCTTCCGCCGCTCGCCCGCCGCGCCAGCCGGTGAGGCGCGGCGCCAGCTGGAAGTCGGCACCGGTACGGCGATCAGCAATGTCGCCGAATGGGGCGGCTTCAACATCACCTTCGTGATCGCGACCTGGATCTCGATCGCAGCAAATTCTGTCTATGGCTACACGGTGCAGGTGATGGGCCTGTGCTTCATGTTCTATCTCGGCATCGCGTCGGCTACGTCCGTGCGCGTTGCGGAAGGCATGGGGCGCGGCGATGGGCAGGCCGTTAAGAATGCGGGCCGGCTCGGCGTTGTGGCGACCATCGCGATGGGGCTGATCCTGTGTGTGGTGCTGGTGCTGTTCCGCGATGCCATCTCGGTGCTTCTGGTGCGCGAGGACGCTGTCATCAGCGGCGTGGCGCTCGCGCCGGCGATTGCAGCGCTGCTCTGGCTCGCGGCGCTGGCGACGATCTTCGACGGACTGCAGGCGACCGCCTCGTTTGCGCTACGGGCGCAGGGGATGGTGTGGCTGCCGACAGCCATCCACATTGGCTCGTTCTTCCTGGTGATGATCCCGGTCTGTTACTGGCTCGGCATCACGCAGGGGCGCGGGGCGCAGGGCGTGCTCGAGGGCGCGCTGGTGGGCGTGCTGGTCGCCGGAATGCTGCAAGTGGCGTTGCTGGAATGGAAAGCGGCGCGCCCCA
>NZ_JBBEBT010000290.1:0-2210 GCF_040882205.1 Hyphomonas sp.
AGGGGCGGGAAACGGTCGAGCCGGAACTCGAAGATGCGCCAGACGCGGGCGAGATAGGACCCGACGGCGGCGTACATGAAGCCGGAAAAGAGCGGCACGGCGCCGATACGCAGCCAGCTGTCTTCCGGGTAGATCCAGCTGCCATGGGCGGTCTTGAAGAGCTCCATGACGGTGCCGACGATGTGGAAGAGGAGAATGACGCGCGCCTCTTCCCAGGTTTCGAGACCGGAGAGGATGAGCAGCAGTTGCAGGGCGAGCGCGGCGAGGACGAGGAAATCGTAGCGCGAGAGGGCTGCGACGCCGGGATAGAAGAGGTGTGTTGCCAGCAGCAGGGCGAGCATGACGCCGCCGAAGAGGCAGGCCCAGGCCTGCTTGACGCCGAAGCTGGCGAACTCGAACAGGCCGAGCGACCAGGGGCCCTTCACCCAGCGGGCGCGCAGGGCTTCGCGTTCGGCGTGAAGGCGGGCGCGCAGGCGCGCGGAAGCGGAGGGCTGGGCGGTCATAGCTGTATGGGATCGCCGGGTTTGCTGGCCGAAACAAGGCGCATGGCGGGCGGCGGGCGCGTGATTTTGAGGCTTTGTGAGGCCCGCCGGATGGCGTAAGCAGGAGAAAGGCAAAGCAAACGGGGGAGTCCGATGGCTTATAACTCAGGCGTTCAACTGGCCGGCATTGCCGGCATCGTCGGCGGCGGGCTCGGCGCCTATTTTGGATACAACTATGCCATCGTGGAAAGCATGCCTCCGATCCAGGGCGCGCTGATCCTCGGGGCCATCGGCATGATCGCGTTCAGCGCAGGCGCTTTCGTGTTGAAATCGGTGCTGCAGTTCATCGTCTATGTGATCATGCTGGGGTTGGTCGTGTATATATTCCGGGAGCCCATAGAAGGCCTGACCGGAATCAATCCGGTCGAAGCCGTGCATACGGCGCTGACGGGATGGGGCCTGCCGCTGCCGCCGCTGAAGTAGCGCGGCTTCAGGTTTTCCAGCTGGGCGGACGCTTTTCCAGGAAAGCGGCAATGCCTTCCTTTCCTTCGGCAGACGCCCGGCGCGCGGCGATACGCTTTGCGGTCTTGTGTCCGATTTCGCGGTCGATCGGCCGGCCGGCAACATCGCGGACGAGTTTCTTTGAGTCCGCAACCGCGCCCGGAGCGGCGGCGAAGACGAGTTTGGCGATGCGTTCTTCCAGCTCTGCCATTTCATCCGCCGTCTGAGCAACATACTGCACGAGGCCGATTCGCTCGGCATAGGCGGCATCGAAGGCTTCTGCGGTGACGAAGAGCGCGCGGGCCAAGCGCGGGCCAATGGCGTCGATCACGTAGGGACTGATAGTGGCCGGTATCAGGCCGAGGCGTACTTCAGAGAAGCGGAAGGACGCGCCCGCCATGGCGATGGCGACATCACACGCGGCAACCAGCCCTGCCCCGCCGCCCATGGCAGTGCCGTGAACCAGCGCCAGCGTCATCTGAGGCATTTCATAAAGCCGATGCAGCATCTCGGCGAGGCGGAGGGCATCGGCCTCGTTGTCGTCGCGCGAATTGAGCGCGGCGAGCTTCATCCAGGAGAGGTCTGCCCCAGCGGAGAAGGACGGGCCTTCGCCGCGCAGGATCATCATGCGGATGGAGGGCTGCTCTGAAATCAGGGTGAAGACGTCCATGAGTTCGCTGATCAGTTCGGCGTTGAAGGCATTGTGGACGTCCGGCCGATTCAGCGTGACGATGGCGACACCTGCGCGGGTCGCATCGAACTTGATGTATTCATAGACTGAGCCCTGCATGGCGTTCTTTCCTCTCAGTTGATCAATTTTGCGGACACCTTGCGGTAGTGGCTCGACGGGCGCAAGGCGGGCTTCTCCACGAGGTGCCAGAGTGCGAGGCTGGCGAGGATGACGAGGGCGGCGGCGAGAAGGAAGAAGCCCGGCAAGCCCAGCGCCGCCACAAGGCCGGCGGCGGCCATCGCCTGGAGCACCGGGAAATGGGTAATGTAGAGGCCGTAGGAGATGTCGCCGAAGCGGGCGGGGCTGAGGGCCGGGCCGGGCGCGTAGGCGGCGCCCGCGATGAGGCTGGCCAGGGCCAGCGCGCGCAGCGGCTCCAGCGCCGGGTGCATCAGCGAAGCCGCGAGGAGGATTGTGCCGGAGATGGCGAGCGCGCGCCAGCGGCGGCGCAGGTAAGCCTCGGTTTTCCAGAGGGCAATACCCATGGCGAAGAAGGCCAT
>NZ_JBBEBT010000291.1:0-14119 GCF_040882205.1 Hyphomonas sp.
GAGGAACCCGACCATAGACCAGAAGCCGAGGATGCCGATTTCGCCGAGGCTCACCGCCCACGGGAACAGGAACGCAACCTCAAGGTCAAAGATGATGAACAGGATCGCCACCAGGTAGAAGCGTACGTCGAACTTCATCCGCGCGTCGTCGAAAGCATTGAAACCGCACTCGTAAGCCGAGTTTTTCTCCGGGTCAGGCTTGGACGGGGCCAGCAGGACGGAGCCGACGACGAACAGGCCGGAAATCACGACACCGATGACGAGGAAGAAGATCACCGGAAGATAATCCAGGGCCAGGCGCTCGACTTCGGACATGATTGGTACCTCCAGGTACAGACCCAATTGCCGCCCGATTAGGACGGTTTTAATGCAGGCGCAACACGAACAGGCCCGCCAACTTCAGACTTTCGCAGTATAGCCTCGCGGGTTCCCAAATCGCGAGCTCCGAGGTTGCGTCAGTGCGTCACGCATGCCCCCGGAGCACAAGTTCAGGTGGCGCCGCTTTCTCTGAAAAGTGCCTTGAATTCCCTATCCATTTCCAGCGCCCTCACCGATCTGAGAATGGCTCTCATGCGGAGACATGTCGGCAGGGGCATACCCTGGCCCCATCCGGCGCTCTCAGCGGGCGTGAAGCTGCCGGAAATAGGCCGCCGCACCGATCAGTGGCGCGACAGGCTCATGCAGCAGCCGGACCGGGCATCGTTGCAGGTAATAGCTCATCGGACCGCGCGAAACGAATCGCTCTCGCGCCTCGGGCGTTTTCAGGAAATCGGCGATCCGCTCCGAAACGCCGCCGGCGAGCACCACCCCGCCAAGCGCTCCATTGGCGAGTACCAGGTCGCCCACCGCGCCCATCACCGCCAGCGCCCGCACCTCGATCAGCGCGCGGTACATCGCCTCGCCCGCATTCGCCCGCACCCGCATCTCAGCGGGCGTCAGTGTCGCCGGCGCGGTCCCGTAGATCTCGCAAAACGCCGCATGCACCTCGTCGAGGCCGCTACCCGAGGCCACCAGCTCATTCGACACGTAGCCATGATCCCGCATCAGGATCGCGCAGAGCTGGCGCTCCAGCTCGGTCCGCGGCGCATAGGCAATATGGCCGCCTTCCCCCCCCAGCACATTCCATCTCCCGTCCATTGCCGGCACCAGCGTCGAGACACCAAACCCCGTACCTGGCCCGGCGACGATCATCGGCGCTTCGGGCACCGGCTCGCCATCAAAAATCAGCTCGAACGCCTCCGGCTCCAGCTCGGGCACAGAGCGCGCCATCGCCACGAAGTCATTGATCAGCTCCACCCGGGAAATCCCGAACGTCTCCCGGATAACCGCCTCGTCTATGGCCCAGTCCCGGTTGGTAAGGTGCACACGTCCGCCCCGCACCGGCCCGGCCACCGCGATACACGCCGCCTCGGCCCGCACACCGGTCTCGTCCAGATAATGACGCAGCGCCTGCCCGAATGTCGGATAGGCCTCGCTCGCCAGCACTTCGAACCGCTCGATCCCCAGCCAGTCGCCCCGCCGGACCGCCAGCGCAAAGCGCGCATTCGTGCCGCCCACATCCCCCACCAGCACGCCGGACTCCATGGCTCAGCTCCGCAGGCCGAGGAAGTTGAACGGGCTCGCCCCGCTGGCTGCGCTGCTGATATTCATGCGGAAGAGGTCGAAAAGCTCGCGCCCAAGTCCCGCCGGGGGCCGGTTCGGCCGGAACGGGGCGGCGTCACGCGCCATGAATTGCGCCACATCGACCTTCACGTCCAGCGTTCCGGCTTCTGCATCCAGCCGGATGATATCGCCGTCGCGCACCTTCGCTATGGGTCCGCCCTGCGCGGCTTCCGGGCTAAGATGGATCGCTGACGGTATCTTGCCGCTCGCGCCGGACATCCGCCCGTCGGTCACCAGCGCCACCCTGTGCCCCCGGTCCTGCAACACGCCCAGCAACGGCGTCAGCCCGTGCAGCTCCGGCATCCCGTTCGCCGCCGCGCCCTGGAAACGCACAACCGCAACAAAATCCCGGTTCAGCCGGCCTGCCTCGAACGCTTCCTTCAGCGCCTGCTGCGACTCGAACACCGCAGCCGGCGCCTCGACCAGCCGGTGCCCGGCCTTCACCGCAGACACTTTCAATACGCCTTCGCCCAACAGGCCCGTCACCAGCCGCAAACCGCCATCCGCCGAGAACGGATTGTCGAAGGGCCTCAGGACGTCGAGATCCCCGCTTTCCGCCGGCGCGGGCTGCCAGGCAAGTGCGCCCTCCGACAGGACCGGCTCCTGCGCATAATCAGCTATCGGTCCCGCAACGCCTTGCGCGTCGCCGTGCAGCAGCCCCGCCATCAACAGCTGCGCCATCAGGAAGCTCATGCCGCCCGCCGCGTGGAAATGATTTACGTCCGCCGGACCGTTCGGATAGATGCGCGCCAGCAGAGGCGTGACGCGCGACAGGTCCGAGAAATCCTCAAGCGTCACGGACAGGCCCGCCGCCGCCGCAATCGCCGGGATGTGCAGCGCGTGATTGGTTGACCCGCCCGTCGCCATAAGTCCGACGATGCCGTTCACGACAGCCCGCGCATCAATAAGCTCTCCGGCCGGCCGGTAGTCCGCGCCCTGCGCAGTGATGGCCGCCGCGCGGTGAGTTGCGGCGCGTGTCAGTGCGTTGCGCAGCTGTGTGCCGGGGTTCGGAAAAGCCGCACCCGGCATGTGCAGGCCCATCACTTCCATCAGCATCTGGTTCGAGTTCGCCGTGCCATAGAAGGTGCAGGTGCCCTGGCTGTGATAGCTCTCCGCCTCGGCCTTCAGCAATGCCTCTCGGCCCACTTTACCTTCCGAAAATAATTGCCGTACACGGATCTTTTCAGGATTCGGCAGGCCGGACGGCATCGGACCTGCCGGCACGAAGACCGACGGCAACCAGCCAAATCGAAGCGCCGCAATCACCAGCCCCGGCACGATCTTGTCGCACACACCAAGGTGCAGCGCGGCATCAAACGTATCGTGCGACAGCCCGATGGCAGATGCCATCGCGATCACATCACGCGAAAAGAGTGACAGTTCCATCCCTTCCTGGCCCTGCGTGACGCCGTCACACATCGCCGGCACGCCGCCCGCCACCTGTGCGATGGCATGAACCTCGCGCGCCGCCTCTCGGATGAGCTGCGGATAAACTTCAAACGGCGCATGCGCGGAAAGCATGTCATTATAGGACGTGATAATGCCAATCACAGGCCAGCCAGCGCCGAGGATCTGCGCCTTCTCCAGAACGGCGCATCCGGCGGATTGATGCGCGAGGTTGCCCTCCGTCAACCGCGCCCGGGCGAACGCTGCCGGGCGACGCGAACGGATCATCTCGAGGTAAGCTGCACGCGAAGCCCGCGAGCGCTCTTCGATGCGCGCCGTGACGGCTTCAACAACAGGATTCAGTTTTCCAACCATCTATGGGGCCCAGTAAACAGAAAGGCGCTCGCCGAGACCGTCAATCGCGAAACGGACAGGGCAAGCCATGGGATCAGCATGCGGCGCCGAGATCAGCATGCTGCGCTTTTCTTCGCCGAATACAAGCAGCAGCGCGCGCTGCGCCGTCAGGACGCCTGCGCCCGTCAGCGTCATCCGCTGCGGCACGGCCGCGCCGGACGCCTCGACGCCCGCCAGGCAATGCGCCGCATCCGGGGCCGCGGTCTGCGCGAGACCCGGACTGCCGGAAAACCAGCTGGCCGTATGCCCGTCGGTGCCCATGCCGAGCAGCACGAAACTGGGCGCCTTGCAGTAAGGCGCATAGGCGGCAATGCGATCGGCTTCAGCGTCGCGCGGGCAGGCCTGCGATGTTTTCATCGGGATAAATCGCGCTGCCGCCGCCCTGCCCTGCAACAGCACCGTGCGCACCAGCCGCTCGTTCGAGTCCGGGTCGTCCGGCGCAACCCAGCGCTCGTCCACCAGGCCTACCGTCACCTTTGCCCATTCCATGTCCCGGGCCGACAATAGCCTGAAAACCCGCTCCGGTGTTGATCCGCCCGAGACCATCAGGCTCGCTGCGCCCGACGTGGCAATATCCGCCTCAAGTGCGCGCGCCATCATGGCGGCAGCCGCTTGCGATGCAGCCTCGCGGTTTTCGAACTCGGTGAGGTTCAGCGCCATCGCACTTATCCTTCCTTCCACCAGCTGCGCCCATCGCGGTCCATCATCATAGCCGCCGACAGCGGACCATCCGTACCCGCCGCATAGCTTTCCGGCTGATAGCCGCTGGCCTCCCATGAATCGATCAGCCCATCGACCCAGCGCCAGGCTGCCTCCACCTCGTCACGCCGCATGAACAGGGAAAGGTTCCCGCGCACGATGTCCATCAGAAGTCGCTCATAGGCGTCCGGATAGCGCAGCGTGAAACTCTCCGCATAGGAGAGGTTCAGCGGCAGCGACTTGACGCGCAGGCCGCCGGGACCCGGTTCCTTGATCTGGACGAACAGGCGGACGGCCTCGTCCGGCTGCAGGCGGATCACCAAGCGGTTCACGCTGTCCACACCCTGCCCGAAAACATTGTGCGGCGCCGGCTTGAACTGGATCACAATGTCAGAATGGCGCGCTGACATGCGCTTGCCGGTGCGCAGGTAGAACGGCACACCCGCCCAGCGCCAGTTCTTCACTTCAGCCTTCACGGCGACAAAAGTTTCCGTGTGGCTGCCATTTGCGGCAGACAGTTCTTCCAGATAGCCCTTCACCGGCCTTCCGCCCTGAAGGCCGGAGGTATACTGTCCGCGTACGGTCTGGCGCTTCACCTGATCCGGCGCAATCGCGCCGAGCGCGTTCAGCACCTTGATCTTCTCGGTGCGGATATCGTCATCGCCCATGTCGTTGGGCGGCTCCATCGCCGTCAGGCAGATCAGCTGCAGGAGATGGTTCTGTACCATGTCGCGTAACGCGCCGGACCGGTCATAATAGTCCGCCCGTCCCTCGAGGCCGAGATTTTCCGCCACGGTGATCTGCACATGGTCGATATAATTGTGCGACCAGAGCGGCTCGAATAGCATGTTGGCAAAGCGCAGCACCATCAGGTTCTGCACGGTCTCTTTGCCGAGATAGTGGTCGATCCGGAACACCTGCCGTTCGGAAAACACTTCGCCAACGCCGTCATTGATCGCCCGGGCCGATTCAAGGTCGGTCCCGATCGGCTTCTCCAGCACCACACGTGCCGGCTCCGCCGCCAGCCCGGCCAGCCCGATGGCATGGCAGATATCGACATAGAGGTGCGGCGAGGTCGCGAGATAGAAGACGCGCGGGCGTTTTGGGTCCAGCATCAGCAGCTTCTTGAGCGCCGGCCAATCGGCCTCAGGATCCGTCGCATCGATTGTAACGTAGTGGACGATCTTCTCGAACTTCGCCCAGGCCCCGGCGTCCCAGCTCTCACCGGACGCTGCCTCACAGGCCTCCCGCGCTAACTTGCGATAGGCGGCGGGCTCCATGTCGGAACGTGCCGTGCCGATGATGGCGCTGGTCGGCGGGATCTGGCCGTCCAGCCAGCGGTGATAGAGCGCCGGGAGCAGCTTCCGGCGGGAAAGGTCACCGGTGCCGCCGAAGATGATGATGTCGAAGGGGTCGACCGGAACAAACTTGGCCATCCTACGCCGCCCTGCCCGCTGTGGCCGGCTTAGCGCGGCCCTCGATGACCGTCGACCCGATTGCAAAAGGTTGTTGCCTTTGAGGCACATGGGCGCAGCACCCTGCCAGCCCTAAGCCATTGTTTATATGAAATATACCGGGAGATCTAAGCTTCGCCCCCGCCTGCGGAAACAAGTTTTGCAAATCCTTACACCAGCTATAATGACCGGCAGCTGACGGCACGCGCCACGATTGACAACGTTGTAATGAATATGGGGGAGTTCGCCAGGAATGTCCAGCCGGACCCGTCTAGAGGACCTCGCCAGCATCGCCGGCGTCTCGATCGCCACGGTGTCCCGGGCGCTCAACAACAGCCCCGCCGTCAATGACGAGACCAAGCGCCGCGTGTGGAAACTTGCGCGCGAGCACAATTACCATTTCCGCCCGTCGATGCCCGCGCTTCTGTCCCGCGCCTCGGCCACCATTGCCGTCGTCATCCCCGCGCCGCAAGGGCGCCAGGATGGGCCGCTGAACCCTTTCGTGCAGGATTTCATCGGCGGCATCACCGCTGCGGCCCGCGAACTCGGCTGCGACGTGTTGATCTCTCACATCGCGCCGGAGAATCAGGACGATCTTTCCTCCCTGATGACCGCCAACCGCGCCGAGGGCGTTGTTTTCCTCGGCCAGAGAACCCTGCATGAGCGGCTGAACCTGCTTGCCGAAACCGAGAGCCGCTTCATCGCCTGGGGGGCTGACCTGCCGGGCCAGAAATACTGTTCGGTCGGCTCCGACAACCGGCGCGGCGGCGCAAGGGCCGCCGCCCATCTGCTACAGCTCGGCCGCAAGCGGATCGCCTTTCTCGGCGACACCTCGGCGCCGGAAGTGCACCACCGCTACGAGGGCTACGCCGAAGCGCACCGCCGCGCCGGCATCACGCTTGACCCCACCCTCCTCGTCCCGGCGCAGTTTGAGGTCAGCTATGCCGAAGCCGCCGCCGACGGCCTGACCGGGGCTGGCGCATCTTTCGACGCCATCTTTGCCGCCAGCGATCTCATCGCGCTCGGCGCCTTGCGCAGCCTGCATAAGTCCGGTCACCGCGTGCCGACAGATGTGGCGATTGTCGGTTATGACGACATCAAGCTTGCCGCCTATGCCCAGCCGGCACTGACGACGATCTCGCAGGACATGGGCAAGGCCGGCCGGTTGATTGTCTCCAAGCTGCTTGCCGCCACAGGCGGCGCAGCGCTGCGGTCCGAACGGCTGCCGACCGAGCTGATCGTGCGCGAATCCTGCGGCATGGCCTAGATCAGACCTGGGTCTGACCAATCCAGACGCCGTGCGGCGGCAGGGTTACGGGGCCGCTTCCGATCAGCGTCCTGAATCCATCGGTAAACGCAGCCGGAACGGCAGTGGACGAAGTGGCGAGATTAAAAAGGCAGAGCACTGTCTCGCCGCCATCCTCGCGCCGGATGGCCAGCAAAGGCTCGGCAACCTCCGGAAACGAAACGCGGCCTAGCTGGAGCGCCTGTGAAGCCGAACGCATAGCGAGGAAAGCGCGGGTATAGTTGAGCACCGAACCCGGATCGGCCGCCTGCTCTGCGGCAGCCAGCTCTGCATGCCCCTGCCCGATTGGGAGCCAGGGCTTGGCTTCGGAAAACCCCGCAAACATATCGCCCTTCGACCAGGGCATCGGTGTGCGCGCGCCGTCCCGGCCGAGGGTACGCGGCCAGTTGGCGATAGCTTCGCGATCCTGCAGGTCCTCGAACGCCACTTCGGCCTGCGGCAGGCCCAGCTCCTCTCCCTGGTAGAGGATCGGGTTACCGCGAAGGCACAGCAGCAGCGCGTTCGTGAGCTTGGCAAACTGGCGCCTGTCAGCGTCCGGCGGACACCAGCGGCTTACGCAGCGCGGCGCATCGTGATTGGAGAACGCCCAGGACGGCCAGCCCTCGCTGAAAGTGCCGGCCCAGTTCATCTGAGAGGCCCTGACCCGGCGGGAGGAGAGCCTGCTCGCATACAGAAAGTCGAAACTATAGGCAGAGCTGAGCCGCTTCTCGCCCGCCGTGAAGGCCGTCATTTCGGGTAGCGGGTCTGGGCCCGCCACTTCGGCGACCGTAAAGACGGCGCCATAACTGTCCGCCAGTTCGCGGATACGTTCCATGAAGACCGGAATGTCCGGATGCGACTGGTTGTGGATATGGTGCTGCAGGTCGAACGGCCGCGTGATGTTGCGACCCTCGGCTGGCCAGGGCGGGTTGTCCCGGAAGTCCGGATCAAACATCGCGAAGTTGATCGCATCGAGACGAAAGCCGTCAACGCCTTTGTCCAGCCAGAATTTCGCGGCTGCCAAGAGCGCATCCTGTACCACACGGTTGTGGACGTTCAGCTGCGGCTGCGTCGAGAGGAAGTTGTGCATGTAGTATTGCTGGCGCCGCGCATCCCAGGTCCAGGCCGCGCCGCCAAAGACCGACTGCCAGTTGTTCGGCGGCGTGCCATCCGGTTTCGGATCGCGCCAGACATACCAGTCTGCATACGGATTGTCCCGCGAGGCGCGGCTCGCTGCGAACCAGTCATGCGCATCTGACGTATGGGCATAGACCTGGTCGATGATGACCTTCAGACCGAGGCGGTGCGCTTGGGCCAGCAGCGTATCGAAATCGCCCAGCGTGCCGAAGATCGGGTCGACGTTGCAATAATCCGACACGTCATAGCCGAAATCGCTCATCGGCGACTTGAAGAAAGGCGAGATCCAGATGGCGTCCACGCCGAGGCCGGCGATATAGGCGAGCTTCTGCGTGATGCCCGGCAGGTCGCCGATCCCGTCCCGGTTGGTGTCGAGATAGGAGCGCGGGTAGATCTGGTAGACGACGGCGCCGCGCCACCAGGGCTGGCCGCCTTTGATCGGGCTTCGGGTATCCAAGGCCAACTCTCCTGCGCAAACGGGTTTGCAGGATTTGTAGGCGCGCCGCGCCCGGCGGCACAAGAGCTGGATTGTTACGCATTGGCCTGGCAGGGGCAGAGGGACTCGAACCCACGACCTGCGGTTTTGGAGACCGCCACTCTACCAACTGAGCTATACCCCTTCAGGCCTGAGCGGGGTTTGCCTTATCTCCCGGCTGGCTGCAAGACCGGACCTGAAAAACCTTTGCAACGGGCAGCCGGTTTGGCCGGACGGCGGGGTTTCCCGGCCGGTTTATCTCTTCTCCACTCCCTGCCTGCCATCAATCCCGGCGCAAGCCGGGGCAGCGATGCGGCAGCCCCAGAGCGGCCTCAGTCGGTCGGCTTTCGCCGGTATCGACAGAAATAGTCAGCTCGTGAGCGGGTTGTGAGAGCAAAAGCCCCTTACCCGCTGTGCCGGAGACCCCGCAGGAAGGTGCCATCTGGTTCACGGGGGAGAATGAGGGTGTATGGCGCCTCGATGCTGGCAGGCATAGTGCTCGCCCACATCGGATCGTCCCAGCAGCGCCTCTGCGGCGCATATGCTCAGTAGGCGGAAGGATCGGGGGCCTTGTCGCCGAGGCAGGTGAGGGTGACGGCGCACC
Source organism: Hyphomonas sp. (assembly GCF_040882205.1). Classification (GTDB taxonomy): domain Bacteria; phylum Pseudomonadota; class Alphaproteobacteria; order Caulobacterales; family Hyphomonadaceae; genus Hyphomonas. The sequence continues at coordinate 9,117 of NZ_JBBEBT010000291.1, forward strand.
ACCGGTGGACCTTTACCCGCACACCCGTGTAGCCGGTCTCGATCGTCCAGCGGAAATGCCGGTCCAGCTGTCAGAAGAGCACTGGCCGGAAGATCGCCAGCACCTGGGCACACCAGGGCGCGAAGTTCGGACGTGTGCGGGCAGCGCAACAGCGCGGCACAGGCGTGAGTTTCACCCTGGCCGGAGGTGGGAGTGTAGCGCAAGTTTTTTTGTGGAAACTTTCAAAAAACCTGATCCGTATCGGGATTTTATGCGCAGAAAGAGCGGAAAAATGTTGCAGAGCCCGCCCTCAGGCGCGGAGGTCGCGGCCGATGTTCTGCAGGAGGGCGTTGGCGAATTTGGCGTCGGTTTCTTCAAAGAAATCGTGCGCGAGGGAGACGTATTCGTCGAGGATGACAGCGTCGGAGAGTTCCGGGTGGGCGATGAATTCGGCGCCCCCGGCGCGTAGGAGCGCGCGCATCGTGGCGTCAAGACGGGTCAGTTTCCAGCCTTCGGCAAGGCGCGCGAGGATGGCATTGTCGATCCTTGCCTGATGATCGACGACGGCGTTGACGATGGACTTGAAGAGGTCCGGGTCGGCGTCTTCGATGGGGGTGCCGTCCGGGCCGAGGCCAAGGCGGTCTTCCATGAACTCGCGCACTGTGGCGCGGGCGGACTTGTCGGTCTGCTCCATTTCATAGAGCGCCTGGACGGCGGCAAGTCGCGCGCCGGCGCGGCGGGCGCGCGTGACATCGAAGGGGAGCCTGGGGCTGTTCACCCGATCAGCTCTCTACGGAACCTGATCATCGCGAGGCAGGCCTCGGCGGCATCCTTGCCCTTGTTCTTCTGCTTGCGGTCTGCGCGCACGAGGGCCTGGGCCTCGTTCTCCACCGTGAGGATGCCGTAACCGACGGCCTGGCGGCGCTGGACGATGAGGTCCATCAAGCCGCGGGCGCTCTCGCCGCAGACATAGTCATAGTGCGAGGTTTCACCCCGGATGACGCAGCCCAGGGCGACGGCGCCGTCGAACCGGCCGGAATCGGCGGCCATCGCGATCAAGCCCGGGATCTCGAACGCGCCGGGCACTTCCATCACGGTGATCTTCGCGCCGGCAGCTTCGAGCACTTCGAGCGCGCCCGCTTCCAGCTCGTCGCTGATATGCTTGTAATAGCGCGAAATCGCGATGAGGACGCGGTCGGCCATCAGATGTTCTCCTCGTTCAGGCGGCGCCAGCCCTCTATGGTCAGGCCGTATCCGTCAAGACCCGCCAGGCGGGTCGGCTGCGTATCAGAAAGGTAAATCATACGCCGGACGCCCAGTTCGCGCAGGATCTGGGCTCCGATGCCGTATTCGCGAAGGGGCGCGGTCGGGTCACGCGGAGTTGCAGACTTGAGGCCGAGCCGCTCCGCGATGGCGTTCGGGTGCATCATATTGACAAAAACCACGACGCCGGGCTCGGGGGCTTGTGCGATCAGCTGCATTGCCTTGCTGACGAGGCCCTCGCGGGGGCCTCTCTCGCCGAGGACATCGGCGAGTACATCGGTGCGGTGGACGCGGACGATGGTGAGCGATCCCGGGCGGATATCGCCATGGACGATGGCGATGTGTTCGCAGCCATCCAGCGTATTGCGAAAGCAGACCGTCCTGAAGCCGGCGCCAAAGGCGGAATCCAGTGGAGCCTCAACGCGGCGTTCGAGGAAACGGTCATTCTGGCGGCGCCAGGCGATCAGGTCAGCAATAGTGCCAATCTTGAGGTTGTGCAGCTGCGCAAAGGCCACGAGTTCCGGCAGGCGGGCCATGGTGCCGTCATCGTTCATGATCTCGCAGATCACGCCGGCGGGGAACAACCCGGCCATCCGGGAGATGTCAACCGCGGCTTCGGTGTGGCCGGCGCGCACGAGTGTCCCGCCCTCCTTGGCGATCAGCGGGAAGACGTGACCGGGGGTGACGATATCGGCATCGTCCTTAGTCGGATCAATCGCGACCGCGATGGTGCGGGCGCGGTCATGGGCGGAGATACCGGTGGTGACGCCTTCCTTAGCCTCGATGGAGACGGTGAAGGCAGTCTGCATGCTTTCGCGGTTGTTGCGGGTCATCATGTCGAGCCGTAGCGTATGAGCACGCTCCTGGGTCATGGACAGGCAGATGAGGCCGCGCCCGTAGCGGGCCATAAAGTTTACCGCCTCGGGGGTTGCGAAGGTTGCGGGGATCACCAGGTCGCCCTCGTTCTCGCGGTCCTCGGCATCGACGAGGATAAACATACGGCCGTTACGAGCGTCCTCGATGATTTCCTCGATCGAGGAGATTGCAGAATGAAAACCGTCGCTCATGGCTGATTCTTTCCTTCCGGCGCATCGGCGCCGATCATACGCGCCACATAGCGCGCGAGCATATCGATTTCGAGATTGACCTTGCCGCCGGCCTTCAGTGTGCTGAGGGTCGTCACTTCCCAGGTATGCGGGATGATGGCGACCTGGAAGTCGCCGTCCGCCAGCGCGGCTGCCACTGTGAGGGAGACGCCGTCGATGGCGGCAGAGCCCTTGGTAGCGAAGTAGCGTGCGATGGCGGCAGGCGGGCGGATGGTGACGCGGAAGCTCTGGCCTTCGGGCTCGACAGAGACGATCTCGCCGACGCCGTCGACATGGCCGAAGACGAAGTGGCCGCCGAGCTCGTCACCGAGCCGCAGGCTCTTTTCAAGATTGACGCGGCTGCCCTCGCTCCAACCGCCGAGGACGGTTTTGGACAGGGTTTCGGGGACGGCCTCGACCGCGAACCAGGCGCCGCGTTCGGCAGGGCCCATGTCGACAACGGTGAGGCATACGCCGGAATGCATTACAGAAGCGCCCATTGCAATTTCGGCGAGCGGGTAACCGCTTTCGACCTCGAACCGGGTCAGGCCGTTGCGGTGTTCCGCGCGGCGGATGGTGCCGACATCAGTGACAAGACCTGTAAACATTGGAGTTTCCTGCCCGGCGCCTATTGCTCAAATCGAACATAAGTATCGAGAACGTCGTCTCCAATCCGTTCCGTCGCGACAGGGCGCCAGCGGGTCGCAGACTTGAGGTCGGTGAGGCCGAGTTCGCCGAGGGCGGAAAACCCCTCCCCGCCGATCAGGATGGGCGCGCGAAACCAGGCGAGTTCGTGGACAGCGCCGGCCCGTACAAAGCTGGCGCCGAGGTGGCTGCCGCCTTCCAGCAGGATCGAGCGGATGCCTTCGGACGCGGCGCGGCGGAGAAACTCGGTAACGTTCATGCGGATGGCGTTGCCGCAGGGCCAGACCGCGGCGCCGGCGGCGGCAAGTGCGGGGGCCTCGCTACCAGCGGTGGCGATGATGACCGGACCGACATTCAGGGAGGTCATCAGCTTGGAGGCGAGCGGCGTGCGCCCCTGCGAGTCGGCCACGATGCGGAGCGGCTGACGGCCGGGCAGCGGGATGGTGCGAGCGGTCAGCAGCGGATCATCAGCAAGGACGGTTCCGACGCCGACCATAATAGCATCGTGCGCGGCGCGAAGCTCATGGGCCTTGGCGCGCGAGGCGCTGGAGGTGATCCACTGGCTGGTGCCATCGGCGAGCGCGATACGGCCATCGAGCGAGGTCGCAAGCTTGAGGGTGACGCGGACGCCGGTCATTCCCCGGGCGCGTCTTCTTCATCGAGCGCGGCCTTTTCGATGAACTGGGCGAAGTCGCTCGGATCCTTGAAGTCGCGGTAAACCGACGCGTAGCGGACATAGCCAACGGGATCGACGCGCTTGAGGGCTTCCATAACGAGTTCGCCGACCTGCGAGGACGGGATCTCCGTCTCCCCGCCGCTTTCCAGCTTGCGGACAATGCCGGACACCATCTGATCGATGCGTTCACGGTCCACCGGGCGCTTGCGCAGGGCGACCATGATGGAGCGCTGCACTTTCTCCCGGTCGAACGGGGCGCGTTTGCCATCGCGCTTCACGACCATGATCTCGCGCAGCTGGACGCGCTCGAACGTCGTGAAGCGGGCGCCGCAGTTCTCGCAGACCCTGCGGCGGCGCACAGCGGTATCATCTTCAGCGGCGCGGCTGTCCTTTACCGATGTGTTGTCCGAGCTGCAGAAGGGACACCGCAAGACGTATCAGGCCCCCAATCCGTCATAGATCGGGAAACGCGCGGTCAGCGCCATAACTTCGGCGCGGACACGGGCTTCGACGGCGCCATTGTCCTGCGTCGAAAGGGCGTCGACGATCTCGCCGATCCATTTTCCGATCTGGGTGAACTCCGCTTCGCCGAAGCCCCGGGTGGTGCCAGCGGGCGAACCGACGCGGATGCCCGAAGTGATGGCCGGCGGGGCCGGATCAAACGGGATGCCGTTCTTGTTGCAGGTGATGAAGGCGCGCTCGAGAGCGGCCTCGGCGTCCTTGCCGGTGACGCCTTTGGGACGCAGGTCGATCAGGGCGAGATGCGTGTCAGTGCCCCCGGAGACGACATCAAGGCCGGCATCCTTGCAGGCCTTGGCCATGGCGCGGGCATTGGCGACGACTTGCGAGGCATAGGCGCGGAATTCAGGTGTGAGGGCCTCGCCGAAGGAAACAGCCTTGGCGGCGATGACATGCATCAGCGGGCCGCCCTGGATGCCGGGGAAGATGGCCGAGTTGATCTTCTTGGCGAGGGCTTCGTCATTGGTAAGGATCATGCCGCCGCGGGGGCCGCGCAGGGTCTTGTGCGTGGTGGTCGTTGCGACATGGGCATGGTCGAGAGGGTTGGGGTGGACGCCGCCCGCGACGAGGCCGGCGAAGTGGGCCATGTCGACGAGGAAGAGCGCGCCGACATCATCCGCGATCTCGCGGAAGCGGCGGAAATCGATCTGACGCGGATAGGCCGAACCGCCGGCGATGATCAGTTGCGGACGATGGGCGCGGGCGAGGCGCGCCACTTCCTCGAAGTCGATGAGGTGGTCGTCAGGGCGTACGCCGTACTGGACCGCGTTGAACCATTTGCCGGACTGGTTTGGCTTGGCGCCGTGGGTCAGGTGGCCGCCGGCCGCCAGGCTCAT
>NZ_JBBEBT010000292.1:0-2201 GCF_040882205.1 Hyphomonas sp.
CGCTCGTGCTCGTCGTGGTCTTCGTCTTCTTCGTCCTCGGCGTCTTCCAGCCCGCGCAGGCGAGCGGATTCCACAAAACCGGGAATATCATAATCGCCGAAATCCCGCGTTGAGGCGGACAGGGCGAGGACGAACGGTCCGGTGTTATAGCGCACGCGGCCCGCCAGTTCGGTGCCTTCATTGACGCTGTTATACGCGCCCAGAAGATCGCCGGAGACCGGCTTGTCTGGAATCTCCTCGGCAATCAGCCCGTCGATGACGTTCACGACGCCGCCGATCGCCTGGCCGCCATAGACAAGCGCAGCCGGTCCACGCAGGATTTCGATCTTCTCGGCATCGATCCCGTCTGCGGCGACCTGGTGGTCCGGGCTCGCGGCAGACACATCGATCACGCCAATCCCGTTGGTGAGTACCTGCACCCGCTCGGCGCCGAGGCCGCGCAGCACAGGACGGCTGGCGCCCTGACCGAAGAAGGTCGAGGCGATGCCGGGCTCGCCGGAGAGCGTGTCGCCCAACGTGGAGGCGAGATTGCGCACGATGTCCTCGCGCACGAGCGCCGTGGCATTGCCGATCAGTTCATCGCTTGCCCGGTCAGGGCCCGGAGCAGTGGTGATCAGCACAGGCTCCAGGCGGCGCGACGGCTCGGCTTCCTGAGCATGCGCCATCTGCAAAAGCGCCTGCGCCGATACTGCTGTAGCCAACCAAACCCGCTTCATTGAATCCTCCATGTTATGTAATAAGATTACATTATAAAGATATACCGGAGGGCGCAAGGGCCGGTTTGCTCAAAAATGAAATCAGGCCGCGCTGCCGTCCACGCGGAGCAGGGAGCCCGTCGTGAAGCTGGAATGCGGGCTCGCGAGGTAGAGCGCGGCGGTGATGATCTCTTCCGGGTAGCCCGGACGGCGCATCGCATTGTTGGCGCTCTGGCGCATCTCTTCGGGCCAGGCCTTCGAGATATCCGTCAGGAACGGACCGGGGCAGATCGTGTTGACCCGCACCTTCGGCGCATACTCGTGCGCCAGCGACAGGCTCATCGCGTTCAGCGCCGCCTTCGCCGAACCATACGCTACGACATGAGGCAGTGGCACAAGGCTGCCCGAAGACGAGATGTTGATGATGCTGCCGCCGTCGCCATCCGCCATCCGCTTCGCTACCTGACTTGCCAGACGGAACGGGCCTTTAAAATTGAGGTTCAGCACGCTGTCGAACAGCGCCTCCGTCACTTCATGGCTCGCCATGCGCGGGCCGGAGCCGGCATTGTTGACGAGGATGTCGACCCGTCCGAACCTTGCATAGGCTGCCTCGATCAGAGCATCGATATCGTTCCACCGCCCGCAATGTGCAGAATGCGCGTAGGCTTTCCGCCCCATCGCGCGAAACTCTTCCGCGGCCGCCTCGCACGCATCCAGCTTGCGGCTCGCCACGATGATGTCCGCGCCATGCAGCGCGAACGCCCTGGCCATCTGGTAGCCGAGACCCCGGCTGCCGCCGGTCACGAGCGCGACCTTGCCGGTCAGATCGAAATATGCACTGGTCACCTGCGTCGCTCTCCCTTGTTTAAGGGGAGTGTTCGCCACAGGGCCAGCGAGATCAATGCTTGCCCGCGCGGCAAGCCCGCAACCGTCAGCCTAGTTCAGCGTCGCCGGTGATGTCAGCGCGGCGGTCTTCGCCGCTTCGACTTCGCGCAGCAGGCGGAGCATGTTGCCGCCCCAGATCTTCGCGAGGTCTTCTTCGGTATAGCCCGCCGCAAGCAGGTCGGCGGTTACTCTTGGCAGGGCGGTGATGTCCTTCATCCCGTCCACGCCGCCGCCGCCGTCCCAGTCTGCGCCGATGCCCACATGGTCCGGGCCTGCCAGTTTCAGGGTGTAGAGCAGGTGCTCCATGAACTTCTCGTAGGTGGAGCGCGGCGGCGGGAACGCCTTGTCCATTTCCTTGCGCGCTGCACGGAAAGCCACGAGCTGTTCAGGTGCAAGCTTGGAGGTATCCTTGCCATACTGCGCCTCGAGTTGCGCAATCGCGGCAAGGCGCTCGGGAGTTGCCACCAGCGGTTCGAGATATCCGCCGTAGGCGTTCACCTGGATCACGCCGCCATCGTCTGCGATGGCTTGCAGCAGGTCATCCGGCAGATTGCGCGGATGATCGTAAACGCCCTTGGGGCCGGAATGCGACAGGATGATCGGTGTGGTCGACAGCGCGAT
>NZ_JBBEBT010000293.1:0-2195 GCF_040882205.1 Hyphomonas sp.
CAGGCCGGACGTATCGGCGAGGAAGCCCTGTCCGCCGAACAGTTTCGACCGGGCCTGCGGCGCGACCACCAACCGCGTGAAGCCGGCGAGCCGGGTCACGGGGATCGAGGTGGCGTCCGGGTTGAAGCCGTCCGCACTGTTCAGCGCAGCCGAAAAGGCTGACGACCCGGCGCCGTCATCATTTGCCGCGTCCACACCGCTGACTTCGGAAAGGCCGGTGCGGGAGAAGGCAGAGATCAGACCGGGCGTGACCCATTCGGCGCGCACTTGCGCCGCGCCGGCGGGTACCCGCGTGGACGCCGGACCGACCGACACGATGCGGCCATTGTCGATGACCACGACACCGTCGGTGATCGTGCCCTGGGCGGTGCCCGTCCAGACCGACTTGCCATAAATCGCCACCGGCTCTGCGGCGGCGGCGGATGCGGCGACGAGCGCTGCGAAGCTGACAATCAGGCAGCGGATCATTTGCGGTCTCCTTCGCCAGGCTGACCAAGTTCAAAATCAGTTACTGGCTGGCTGGCCGGGTCATCCCGGTCAAACATCAGCGCGCCGTCCACATAGACCTTCTCGGCTTTGGCATAGCTGCTGAACGGATTGCCGGACCAGACCACCACATCCGCCATCTTGCCTGGCTCGAGGCTGCCGGTGCGGTCGTCCACGCCGAGCGACTTCGCCGGGTTCAGCGACAACCACTGCCACGCCACTTCAATCGGCACATCGATCCCGATGCGTTTGCCATCAGCCCATGCCTTGGCGGCTTCCTGGTTCAGGCGCTGGATTCCGACATCGCTGTCGGAATGCACGATTGCGCAGGCGCCGGCATTGTGGACAAGGGGGATGTTCTCCGGGATGGCGTCATAGGCTTCCATCTTGAAGCCCCACCAGTCCGCCCACATCGACGAGCAAGCCCCATACTCGGCCAGCTTGTCGGCGATCTTGTAGCTTTCTACTGCATGGTGGAAGGCCGTGACCTTGTAGCCGAATTCCTTCGAGATATCGAGGATCTGCGCCATCTCGTCGGCGCGGTAGCAGTGCATGTGGACGAGGATTTCACCGTTCAGCACGCCGGCCAGCGTCTCCAGTTCGAGATCGCGCTTCGGCGGATCACCGCTACCATCAGCGGCCTTGTCCATCTGCTTCTTGTAATCGGTCGCCTTGATCCAGGCATCGCGGTAACCCGCGACATTGCCCATGCGCGAGTAAGGTGCACCGCCCGGCGTCGTGCCGCGGCCATAGCCGTAGACGCGCTTGGGATTCTCGCCGCAGGCCATCTTCAGCGTGTAGGGCGCGTCCGGAAACTTCATCGCCTGCACCGTCCGCGCAGGGACGTTCTTCAGCGTGACACCGCGGCCACCGAACAGGTTGGCACTGCCCGGCAGGATCTGCAGCGAGGTTATGCCGCCCGCGAGTGCACGCGTGAAACCAGGATCCTGCGGCCAGACGGAATGCTCGACCCAGACTTCCGCCGTCACCGGGCCGGAAATCTCGTTGCCATCTGCATGCGGTTCGACGCCGGGTGACGGATAGGCACCGAGGTGGCTGTGATTGTCGATGATGCCGGGCGTGACCCACTTGCCGCGCGCGTCCACCGTGACGGCACCTTCCGGCGCCGTGAGGTCCGTGCCGACGGCCTTGATCCTGCCGCCCTCGACCAGCACCGCGCCGTTTTCGATCAGCCCGCCCTTGCCATCGATCACGGTGGCATTGGCAATCAGCATCGTCTGCGAAGGATACGGCTTGTAGGTCGACGGGAAAGGATTGGCGGTCGCCGACCCGGGCCCGTCCTTTTCCTTGCGGCTTCCCGGTGCCTCGCACGCAGCAAGGACGAACCCCGCTGCCGCGATCAGGCAAAGTTTTCTGAATTGCATTGCAGCCCCGCATGTCTCCCAAGCAGACATGTGTGCGGCGTTTTCACTGTATGGCAAGGGCGCAATCGCGGTTAGTCAGCGAACAAGCGTTTCTGGCGGCCGAACACCTTCGTCATCAGCCAGTCGGGCGCCATTTTCTCGATGCGCGGATGACGCGTCAGCACCCCCTCCATCCAGCGGCGCCCCCAGACGGCATTGCGTGCGAGCAGGACCGCACCAACAATCGCCATGGGCAGGGCGAACGGCAGGAAGGGCGTTGCCAAGCCCACCGGAACCGACAGAACAATCAGGCCAAGACCGGACACTGCCAGAACCTGACGGTAG
>NZ_JBBEBT010000294.1:0-2183 GCF_040882205.1 Hyphomonas sp.
CTCAAGGTGAGGGGCTTTTCTGTCTGGATTCCGCGACTTGCGACGGAGCGGCCTTTGCTGCCATAGTGGCCCCGAATTTGGCGCGCGCGCAGGCGCACTGTTGGAGATCGCATCATGGGACTGAGTTGGTCGCACATTCTGATCGTGGTCCTGCTGTTCGTACTCTTGTTCGGGCGCAACAAAATTTCCGAGCTAATGGGTGACCTCGCCAAGGGCATCAAGAGCTTCAAGGCGGGCATGGCCGATGACGAACCTGACGTCATCGAGCACAAGCCGGAAAAGCCCAAGCCGGCGAAACGCACCGCCGCCAGGAGCCGGAAATCGGGATAGTCCGGGCGGCGATGGCGGCCGCGTGAGCGGCCCAAGTCATGCGGCGCTGAATCATGTTCGACATCGGTTGGTCTGAGCTTCTGGTCATCGCCATCGTGGCGATCGTCGTGGTGGGGCCGAAGGAGCTGCCGAGGCTCATGCGCACCTTCGGCCATTATGCTGGCAAGCTGCGTCACGCGGCATCCGACTTCCAGCGCCAGTTCGAGGCGGCGATGGCCGAGAGCGAAGTCGACGCGGTGCGTAAGAACATCGACGGCATCCGCTCAGGCCTCGACCAGCCCGTAATGCTGCCGAAGCAGGAAAGCAGCCCGCCCGCCTCCATGGGACCGCCCTCAATGACGCCTGTACCGGTAGAGACGTCGTCGCCTAAGCGCGCGCCAACCAAGAGCAAGGCGAAACCGAAAACCGCCGCCAAGCGCCGCAAAGCCCCGGCCAAGTCATGAGCGACGAGGAAAACATCGAGGCCACCAAGGCGCCGCTGATGGAGCACCTGATCGAGCTTCGGCGGCGGCTGATGTGGGCGCTACTCGCGGTGTTCCTCGCCTTCATCGTCTGCTTCTGGTTCGCCAAGCCGATCTACAACCTGCTGCTATGGCCTTACCGGTTGGCGGCGGGGACGGACGCGCCGATCGAGCTGATCTACACCGCACCGCAGGAATTCTTCTTCACGCAGGTGAAGCTCGCGCTGTTCGGCGCCATCTTCATCGCCTTCCCGGTGATCGCCGCGCAGATTTACATGTTCGTGGCGCCGGGACTTTACCGCAGCGAGCGCCAAGCCTTCCTCCCGTTCCTCGTCGCCACGCCGGTCCTGTTCCTGCTCGGCGCGGCGCTGGTCTATTTCGTGGCCATGCCGCTGGCCATGACCTTCTTCCTGTCGATGCAGCAGACCGGCGACGCGCAGGTGCAGATCCATCTCACCGCCAAGGTCAGCGAATATCTGTCGCTGATCATGACGCTGATCATCGGCTTCGGCATCTGCTTCCAATTGCCGGTGCTGCTCACGCTGCTCGGCCGTGCCGGGCTGATCACCTCGGAAAGCCTGAAGAAATATCGCCGCCACGCCATACTCGGCGTGTTCGTCGTCGCCGCGGTCCTCACGCCGCCCGATCCCGTAAGCCAGATCGCGCTCGCCTTACCGACGGTGCTGCTCTACGAGCTTTCCATCTACGCGGTGCGCCTGGCCGAGAAGAAGCACGCCGCCTCGGCGGCCACCGCCGCCAAACCCGCCGGCAAACCGGCTTAGGCGGGGGATAACCCCTCGCGCTATCCCCGTTTCCGCGATTTTTTGATCAACCCAACCAACTCGTCATGGCCGGGCTTGTCCCGGCCATCCAATAGGGCCTATCGGCAGATTTCAACGTAGAGATCGGTCCAGGTCGGGTTCATCTTTTCGATGGTGCGGATCTTCCAGTCGCGCGACCAGTGCTTCATGGTTTTCTCGCGCTGAATCGCCGACGCTGCTGTTGCATGCTGCTCAAAATAGACGAGCTGTTTGATGCCGTAACGCTTGGTGTGGCCGGGAACCAAGTCCTCGCGGTGCTCGTAAACGCGCCGGATAAGATTGTTGGTGACGCCGATATAGAGCGCACCGTGGCGATGCTTGGCGAGAATGTAGACGTAAAACTCACGCATACAGGCAAGCTGACGCCCTATTGGGCCCCCGGGACAAGCCCGGGGGTGACGAAAAATTAGATTGGGAATTAGCGGGGATAGATGGGCGGCTTATCCCCGCCTCTGAATCCGCGGGTTACACTGCGCGCACCTCGTCCGGTTGAAGGGCGTTTCATGAGGCGATCTTGAGGCGGGACGGGGTGCGGTGTCCCGCGGGTCAGGCTTCGCAAGCTTGACGCTCG
>NZ_JBBEBT010000295.1:0-2181 GCF_040882205.1 Hyphomonas sp.
TCGATCATCGAATCGAGAACTGTGTCGTCCACCTCTTCCATAAGCCTCGGAACGTTGGTTCCGAGATTGTTGACGAGAATGTCGAGCGGGGGAAGGGCGTCTAGTTTTTCAAGGAACCTGTCTGAAGTGGCATCCGCGCCGAGGAGTATTGTGCGCTTCGACATCTCCTGCGCGAGGGCGTTCAGCGCCTCGGATGGCCGCGCCGCAGCTATGACCGAACCGCCCGAGGCATCGAGCAGGCGGGCAATTGCCCTGCCGATACCTCGGCTTGCGCCGGTCACGAGGCAAGTCCTGCCCTCGAGTTCGGTTCCTGTCGTCACAGTCAGGCTGCTGCCCTATTGTCTGTGCGCACACAGACGAGTTCAGCACGGGCTTGTCCGACATTGCGCAACGCACGCGGCGAATTGGCGGGGAAGGTTATCGTATCGCCAGGGCCGACCTTCGCACTCTCGCCGGCTATGCTTACTTCCACGGTTCCAGACTGGACAAACCAGACATCGGCGCCGGTAAACTCATGAGATGGAACAACACCAGATGGCTCGATAACAAGCTTGGAAACTTTGAACCCATGGTGCCAATTCATGCGTCCGCTGCCGATAAGGACCGTATCCGCGACACCGGGAAGACTTCCCATCGCGCCTTTTGGTCCAGAGGCTCCAGCTCGTGCAACACAGGCTTCGAGTTCGGCCGGTGTAAAGCGGCTGAGGGCCGCAACCTGGTCGCGTGAGGTTGGCGGCATGGGCGCCTTTCCCGGAGGAATGGCGTCGCCGGAGGCAAGGTCGACCAACGAGCCATCGTCCAACAGGACCAGGCCATATTCTTTTGCCATTTCAAATACCTTGGGAGCCCACAGCACCCGGCCTGGATCGTCGCCGCCGAGCACGGCCCAGAGAAACCCGGTATCAGTTCCGATGTTCGTAAAGCCGCGGAATACGCCGGTCGGGATGGAGATCAGGTCTCCAGGGTTGAGTTCAACACTTGCGTCTTCGCCATGCTCACCGAGATCAAAACGCCATTGTCCGGAATGGACGAAGAAGACCTCTGCCGTCTCATGGCTGTGCTGGGAGTTCGTGCATCCCGGCGGCTGGCGTGCGCCGCCAATGTTGAACCCGTGCGGCTCACTGATGTGGACATGCTGGGCCGGGTTCTCGGATACGCCTGGGCCTATGATGGTGAAGTTTTCCTTCTTGTCCGAGCCCGGCGTGCGCGTGTCGATAAATGCGTTGAAGCAGGGCCGGAGATCGCCGTAGCGCACGATCCGGGCCGACGCGATCTGCGGGCGTGTCGTCTCATTGGTTACCATGCTGTTTCTCTCCCTTGCCCTTTCGGGACGGTTATCAGTTGAAGACGGCTGCGCGGACATTCGTAGGCTGGGCCGCCGGGTTTGACAGCAGGCGAAGCAACGCGGCGTTGACGTGCTCTGGCTGTTCCAGCGTCGAAATGTGGCCACAGGGGCTTAGGATGCAGAGTTCGGCCGCTTTTATAGCCGCCGCCATTTCTTCCTGCCGCGAAAGCGGACACATTGCGTCCTCGTCGCCTGCAACAACCAGCACAGGACAGGAAATCGACGGCAGCAACTCGAGTTGAGACTGCCGCGTCATCAACGCCACTGACTGGCGGACAAATGCCTCAGGACCGAGGCGCTGACCCATCGCTGCGATAAGCTCGGTCAAGTGTTCCGAGTTATGGCCCACTGCAAGATATCGCGGCGCAAGTTCCTTGCGCAGCACATTCGAAAGACCGCCTTCGACGACCTGGCGCAGCTGTGACTTGCGGGAAGGGCCGGCCGCATCCGCCCGGGCGGTGCCATTCAGGAGCGCCATATGCGTGACTCGTTCAGGGAACTGCCGCCAGACTTCAAGAGCTACGATTGCTCCCATGGAAAGCCCAACGAGCGCGACGCGCGCCGGCGCGTTTTTCATCAATTCGTGCGCTATCCGGTCGATCGAAGCGCCAGCGCCATAATTACCTACATGGCAGGCATGCCCGGCTGCCGTGAGCGATTTGATCTGAGGGGCAAACAGGCGCTCGTCACACATAAACCCTGGCAGGAAGAGGACATCTTGGATGGCCATCGAAAGGGGTCTCTTGGGCTACCGATCTAAGACCATAACATCCTGCATTCGAATGCAAAAATCAATCAACTTGTGGGGCTTCCATCGCTAACGTGCGCCGCGGCTG
>NZ_JBBEBT010000296.1:0-2180 GCF_040882205.1 Hyphomonas sp.
CGTTGGTCAGGCTGCCGAGCTGCTCTTCTTTGTCCGGGTTGATGATGTTGACGCGGGTGTTGATCGTGGCGCCGGCGGGGATGACCACGTCGGCAATCGTGCGCAGGAACCGCTTGCTGTGCATGTCGCCGAAATCGTAGCGGCGGGTGCGGATGCTGCCGGTGATGGGGTTGGTGCCGCCGCCCACGGCTTGGTCGTCGGTGCCGCTGGCGTTTTCTTCTAGCAGATAGATGTTGCCGGCGCGGCTTACGTTGAAGAGGCGCCGGCGGTCATTGTAGATGCTGTTGACGATCTGGTTGACTGCGGCGCTGTCAGGATAGATGTCGCGGTATTCCCAGGCGTCGTTCAGCGCATTGTAGGCCAAGACCAGCTTGTTTCCGTCGAGCGGATCGGCGGTGACGGGCAGGGCGATGATGTAGCGGTTATTGTGCCACACGGCGAAGGCGCTGTCCTCGACCCGCGACTGCACCACTTGGGAGAATTGGTCGGCAATCGGCTCGGAGAGCGGCCGGGTGTCGCCGCGGAGCTTCAGATCCAACTGGGTGTCGAGGCGGTAGATGCCAGCGTCGGAAAGAAAGAAAACATACCGCCCCGCCGTGACGATGCTGTTGCGGGCCGAGCAGCCGATCTCGTTGGTCAGCAACTCCACCTTGCTTACCGCCGTGTTGATCGCCATGGCCGTGCCGTCGGTCGAGGGCAACTGCGAGATAATGGCCAGCCAGATGCTGCTGCGACAGAAAATGAGCGCAGCGCCCTCCACCCAAGGATGCACCGCCACGATGCGGTCAGGACCGCCCGCGCCCAGCCGAAACGACTGCCAGAAGGGATCATAGACATCGGCGTCAAGCACGTCGCTAATCAGCACTTGGTCCTTGCCGTCCGGCAGGATGAGCCGGTTGTTGATGTAGCTGGCCCAGCCGACCGAGGGCATGCTGCGGTAACTCGCGCCGAGCCCAGGGGGCACGCCGCCCCGCGCCCGCACAAAGTTGCCCACCCCACCGTCCCAGTAGATCGGCGGATGCACCCGGCGGGTGATGCGGTTGGCCGAGGAGTTGGTATCGTTGAGTGTGCCGCTGGGCACGGTGATGGCAAAGGTGTGCGTGGTGGCGGCGGGGCTGTTGAGCACGTCGTATTCGTGGCGGTCAAAGGCGGCCCGCCCGCCATTTTCCAAGCGCACCCTGTGGCCGAAGACGTAGCCGTGGTTTTTGCAAAAGATTGTGGCCGTGGTGCCGCTCACTACGGCGGATACTGGCGTCAGCGTATGCACGCCGCTCTGGCTGCCTGCGGTATTGATGGCCGCGCCGCCGCTGGTCGCCGAGAGCTGGAAGGTGTCGTCCGTTTTGTTAATGACGTAGTAGACCGTGCCCGCCACAAGGTTGGTCGGCAGCGCCCCGGTCGTGGCCAGCGTGACTGCCATGCCGTCCTCCAAGCCGTGCGCATCCTTGGTCACAACGGCCGGTGTGGCGATGGTCACGGTGAAGGTGCCAGCGCTGGCTCCGACCAGCACGCCGGCAAACTCCGTGCCCGCCGTCTGCGCCGCCTCGCGCAAAATGTAGAGACGGTTAAACGCCTGCACGATGCTCACGCGGTCTGTGCCCGTGATCTTTTCGTCGATGCCGCCAGAGGGGTAGCCGCGGTCATCCAGCCCGCTCTGGCGCCAAAAGAAGGCGCGATCCTCGCCGGCCAGCACAACATACTCTTGGGCGTTTTGGTAATTGACCGAGCTGAAGATCCCCGCCGCATACAGTCCGCCTTCGTAGGTGCTGCTGACGATTGGACCGTTGTTAGCGAACAACGTGCCGTCCGCACTATTGCCTGGTGTGCCCGTCACGGTGTAGTCAAAGGTGTCGGTGGCCACGTTACTGATGATGAAGTCGCCGTTGTAAAAGACGCCATTCGGCCCGATCGCCCCGCGGATGTTGACGCGGTCGCCATCAACGTATCCGTGGGCCGTCACGGTGGCGGTGGCGAGGGTGCCCACTGCGGTGATCGACGTGACAACCTTGTCGAAGCCAAGCGGGAAATCCAAGGTGAGCGGGGCGTTGGTTGTGCCGATGTTGTCGGTCAGGCGCTTGGAGCCCCGGCGCGTCTGGGCCACGCCGCGGTCAAGGCGCATGTTGACCGAGTCCTGCAACATGCCGGCGGGCAGGTTGAGCGGGTTCATGCGGCTGGCAAAGCCG
>NZ_JBBEBT010000297.1:0-2180 GCF_040882205.1 Hyphomonas sp.
GCAACGCGCCCTCGCGCGCACGCCCGGCAAGCTGCTCGGGTTCACCTATGGTCCCGGCACGGAGCATCGTCCGGCATGAGCCCCCCCTGAACGCTACCCTTACGGCCCTCGCCGATCCTGACGGGCGCCGCGCGGGAGAACTCGCCGAGGCGCTCGGCTTGCCCGCCCCCGCGATGAGCCGCCACCTGCGCATCCTCAAGCAGGGCGGCCTCGTCGAGGAGGCGCATCCCGAGTTCGATGCCCGTGTGGGCATCTACACCCTGAAGGAGGGCGGCATGACCGATCTCAAACTCTGGCTCGCCGAGACCGAGAAAATCTGGGCCGCCCAGCTCACCACCTTCAAGACGCATATCGAAAAGAAGCGCAAGTGAGCGCTGTCCTCGTCGCCATCCACGTTCCGGCCACACCGGAATAAAAATTTGATTCGTGTACGTACGATATTAGAATATCCTGGCGCCCCAGCGCCCTTTTCCAGCTCACCCCGCGCGGCGACGGCGCGCTGAGTTTCGAGAACCGCGAAGGCCTGATCACCACGCTTGCCTCCGGCAAGGTCTTCGAGATCGGCCGCGTCACCGAATGGGAGCGCGGCCAGCGCCTCGCCTTCACCTGGCGCCAGGCAAACGTCACGCCGGATCAGGTCACATCCGTCGAAGTCACGTTCCGGGCCGCCGGCGAAGACACCCGCGTCACTGTCACCCACCGCGGCTGGAACACCGTCCCGCACGGCCATGTCGCCCGCCACGGCTTCCCGCTTCAGGCGACGCAAGGCCACCTCGCCAATGCCTGGCGCGCCAGCCTCGCCGCGCTCAATGATAGATTTCGCTGAACTTCTCCCACAGCGCCGGCCGCGTCGTCTGGAATCCCTCCACCGCAATCGCATACTCCGCCGCCACGGCGTCAGCCGCCGCAAACTCGATAAAGATATGCGAAGTCGGAATCGCCCAGCGGCTGTCGTCCAGCGTGCCCGCACAAAGGATCACGAGATCCGGCGCCACCTCCGGCAGGTGCCACCTCCGCGTGCCGCACGCCGCACATCGCTCGATGGGAATCGCGTTGCCGCTGCCGCCGGTCCGGACGAACCTGTCGCGCGCCCCGCCGCGGATTTCCAGCGCGCCGCGCGCCACATGCAGGTAAAGCCCGTATGGCCCGCCGCCCCCAGCCGCTTGCAATCGTCGCAATGGCACGCATTCACCGCCATCGGCTTTGCTATCAATTTGTAGTGCACGGCGCCGCAATGGCACCCGCCTTCCAGCGGCAGTTTCGGCAAGGGCGGGCGAGACAGGGTGATACGTTCCATGCGCCGTGAATATGCCGCACACGCCGCCTAATCAATCGAAGCCGATTGACGCCGCCCGCGCACCGGGGAACAGTTCGCCCATGAAACGCGCCCTCGCCCTAACCGCCCTCGCCCTCGCTGCCTGCACCAGCATGCCCGTCTCCCTCGCCGAGGCGCCCGCCGCGGCGCAAGCCGCCCCCGCCTGGCGCGCGGTCGATCCGGAAAACCTGATTCTCATGGAACTGCCCACCGGCACGGTCGCGGTTGAGATTTTCCCGGACGCTGCGCCCGCTCATGTCGCGCGCCTGCACCAACTCCTCGCCGAAGGCTTCTATGACGGCGAGTATTTCTACCGCGTAGTCGACGGCCATGTCGCGCAGGCCGGCCGCGAATTCCCGATGGCCAGCAAGCCCTGGGAAAACGTCCCCTTCGAATCTGAACGCGCCGTGCCAGCAGACGGTTTCACCCCCCTTGGCAGCGCAGACCTGTTCGCCCCCGAAGCCGGTCACCGCGCGGGCTTCGCCGTCGGCCGCGATGGCAGCCAGGAATGGCTGATGAACTGCCCCGGCGCCCTCGGCATGGCGCGCGATGACGCGCCGGATACCGGCAGTACCGAAATCTACTTCCCCCTCCAGCCGCGCCGCTACCTTGACCGCAACTACACGATCTTCGGCCGCGTCATCGCCGGCATGGAACATCTCCACCGCCTCCCCCGCGTTGATCCGTTTACGGAAGAAGAGGCAAACGCCCTGTTCGGCGAGGACCCCGAACTCGCCTACCAGATGTCGCAATACCGCCGTTCGAACCTCGGGCAGAATTACATCACCTCGGCGAAGTTCGCCGCCGATATCCCGGAGACCGAGCGCCCTTCTTACGAAGTGATGGACACCGCCTCCGCCGACTG
>NZ_JBBEBT010000298.1:0-13940 GCF_040882205.1 Hyphomonas sp.
GCGCTTCCTGCTTCATGCGTTTGGCCTTCTGTTCGACCCAGCCGGAATAGTTGCCCTGGAACGGGTTGCCGCGGCCGCGGTCGAGTTCGAGGATCCAGTTGGTGATATCGTCGAGGAAGTAGCGGTCATGGGTGACGAGGATGACGCAGCCGGCGAAGTTGATCAGGTAGTTCTGAAGCCAGCCGACGGTTTCGGCGTCGAGGTGGTTGGTCGGTTCATCCATCAGGATCATGTCGGGTTTTGACAGGAGCAGCTGGCAGATGGCGACGCGGCGGACTTCGCCGCCAGACAGCGTCGTGACGTCGGCGTCGTTTTCCGGGCACCGCAGGGCGTTCATCGCCATCTCGATCTTGGAATCGATGTCCCAGGCATCGGCAGCGTCGATCCGCTCCTGCAGTCTGGTCATCTCTTCCATGAGCTCGTCGGAATAGTCGTCTCCGAGCTTCATCGAGATTTCGTTGAACTGGTCGACCATCATCTTTTCCGGGCAAGTCGCAGCGATGTTCTCGAAGACGTTCTTGGTGGGATCGAGCTTTGGTTCCTGAGGGAGGTAGCCGACCTTTACGCCGTCAGCGGCCCAGGCCTCGCCGACGAAGTCCTTGTCGACGCCGGCCATGATGCGCAGCAGGGTCGATTTACCCGAGCCATTGACGCCCACGACACCGATCTTGGCGCTCGGCAGGAAACTCAGGTGGATGTTCTCGAACACCTTCTTGCCGCCGGGATAGGCCTTCGTGAGGCCCTGCATGTGAAAGACGTATTGGGGACCGGCCATGGGCGGAGGTTCCTTCGTGGACATGGAATTGGGATCAGCGGGCGATGTGGCGCGCCGCGCGGGGAAGATCAAGCAAGAAGGTGAGGTGTCAGGTTTCCGGGAGGAGCAGCGACAGGATCGGGAAAACGTCCCGGCGGAAGCCGATGTTGGACAGGCCGACCGGGTGTGCCTGCCCCCAGCTCATCGCGGTGGGGGCGTCCGGGGCGTCGGCGACGGCGAAGCCCCAGGCGCCGGAGGGGTCGTTGACCGGGCCGGCGGCGAGGAGTTCGCCCACCCCGATCAGGACCCGGATATCGCTCGCATGGCGGCCCATGGCTTGCGTTTCGGCGGGGGTGGCATCGCTCAGGAAGGTGGCGCGGGGAGGGATCAGTTTCATCATGAACCAGGCCATGGGATCAGTTCCGGAAGCCTTCGGTGAGATGGCCGTCGGCGATGAGGCCGACGATCAGGTTGCCGTCATGGGCTGGGATGACGATCAGGTCCGGATTGGTGGCCATCAGGTCGTGCAGGGCGCGCAGCTGGGCCTTGACGGCGGCGCGGTCCTCGTTGGGATCGAAGATCATATACTGGGTCAGCACGGGGCGTGTGGTGAGCATTTCCACCGCATCAAGAGACCACGCGACATCCCCGATCAGCAGGGTTTCGCGGCCGTCCCGGGTGCGGATGAAGACCAGTTGGCTGCCGGGCGTATGGCCGGGGGCCGGGACAATCACCACGCCGGGGGCGACCAGCTGAACGGTGCCGTCGAGGCGGGGCGCCAGGTTTGCAATGGCGGGGTCAAGCGTGCCGCGGGCGAAGACCGCAAGTGCCGCGATCTGGGGCGCGTTTAGCACGAGGCGGGGCGCGAGGGCGGCGGGGTCCGGGTGGCGCGCGACGGCCATGACGTGATCCAGATGCTCGTGGGTGATCAGCACCTGATCGGCGGCGAGCATGGCGGCGAGGAGCGTTTCATAGGCGGGTTCGTCGAAGGCCCAGTCGGCTTCGGATTGTTTCATGCCGATGGCGGTGTCGGCGTCGACCGCGCCGTCGATGACCAGCGTGCGGTCCGGCCAGACGATCTGGATAGAATTGTAGGTGGTGTTCCAGTCGGTGCCGAAGCCGCCGGCGCGGGCGGCGAAGCCGGGCGCCTTGTCGCGGCCGACTTCGAGCACGCGGATTTCGGTTGGCAGGGTGGAGGCATCTTCCGGCATGAGTGCGCGCCAGTCTTCGACGGCGAACAGGCCGGGCGCGGTTTCGGGCGCTTTGGAGTCGGCGATCAGAAGCCACCAGGCTGCGCCGAGAATGACGGCCATAAGCGCTGCGGCAACGAGGAAGATGGTGCGAAGCATGTGTCGGCCCTCCTGTGGACAAAGGTGAGAAAATCACACCCAGGTTTCAAAAGGGAAGAAAAATCGATACACCATGGCCCGTACCCGAAGGTGACAGGGCCGCAATCCGGGCTAGTGTCGGCCATCACACGGAGACGCCGCAATGCCTGCTTTCCAGCCAACCGCCGCGCAGTTCCGCGCCTTCCGGAACGATCCGCATGACGGGCCCGTGGCGCAGGTGAACCTGCTGAAATTCCGTATCAAGGCGGAATACAAGCCTGGCGACCCCGAGCATGGACAAGACATCAGCGGGCGGGAAGCCTATGCACGCTATTCGGAGGCGTTTACGGCGGCGATGGTGGACCTGGGCGGGGTCACCCTGCTGCTGGGTGACACCGAGCGCTACTTCATCGGCGGCGGGGACTGGGACGGGGTGCTGGTGAACCATTTCCCGAACCGGCAGGCCTTCATCGCCGCACTGAACCACAGGGACTACAACGAAATGGCGCGTCACCGGGAGGCCGGCCTGCTCTGCCAGGAGCTGATCGTGACGCGGCCAACATGGGCGGGAGGACAAAAGGCATGAGCCGATATGATGTCTATGGCGCGCTGGGCTCGCCCTACTCGCTCAAAGTTCGGGCGGCGCTGCGGGCCAAGCGTTTGCCGCATACCTGGACTGGGATGACGGCGGAGGACCGCGGCCGGGTTATGCCGAACGTGAAGGCGAAGGTGATCCCGTTGATCCGCACGCCGGACGGCAGCTGGACGAATGACTCGACGCCTTTCCTGCTTGGCCTTGAAGGCGAAGGCCGGGCGTTGGTGCCGACCGATCCGAGGCTTCGTTTCGTCTGCCTGCTGATTGAGGACATGGCGGATGAATGGTTCATGAAGGCGATGTTCCATTATCGCTGGTTCTATCCCGAGGACGCCAAATGGTGCGCCAACTGGCTGATGTTCGACTCGCTGCCGAATGCGGGGCGCGAGGGCGTTGAGCGCAATGCGGAGATGATCCGCTCACGGCAGATTTCGCGGATGGCGCTGGTAGGTTGCACGCCGGAGACGGCGCCGGTAATTGAGGCAAGCTGGAAGCGGACGTGCAAGGCGCTGGAAGCGATGGCGACAGGGCCGACGCGGTTCCTGTTCGGCGACCGCATCTCGCTGGCGGACATTGCGCTCTACGGGCAGCTGAAGGTGATGAGCGTGGACCCGACTCCAATGGCCTGGTTGCGGGAGGACACGCCTTACCTCTATCGCTGGCTGGACCTTGCCGATGATGCCAGCGGGCTGGACGGCGAATGGCTGGAGCCTGGCGCGGCGATTGCGACGGCGCCGGTGAAGGCCCTGCTGGCGCAGGCGGGGGACACCTACCTGCCCTTCCTGCAAGCCAATGCAAACGCGCTGGCGGGGGGGCAAGAAAGCTTCGAAGTGACGCTGGAACACCAGCGCTATAGGCAAAGCGTGTTCAAGTATCAGGCGAAGTGCCTCGACACGCTGCGGGCGGGCTGGAACGCGCTCGGCGCAGATGATAGAGCCGCTTTGCGCGGACCGATTGGCGAAGGAGCCGGGATTCTTTGACTAACCCCTATTCCCCGATTTCACGCCTGCTGCATCATCGCACGCAGCGCATTTCCAAAGGCGAGCCGGCGGCCTTGCCGATCATCGCTTCGTCGACCTTCCACCAGCCGGGCGATCCGGACGGCACGCATTTCTATGGCCGCAACGGCAACCCGACGGTCGAGGAAGTGGAAGAGGAAATCGGCATCATCGAGGATGCCGATGTGGTGCTGTTTCCCTCCGGCATGTCGGCAATTGCATCAGTGTTCTATGCGCACCTGCGCCCCGGTGACCGTATGCTGGTGCATTCAGATGGCTACTACAATGCGCGCGCGCTTCTGGCGGCGCAGCTGGAGCCGATGGGCGTGCATGTGCAGGCTGTGGCCACAGCAGATTTCGCGGCGGCGGATTTCACAGGCGTGAAGCTGGCGCTGATCGAGACCCCTTCAAACCCGGGACTAGACGTGTGCGACATTGCGGCGGTAGCGGCGAAAGCCAAGTCGGCGGGGACGATCCTTGTGGCCGATAACACAACCGCTTCGCCGCTGTGCCAGCGCCCGCTTGATCTGGGAGCGGACATTTCGGTGATGGCCGATACCAAGGCGATGGCGGGGCATTCAGATATCCTGGCCGGGCACGTGGCAAGCCGCAACGGGGCGCTGATGGCGCCCGTGCGGACCTGGCGGCGCCTGGCGGGCGCAGTTGTGAGCCCGTTCGATGCTTACCTGCTGCACCGGGGGCTGGAGACACTCGAACTGCGGGTGGCGCGGGCGAACGCCAATGCGATGGCGATTGCAACGGCGCTCAGCGGTGATCCGCGCGTGAGCGGGCTGCGCTATCCCGGACTTGCGGGCGATCCGGCGCACGCGGTCGCGCGTCGGCAGATGAAGGGCTATGGCCCGATCGTCAGCTTCTGCCTCGAGAGCCGGGAAGCGGCGGAAGGGTTCATCGAGCGCCATCCGCTGGCGGCGGCGGCGACCAGCTTCGGCGGCGTGCATTCCAGCGCAGAGTGCCGGATCCGGTGGGGCGATCGCGTGCCAGCCGGGTTTATCCGCTTTGCCTGCGGGGTCGAGCCGGTCGCAGACCTCGTGGCGGCGACCCTCGCGGCGCTTGATAAGCCCTGAATTTCCCGTCCTGCGGACTGTTCATGACAGCCGGGCCGCGTTCGTATATTGCTGTCAACCCGGGCCCGGGAAACTCACCATGCGTCGCTTAAGTATAGTCCTGTTCTTTATTCTGGCGGCAGCGGCAGCCTATGGCTGGTTTACGCTGCGCCAACCTCCGAAGCCGTTGGAAATTTCGGAGCCTGTCCGGATCCATCAGGGCATCGTGATTGGCGGCATCGACCGCCACAATTCTGATATCCGCTTATTCAACGCCATCCCCTATGCCTCTGCCAGGCGCTGGAGCCCGCCGGCTCCGCCGCCGCAATGGGGCGCGACCTCGCGCGATACGCGCGAATTCGGGCCGGAGTGCATCCAGCCGCGCACCAGGTATGGCAGCTTCGTCAACCAGATCATCGATGGCCTCGGCCTTTCGTTCATCGAGCGCGTGGGCGCCCGGATAGCCATCTCGGCGCAGGCGACGCCGCCGGAATCGGAAGACTGCCTGCTGCTGAACGTACGCACGGGCAATCTGAAGGGCACGGAAAAGCAGCCGGTCATGGTGTGGCTGCATGGCGGCGCACACCAGTATGGCTCGGGCTCGCAGTCGATTTACCAATCCAATGCCCTGGTAGAGAAAGGTTTGGTGCTGGTCACCATCAACTACCGGCTGGGCGCCTTCGGATATCTGGCCCACCCTGCCCTGACCGAGGAAACCGGCACGTCCGGCAATTATGGTCTGCTGGATCAGGCGGCGGCGCTCATCTGGGTGCGTGACAATATCGCGGCCTTTGGCGGCGATCCGCAGAATGTCACGGTCTTCGGCGAGAGCGCAGGCGCTCAGTCGATCACGGAATTGATGGCGCTACCCTCGGCGGACGGGCTCTTCCACAAGGTGATCCTGCAAAGCGGTGCCAGCACGGGCAACATGCTGCACCTGAAACGCTCGCCCTTCCCCGGCATCCTGAGCGCCGAGGAAGCCGGTATGGAATTCCTCTCCACACTGGCCCCGCCGGCGGCAACCGCAAAGGATCTGCGCGCGATTCCGGCGGCGGCGATCATCTCGCGCTCGGATGCGCGCGGCGATCTCAACGGCTATTTCCTGCCGGTCGTGGATGGCCGCCTGATGCCACGCGCCATCGGCGCTGCATTCCGAGATGGCGACGTGCCGAGCGTGCCGATGATTGCCGGTTACAATGCCGACGAGGCCTCGCTGTTCTATGACACGATCCGGTCGCCCACGATTGTCCGCCCACAGATTACCGGGACGCTGGAGGAACGTGAGAAGGCGCTGGCCGAAGTGTTCGGCCAGAACCCCGCCAAGGCGCTACAGGCCCTGTATGAAATGGACTCGCTGGAAAAATGGGACAAAGGCGCAATTGACATGTTGGGCGATGACATGTTCGGCGTGCACATGCGCTTCACCGGGCGCCAGAATGCCCAGTCCGGTGCGCCGACCTACCTCTATCACTTCACGCGCGTGCCGCCTTCGGGAAAGCAGACCATCGGTGCCTTCCACGCCGCCGAGATTTCGTTCGTATTCGACAGCCATCTGCGCGGCATGAAGCTGACCGCCGGTGACCGAAAGCTGACGGACCGGATGGGCAATTACTGGGCGAACTTTGCGCGGACGGGAAATCCGAACGCAGAAGGCCTGCCCGAATGGCCGGTGACGACGCCGCAAGCAGATACCTGGCTGAAGCTGGACGCCGTGCCCGAGCCGATCGAGGGTCTGCGCGCCCGAAAGCTCGACATTCTGGAAGAGGCCCTTGGCGAGCGCATTGAGGCGATGGCGGGTCTGCCGCCTGCCCCGCCCCCGCCGCCGGAACCGGAAACGCTGGAAACCGTGGGTTCACGATCCCTAGGCGGTGAGTAGGATCCGGCAGATTTCTGTCAGGCCGGCCTGATCCACGGCGTCGAAGGCGTCATGTTCGGTCGAGTCGACATCCAGCACGCCGGCGAAGCTGCCATCCGGCTTGAACACCGGCACGACGATTTCCGAGTTCGAGGCA
The DNA here is from genome assembly GCF_040882205.1 of Hyphomonas sp. GTDB lineage: Bacteria > Pseudomonadota > Alphaproteobacteria > Caulobacterales > Hyphomonadaceae > Hyphomonas. Next base: position 6,752 of record NZ_JBBEBT010000298.1, read on the forward strand.
GAGTCGCAGGCTATGTGGCCGGGAAATTCGTGGACGTCCGGCACGATGATCGGCGCGCGAGTGGCCGCGACATGGCCGCAGACGCCTTTTCCAAACGGAATGCGCAGGCAGCCGAGCGTGCCCTGGTAGGGGCCGACGACGAGTTCATTCGGCTTCAGCGGGTCGACGAGATAGAACCCGGTCCAGAAGAAACGGGGCTTGAAGGCAAGTGTGAGCAGGCACGCCGCGCTCGCATAGCGCGCGGTTTCGGAGGTTTCGCCAGCCACGACACTGGCGATCTCTTCGGTTAGCTGGCGATATGCCTCGGCCTTGTCCATACCCTGCCTCTCTGCGGTCACCCGGCGCCTGTACCTCCACAGGGCACTTCACCGCAAGTGCCCGTTGAAGAGGGCCGCGTCCTCTGAAATAGTCCATGCTCGGGAGGTAAGGCAGAATCGCGAGGAGGGTCGGTCCCTGATGAACAGGTTGAGGACGCCTCTGGGTGCACTGGGCCTCTGCCTGTTGCTTGCGTTTCCGGCCTTTGCCCAATCCGAACATGACGTGCCCTCGGGCGAGCCTCTCGTGTTCGATGAAGTCGAGGTGTTCGCGGACGAAGAGAGCGCCGCTATCGGCGCCATTCAAACCGACCTCGCGGCGGTGGACCGCGCGCACCGGGCCTACCTGGCCGACGGTGTGCTACAGCTGGAGCGGCCGGAAGAAGAAATAGAAGTAACCCCGCCCCCCAAGGACCCGGGCTGGCTGAGGGCTTTCGGCAACTTCCTGCAGGCGCTGGGGCCAGTTTTCCAGATCGTGTTCTGGATCGCCGCCGCGCTGGTCGTTGCGGGGTTGCTCTACTTCCTGTTCGGGGAGGCGATACGGCTGCGCATTGGGGGCAAGAAGGAAGCAAGGGACAAGTCTGCGGACGATGTTCTTGTGGATCTGCGCCCCGACGCTGCGGCGGCCCGCTCGCTGATCGAAGAGGCCGATGCGCTCGCACGGCAGGGACGGTTTGCAGAGGCGGTGCATCTCCTCCTCTTCCGCTCCATCGAAGACATTCAGGAGCGCGTCGAAGGCGGCGTGCCCACTTCGCTGACAGCGCGCGAGATTGCCGGGCTGGGCAAGCTGCCGGAACGGGCGCGTCGCGGGCTGAAACCGATCATCATGGTGGTGGAACGCAGCTTCTTCGGCGGACGGGCGGTAGACGCCGATGGTTGGCAGGAAGCGCGCCGCAGCTATGAAGACTTTGCCTTCGGCGAGGGCTGGGCATGAGGGCACCGCAGGCGTCGTCCTCGCCCTTTTCGGCGCGCGTTGTCGCGGTCCTCATTGGCGTAGCGGCGATCTCGTTCGGCGCGGTTCTGGTGATGGCCGGGTGGGCGCCGGAATTGCGCGACCGTAACCAGGCGGGCGACCATCCCTATTCAACATCTGCGCTCGGCTATAACGGGCTCGTGCGACTGCTGGAAGGCGCGGGCTATCCGGTCGAGGTCTCGCGGCTTGAGAGCGCTTTGGACTCGCGTGACTGGGGCATGATGATCCTCACGCTGCCGGCCTATGGCAGTCTGAACTTGCTCGAAGACAGCCGCCTGCAGCCGACAACGCTGGCGGTGCTGCCGAAGTGGTGGGGACGGACGGACCCTCTCAATCCGGCGCGCCAGGCAGACACGCGCTTCATCGAAGCCCGGGCGCTGAATGACGAGCTGAGCGAGATCTATCCGAATGCGGAGATTTTACGTGTGCCGCCGCCGCGCGAGGTCGACACGCCATTCGGCGCGGTGGCGATCAAACCGGATGTCGTGCTGCAGCTGATCCGCGATCCATCTCTGGAAACCGTGATCGGCACCGATGGCGGCGCCTTGCTGGCTTATGACGAGACGCGCAGCTTCTATATCCTAAGCGATCCGGACTTGCTGAACACGTTCGGCCTCGCGCAGCGCGAGAATGCGCGCTTCGCCTTGCAGCTGGTGGATTACCTTCGCTACGATCGCGCTGAACCAATCTTTCTGGACGCAACCCTGCACGGGTTCGAGCGGTCCGAGAACCTGCTGAAGATGATGTTCAGTGTGCCCTATATTGGCGTGACGCTTGTAGCGCTGGCTGCTGTGATGCTGCTCGGCTGGGCCGCAACGATCCGGTTCGGGCCGCCGCGCACGGAAGAACGTGCCATTGCACTCGGCAAACAGGCGCTGGCCGACAATTCAGCGGGCCTCGTCACCATGGCGCGGCGTGAGGCGCGAATGGCTCCCGGCTTTCTCGCCCTGGTGCGCCGGCGTCTTGCCCGCGAAATCGGCGCGCCGCGCACGCTGACCGAAGCACAGGTGTCCGACATGTTTGACCGGCTGGGGCCGGATACGGAAACGGGCCGCGTCTTTTCGCAAATGGAGGCGGAGCTGAAAGAGCCCGCCGCAAGCCGCGATGACCTGCTCGCCAAAGCGCGGGTACTCTATCGCTGGCGCAAGGAAATCATCAGGAGGACACGACATGAGCGTATCTGATATCCGCAACCTCGCCGACCGCATACGCACGCAAGTGCGCAAGGCGATCATCGGGCAGGACGCCACCTTGGACCTTCTGCTGGTCGCGCTGTTTTCATCCGGACACGTCCTTCTGGAAGGCGCGCCGGGCACAGCGAAGACTTTGCTGGCGCAGTGTTTCTCCAAGGCCATCTCGCTGCAATTCGGCCGCATCCAGTTCACACCAGACCTGATGCCGGGCGATGTTCTGGGTACGAACCTGTTCAACTTCCAGACCAACCAGTTCAGCCTGACCAAGGGCCCAATCTTCACGGACATCCTGCTTGCCGACGAAATCAACCGGACGCCGCCAAAAACGCAGGCCGCGCTGCTGGAAGCGATGCAGGAGCGCAAAGTGACGATTGACGGCGTCAGTTATGTGCTGAACCCACGCTTCACGGTGATCGCGACGCAGAACCCGATTGAGCAGCAAGGGACCTATCCGTTACCGGAGGCGCAGCTCGACCGTTTCCTGTTCAAGCATACGCTGGACTATCCGAGCCGCGAGGAAGAGTTGCAGATCGTGTCACAGCACGGCACGCGGACCGGCATGAAAACGCCGGATGCGTTCGGAATTCAGCCGGTGATCTCGCCGGCCGAACTTGACGCGGCCGTTGATGCGGTCGCAGCAGCGCGCATCAATGAAGACATCATTGCGTACATCGTTGATCTCGTGCGCGCGACCCGCAACAGCCCGGCGCTGGAGACCGGCGCCAGCCCGCGCGCTGCAGCGGCGCTGGCTACGGCGGCCCGGGCGCGCGCCGCGCTTGACGGGCGCGACTTCGTGATCCCGGATGATGTGAAGAACCTCGCCCTACCCACCCTGCGCCACCGCGTGCTGCTCTCGCCCGCGGCAGACATAGAAGGTCGGACTACGGAGGAAACACTGCTCGGTATCATCGAACAGACGGCGGCGCCGCGGTGATCTCCCCAACCCTGCGCGCGATCTTCCTGATGCTGCTGGGGCTGCCGATCCTTGTGGCCATGGCGCTACTGGCGCCGAGCCTCTGGATTTTTTCGGCGGGCTGGATTGCGGGAGTTAGCGCGCTGATTGCGGTGGACACGCGTCTCAGCGCCTCGGTCCGGCATTATTCCGCAAAGGTTGAGGTGCCGCCTCTGCTTTATGTGGGCAGCGCGGATGAGCTGTCGCTGGAGCTTGGCTTTTTGTCCGGCCCGCTGCCGGAGCGGATCGAAATCCAGCTGGAAACCAATGCTGTGTTAGGCGTCTTGCCGCCGCAGGGTCTGCGCGGCTGGGAGGGGCGGAGCCGTTCGTACACGATCAGTGTGACGCCATCGCGCCGGGGCGTGGCGAAAATTGTGCAGCTGTGGAGCCGCTGGCAAGGGCCACTCGGCCTGATCCAGAAGCGGCATATCCAGAAGTTCGACCTCGACGTCCCGGTGACGCCTAATGTGCGCTGGGTACGCGATGAGGCCATCCGGCTGTTTTCGCGCGATGCGGAGTTCGGCATCAAGACACAGATCGAGCGCGGCGATGGCAGCGAGTTCGATGCGCTGCGCGAGTTTTCCTCCGGGATGGACCGGCGCGCTATAGACTGGAAACATTCGGCCCGCCACCGCCACCTGCTGGCTAAGGAATTCAAGACCGAGCGCAACCATAACATCGTGTTTGCCTTCGATACCGGGCGCCTGATGAGCGAGCCGCTGGCCGGCGTGCCGAAGATCGACCGGGCCGTGACGGCGGGCCTGCTGCTGACCTATGTCTCCCTGCGCAACGGCGACCGGGCAATGCTCTACGGTTTCTCCGCACGCCCAGGGCTCAACAGCGGCTTCCTGACGGGTACGAGCAGCTTTTCGAAGGCGCAGGCCATAGCGGCGGAGCTTGATTACTCAGACGACGAAGCAAATTTCACCCTCGCCCTGTCGAACCTCGGCGCGCAGCTGAAAAGGCGCAGCCTGATCATCATCTTCTCGGATTTTGTCGATACGATTTCGGCAGAACTGATGCTCGAGAACGTGAAGCGTCTCACCGACCGGCATCTCGTACTGTTTGCCACATTCGAGGATTCCGCGCTTTCCCAGATGGCGGATGCACCGCCCGACAGCGCCCAGGACGTTGCGCGGGCGGTGATCGCTGACACCCTGCTCGCGGAGCGGGATGTCGTGTTCCGCCGGTTGCAGCGCCTCGGCGTGCAGATCATCGAGACGACGCCGGAAGCCTTTAGCGCCGAACTCGTCTCGCGCTACCTACAGATCAAGCAGAGGGACATGCTTTGAGCGACCTTCTGAAATCCTACCGGTTCCGCGAAGAGCGCCAGGCCGATTGGCAACGCCTCGACCTGATCCTCACCAAGGCCGAGAATGGCGGCGTAAAAAACCTGTCGGACGAGCAGATGCTGGCCCTGCCCCGGCTCTACCGGCAGGCTGTGTCATCGCTGTCGGTGGCGCGGTCGATCTCGCTGGATCAGAACGTCATAAATTATCTCGAGAGCCTCTGCACGCGGTCCTACTTCTTCGTCTACGGCGCGCGTACGACGCTCGGCGAACGGATGATGATGTTTCTGCGGCAGGACTGGCCGGCAGCAGTGCGCCAATCGCTCTGGCCGACCCTGCTCGCGACCTTTTTCTTCTTCGGCGGCCTGGCGCTCGCATTTTTCCTGTGCCTGCAGGACATGGAGTGGTTCTGGACCTTCCATGGACAGAACTTCTTCGATGGACGCAATCCGGATGCGACGGCCGAGTACCTGCGCAGCACGATCTACATTGAGGAAGGTGATATCGGAGAGGGTCAGCTCACGGCCTTTTCGAGTTTCCTGTTCAACAACAATGCGCAGATCGCGCTGTTTGCATTTGCTCTCGGCTTTGCGTTCGGCATTCCGACAGCCTGGCTGCTTGTGTATAATGGTGTGATGATTGGCTCGATGTATGCGGTGTTCTGGGACAAGGGGCTCGGTTACGAATTCACCGGCTGGCTGATGATCCACGGGGTGACAGAACTTTTCGCCATCGTGCTAGCGGGCGCGGCCGGTTTTGTCATCGGCGGCGCAGTGGCCTTTCCGGGCGGGCGCACGCGGCTCGCCTCGGCGCGCGTGGCCGGCCAGAAGGCAGCGACGATGGCGATGGGGTGCGTCGTGATGCTGATCATCGCCGCGATCCTTGAAGGCTTTGGCCGACAGCTGATCAACTCGGATGTGGTCCGCTACGCTGTAGCCGGCAGTACGCTCGTCATCTGGCTTATTTATTTCTACATACCGCGGAAGGCGCCGGATGCATGACCGCCGCGCCGCCCCTCAAGCCTGTAGACACGACCCGCCGCCCCGGCCTCAGCATGGAGGCCGCCGTGCAGCGCCGCGCGCGTATGGCGGAGGAAATGCGCGTCTCCAAGATGGTGCGCCGCCTCGTAACACCGGAAGGTGCAGCCATCCAGCTACGCCTTGCGAGCGCCTCGGAACGGGCCGGGGCGTTCCTGATCGATATTGCCATCCAGTGGGCCATCGTCATCGCCACCGGCCTTGGCCTAAGCTTCATCATCGGCGCCCTCAGCCCGGGCAGCGCAAATGTCGCCTTTGCCTTTTGGCTTGTGTTCTTTTTCTTTGTACGAAACTTCTACTATATCTTCTTTGAGATCGGGCAACGCGCAGCGACGCCTGGAAAGCGCGTTCTTGGCCTGCGGGTTGCGGCGCGCGATGGGGGACGGCTGACGGCCAATTCAGTGCTCGCGCGCAACTTCATTCGCGAGATCGAGATCGGCCTGCCCTTCCAGTTCGCGATGATGGGCGGCGATCAGATGGGCGCATGGATGGGTCTGTTCGGGTTCATCTGGTCCGGGATTTTCCTGCTTTTCCCGATATTCAACAAGGACAAGATGAGGGTTGGTGACCTGATCGCGGGCACATGGGTGATCAAGGCGCCCAGAGCGAAGCTGATGCAGGATATCACCTCCGCCGCAGCCCGGCCCGAGACGAATTCGCGCTTCGCTTTTACACCTGCCCAAACCGAAGCCTACGGCATTCACGAACTACATGTTCTCGAAGATGTGCTCCGCCAGTCCACACCGGGAATCAAGGCTCAGGTTGCCTCACGTATCCGAACGAAGATCACCTGGACGCTAACCGAAGGCGAAACGGATCTTGAGTTCCTGGAAGCCTACTACGCCGCCCTGCGTCGCCGGCTGGAACAACGCATCCTGCTGGGCGACCGCAAGACTGATAAGTACGACGTGCGCTGACGGTATCAGGCGGGCGCTGTTTTGCCGCGCTCTTCCGGATAGATCGGAATCTTCAGGATGTGCTTCACGAGGCGTAACATCACTCCGGCTGAGATGGCGGGCCGCGCCATGAATACGCCGAAGGCTGCCGGAAGACTGCGCGCGCGCACGGCGTCGATGAGGCGCATCCACTGCAGGTCGATCAGCGACTGCGTCAGGTGTTCGCAAAGGGCTGCGCGGGCGCCGACTGGAAGGCCAGGCTCCGAAAGTAGCGCCTGGTCAGCCGCCACCACCTTCTCCATTGCCCTGGTGGGCACCGCCTTGGAGAGTGAACCTTCCCGGTTGAGCGCAATGTATCCGCACGGATCAATGACTTCGAGCCTTGCACCGGCCATCAGTGCACGCGCATAAAATTCGTAGTCTTCCGCAAGGCGCATGTCCTCGCGGAATTCCAGTCCGTGCTTGCGCAGGAAGGCCGTGCGCATCAGCGGCTTGAGGTATCCGATCTCGCGCCGGTAACCGGTATGCTTCAGGG
>NZ_JBBEBT010000299.1:0-2167 GCF_040882205.1 Hyphomonas sp.
CGGCCTGCCGCCGGCGCTGGTGGCCGATCAGGGCGGCTATCTCGGCCTCGCGCTCGATCCGGACTTTGCAGTAAACCGGCTGGTCTATGTCTCGCTCTCGTCCGGCACGCCGGAAGCCAACTCGACGCTGGTCGTACGCGGCCGCCTCAGCGATGACCATACGGCGCTGGAGACGGTCGAAGAGTTGTTCCGCGGCGACCTGCGCGACACGACTTATCACTATGGCTCGCGCCTCGCCTTCGCGAATGACGGCACGCTGTTCGTCACCATCGGCGAAGGCTATAAGTACATGGACCTCTCGCAGGACCCGAAGACAACGCATGGCAAGATCATCCGGATCAATCCGGATGGCTCGGTCCCGGCGGATAATCCGTTTGCGGACGGCGCCTCGGGCAATCCGGCTGTCTGGTCGTATGGCCACCGCAACATGCAGGGGCTCTACTATGACACCGTGTCCGGCACACTTTGGGAAACCGAGCATGGTCCCAAGGGCGGCGACGAGCTGAACATCATCGCCAAGGGCGCCAATTACGGCTGGCCGAAGATCACCTACGGCGTGAACTATGATGGCACGGTGATCACCAACAAGACCGAAGCCGAGGGCATGACGCAGCCGGAGACCTACTGGGTGCCGTCGATTGCGCCTTCGGGCCTGAGCATGCTGACCAGCGATGTCTACCCGGGCTGGAAAGGCGACCTTTTCACCGGCGGCATGAACGGGCCGAGCGGGCTCGTCCTTGTGCGGATCGATCTGGAAGGCGGCAAGGTGGTCGGAAAAGAAGACCTCCTGAAGAACGAATACTCGATCCGCGATGTAGTGCAGGGCCCCGGCGGCTATCTTTATATCGCGAGCAAGGATTTCGACGGCATCTTCAAGCTTGTGCCGGAGGAGTAAGGGGCGGGGTTCGCGCTCTCGAAGTCTACCTGCTTCACAAACTCAAGACCCGTCACCCCGGCGAAAGCCCTAGGCCAGTCTGATATTTTTCAGCATGCGCGCAGCCCGTATTGAGGTTTGTGCCATACAATCAGCATCCCGGCTTTCGTGTTTTGCCGGTATGACAAGATTGAGGATTTTTTTCGGTCCGGGCGGGGCGCGGAACCTGGCGCCTATTCGCCGTCCTTGATCGGGATGCCGTAGAGTTCAAGGCGGTGATCGACGAGGCGGAAACCGAGCTTGCGGGCGATTTCTTCCTGCAGCTTCTCGATCTCGGCCGAGTGGAACTCGACGACCGCGCCGGTCTTCACGTTGATCAGGTGATCATGGTGTTCCTCGGGCACTTCCTCGTAACGCGCGCGGCCATCACGGAAATCATGGGCCTGGATGATGCCGGCATCCTCGAACAGCTTGACGGTCCGGTAGACGGTGGCAAGCGAAATCGAGGCGTCGAGCGAGTTGGCGCGCCGGTGCAGTTCCTCGGCGTCCGGATGGTCATCCGCGACAGAGAGAACGCGTGCGATGACGCGCCGCGGCTCCGTCATGCGGAGGCCTTTTTCGATGCAGAGCTTTTCCAGACGGTCCATGAGTGCCCTTTTGCCCCTAGAGGCCCGGAATGTCCAGATTGCTGCCCCCCGGCCCGGTGACTTCGCTGGCCCCGATCAGGCGGGCGAAGCGGATCAGCTCTGCTTCGAGCTTTGCGGCGCGCGCCGGGGTCCAGGCGATGCCGGGCTCGGTCCAGATTTTCTCGGCCGTCAGCCTGCCCGCATTCCGGTCCGCCCTGGCGCTGAGGCGGCCGACCATGCGGTCGCCCTCGAGCAGCGGATAGACGTAATAGCCCCAGATGCGCTTTTCGGCGGGGACAAAGATTTCGATGCGGTAGTCGAAACCGAAGAGGCGTTTCAGGCGCGCGCGGTCGCGGATGACAGGGTCGAAGGGGCTCAGGATGCGCAGACGCGAGGTGGGCGCTTCGGCGGCGGCGAGGCGGGCCTCGATATCGGCCGGGGCCAGCGCGGCGGACCAGCTGCCGTCCGCCGAACCGATCTCGACCGGGACGAGGCCAGCCTGCGCCCCGGTCCAGGCTTTGACTTCCTCGAGATCGGCGGCGGCCCAGAAGCGCTGGATGTCGCCGGGCGTGCCGAAGCCGAGGCGGGCGAGCGCCTCGCGGCAGAGCCAGTCGACCTGTTCGGGCCCCGGCGGCTCATCGGCGGTGCGGTAAGCGTGCGGGATGAC
>NZ_JBBEBT010000300.1:0-13811 GCF_040882205.1 Hyphomonas sp.
CTCCTTTCACAGTGGCTTTATTGAAAGCCGCTCAAATGGCGAAAACCAATGGTGACGCACTTCGTCTGATCCGCTCTGGAAATGTGTTTGTAAATGACGTTCAAATCACAAACGAGAAGCAATTTCATCGCTACGAAGACCTGCTTGCAGGCCTGAACGCGTATAAAGTGAAATCGAGCAGAAAAAGCGTTGCGTTGGTAAAAATCATCGACTGAGCTCAGAACGTCTCATCCTTGATCGGCGGCAATTCCTTCGGCAGCGGCGCATCCGGCGGACGCAGCGTGGCTTCCGGGATTTTTGTATCCGACGGATTTTCGAAGATGCGGCGGATCACGCCCGGCGCCAGCGCCGAGAGCGGGTTCACCGACACGCTCGCCTTGTCGAGTTTCCCGCGCACGCCATAAGTCAGGGAGAACACGCCCTCGCCGTCGCGGCCGACGACCAGGTCCCCAAGTATCGGAATTCCTCCGAGGGCGGAGTTCACGCCGAAACTCGGCACCAGCACGCCGTCGATCTCGATATCGGTGGATCTGGAATCGATGAAGCCGCTTGCCGTCAGTCCGAGCGCGGGGCCCTGCGCCTTCGCGCCGTTGATAATGTAGCGCCCGGCGGAAATTTTCAGCGGCAAGTCGATCCGGCTGAACATGACGCCCTCGCCCGCCAGCGTATCCGCCAGCCCGCGCAGCGAGGCAAGCGACAGGATCTGCGTCAGGAAGGGCGCATTGCTCATCCGCGCGCCGGAAATACTGATCATCAGGTCCGCCGGCGTATTGCCCTTTTCCAGTGTGCCCGACATTTCAATCGAGCCCCCTGAGATGAAGTTGGACTCAAGGAACGCGCTGGCGAGGAAACCTGCATCGCCGGATGAAACCTTGATCTGCGCCGGGCCGGCGCCCCGTGCGTCGATCGACGCGTCCAGCGGCGCACCCTCGCCCGCGATACCGCTCGCCGACAGGGTTTCGAGACCGCCCTTGCCGGACGCCATCGCAAGTTTCGCATTCCTCAGGTCGAGGCCCGGCCGGATCGTCAGCCGCTCCACGGCGGCGTCGATTGTCATCGCGGAACCCTCGTCAGCCGCCTCGCCGCCAAGCCCGCCAAGGCCCGGCATCAGGCCGGAGATATCGAGATGCTTGCCGCCGAGTTTCAGGATCAGCTGATTGCTCGGCCCACGGCTTATGCGTCCGTTCACGTCGGCCACATTGCGAAAATAGGCGCGGCGCAGGTCAGCCGAGTGAAGACGCATATCCAGCGCGCCAAGCGTGAAGTCGCCGTCGAGAACCGCGCCGTCCGCCGTAAACCGCACCTTCGAGGTCGTCTTGTCGCCGGCCTTCGAATAATTGATCGTCGCCGCCGAGGCGCCGCCGCGTGGTTTCAGCCAGCCGATCTCCGCCATGTCGAGGCGCGCGTGCGTGAAGTCGATGCCGACCGTCGCAGCCTCCAGGTCTGCGCCTTCCAGCGTCGCGCGCACGTCCAGCGGCGCCTCGCCGGTCATGTAGGCGCGGCCCAGCAGGCCGAAGCCATTGAGAAAATCCGCCGTGACCAGTCCCTTCGCCGTCAGGTCCGCAGGCTTGCCGTCTTCGGCGAATGTATCCTTCCAGACGAAATCAACCGGCGAGGGTCCGAGCTGGCCCTGCCCGGACATCACGATGCCCTTCTGGTCGAGATCAACCTTCACCGCGCCGCCGGTGAAATCGAAGCCGAATGCGGCGCCCCTCAGGCCGGTGTTGCGAATGGTGCCGAAACCGGTGAAGCGCATGCCCTCATACGCAACATCGCTGAGCGCCGGCCGGAACATCTCGTAGGTCATCTCCGCATCGCCGGACACGCGCGCGGGATCCAGGTTAAATTCCAGCCGCGACTCGCCCAGCGTCTTCACGATATTCCGGGCCGGTCCGCGCCCCTTGGCGAAGACCCGGAACTCCTGGCCGCGCGGATTGAACGCCGGGAAATCGACAAGGCCTTCGGTCACGGCCCAGCCGGCATAGTCGCCCTTGTCGACCACGACCTTGAAGCTGTTGCCGGTGAGGCGTCCGTTGCCGGCGGCATTTTCCACCGGCGGCAGGTCCGACAGGAATTTCACGCGCGCGCCGTCGACCCCGAAGGTCACCTCCAGATCGGTGTCGCGCAAATAACCTTCCGCGAAACTGTCGCGCTGGAGGGTGACGCGGCCCTTCACATCGCGCGCGGTGCCGGTTTCGACCTGAACCTTGCCGAACTGGCGCGCGCCGCCCGCAAGCTTCACCGGCCAGAGCGCAATCACGGTTTCGAGCGGCAGCGACCCGGGAACGGATGCATCGAGCACGCCGATCACCGGAGGCTCACCCTCCTGGCGCTCCGGCGTGCGCGCCAGATCGCCGGCGAGTTCGAAACCCGCGCCGCCGATCACGAACTTCGCCGTCGCCGCGCGTACCGCCAGCGCATCGAGATCGACTTCGCCCGCCGCAGAGACACTCGCCAGATCCAGCGGCGCTTCCAGGAAGGGCGTCAGGTTCGCCGTCAGGGCCGGGCTCGACAGGCGAAATGGCCGGAAGCCTTCGCCGGTCAGCGCACGTTCCAGCTGAAGGTCTGCGCGGCCCTTGAACACGCCGGTGCCGGAAGATTCGATTGTCAGGGCCAGCTTGTCATCGGACCGCCCATAGGCGCCGGAAATGCGCAGGTCGTCTACCGGGTGAACTGCGCCGCCCAGCATCAGCTTGCCCGGGCCGCTGCGCGCATTCAGGCGTACGTCCTCGATACCGGCTGCCTGTGTGAAACCGACCGACACTTCGAAATTCGACTGCAGCCCTTCGGAGCTTGCCTCGCCCAGACCGGTGCGCCGGAAGAGTTCGCCGAGCGGCCAGTCTGCCACGCCGAGTTCGGCGAGCATCCGCGTACCGATCTCGCTCGTCTGCATGCGGATGGCTATGCCGCCAGGAAAGCCCTCGCCGAGGCCGCTGCCGGAAAGGGTGAGGCTCAGGCCATCCGGCGTGCGTGTCAGGTTGCCCGTCGTATGCTGCACGGTGCCGATGCGTTCGAGATCGGCGGAGCGCGCGCGCAGCTCGAAGCCGTCAAACCGGACGGCCTCGAAGGTGAGGGAGCCATCGGTCTGCGCCAGCGCGGCCAGCCATTCCGGCAACACCGTGTTGGCATAGTCGAGCCAGCCCTGCGGCGTCGTCGGCAAGGCGCGCGCTTTTATTTCCGGCAAGGGATCGCCGCCCAGCGTCCAGGCATTGGCGCCCTTGTGATCGAGGCCGATCCAGCCCTCCCGCAGGCCGAGCCGCAGCACTTCCACCCTTCCCAGCACCAGCGCAGAGGCCGACAGCACGATCTCGGCACGCGCCGCCTCAGCGGCCGGCCGGCCTTGCGCATCCATCATGCGCACATTCTGGGCGGTGATCTGGACGCGCTTCGATTCCGGCGACCATTCCAGCTGCAGCGCGCCGATCGCCACGACGCGCCCGCCGCGCGCGTCGGCCAGCGCATGCTCAACATCATCGCGAAAAGGGCCAAGATCGAGCGGACCGCTGGACAGCCGCACCAGCAGCAAGCCGCTGGCCGCCATCAGCACCAGGGAAAAGGCGCCGAATATCTCCATGACGATGACGGACGCGGTCTGGCGGACCAATCGCTGGCTCCTCAAAATTTCCGGTATTGCCGCAGGTCGATTGGCACATACAGACTATAATTGCGTGAACAGGCCGATACCATGGGAGAACTGCATGAGTTGCGAGCTGAAATCCGGCGACAAGGCCCCTGCCTTCAGCCTTGAGACGACCGCCGGTCCGAGACGCCTGAAGGATTTCGCGGGCAGTCCCCTCGTGCTCTACTTCTATCCGAAGGATGACACGCCCGGGTGCACCCAGGAAGCGCTCGATTTTACTGCACATGCGAAGGCCTTTGCAAAGGCCGGTGTGTCCGTGCTCGGAGTGTCTCGCGATTCACTCGCAAAACACGAGACGTTCGCAGCCAGACATGGACTGTCCGTAATGCTCGGCAGTGACGGCGGAGGCGAAGTCTCGGACGCCTACGGCACCTGGGAGGAGAAATCGATGTACGGGCGCACCTACATGGGCATGGCGCGGCGCACCTTCCTCATCGGCCCGACCGGGCGGATCGTCCGTGTATGGCCTAAAGTGAAGGTCAAAGGCCATGCCGAAGAGGTTCTTGCAGCCCTGGCCGGATAATCTGCCGGTTGCCCGGAAGGCCGGCCCGGTTGCCGCAACTTTGCGCGAGTTAATGAGAAGTTTACGGTCAACTGCGAACATTACTGAAAAATATGGATAGCGGGGCTTCCGCACCCTGTCGAATTGGGTATGTATGGCCCGGGGAATGGGAAGCTGGCTGCAGGCAATCCTGCAGCTATATAAGAAGTTTCCAGCTTACAGGTAGCTTGCATGGCGAAGTGGAGTTCGAACCTCAAGGCGACGTTCGATCGTGCATTCCCGGAACGCCAGATTTACCACCGCAGTGGCGGTACGGTCCGGTACATTTCGGTCTCTCCCTGGCAGCAGGCCATCATGGCCGCGGGCGCAACCGCCCTTGCCGGCTGGACCGTGTTTGCAACGGCGAGCTTCGTTTTTGGCGGGGGCGAGACCACTTTAGCCGGCGGCGAAGGCAAGGAACTCGCCAAGTACGAGCGCTGGGTCCAGGACCTGCGCGCCCGGGAATCGCTGCAGCGCACCCTTCTGGAAGAGCGCTCCAGGGAAACCGCCGACCTCGAGAAAAAGCAAAAGGCGCTCGAGGAACTGCTTAACGACATGCGCGAGGATGACGGGCAGAAACTGTCCGCCCTCGAAGGCGACGGCGCCTCCCTCCTGGTCGAGGCTACCATCGAAGAAGCCGACCGCCGACAGTCCCGCGATGCCTACCTGATGACTGCCGGTCTCAGCGTTGCGGCCGCACGCGGCACCCCGAAAGCCATCGAGCAGGATATCTACCGCCTGTTCGACCGGATGGAAGACCATGCCGCCGAGCGGGCTGAACGGGCCCGCGGCGTCCTGATGCTCACCGCCGTCGGCACCGAGACCCTGCTGGCCACCAGCGGCATTGGCGGCCCCGAGGTCTCGATGGGCGCCCTGACCTCCTCGGCCTCCAGCTGGTCGAGCGGCGACCAGGACTTCATGACCCGGATCTTCCAGGCCCGGGCCCGCATCGCCGAGATGAAGCACTATGAAAAGGTCGTGGACACCCTGCCGCTTGGCGAGCCGGTCTCCGTGCCCTTCCGCTATACCAGCCCCTATGGCATCCGGGTCGACCCCTTCACCAAGCGCCCCTCGCCCCACATGGGCGTCGACATGGCCGCTTACCGGGACGCCCCGATCGTGACCACCGGCCCCGGCAAGGTCAGCTATGCCGGCGCCCGCTCGGGTTACGGCCTGCTGGTGGAGATTGACCACGGCCATGGGTTCAAGTCGCGTTACGGACACTTAAGGTCGATCACCATCTCAAAAGGTGATAGTGTTGAGGTTGGCGACCTCGTCGGGCGAATGGGCTCGACAGGCCGCAGCACCGGTGACCACCTCCACTACGAGATCTGGTACAACGGCAAACCATATGACCCCAACAAGTTCCTGAAAGCAGGCCGACATGTTCACAAAAAATAACAAATCCCCGGACGTAGCGCCCGTAGAGCCGCCGAAAGTGGTTCCGGCGCAGGACGCCATCCGGGGCGCGGCGACGAAGTCAGCGGCCCGGGCCGCATCGATCATTTGCGCCGACATGAAGATCAACGGCTCGGTCATCTCCGAAGATTCGCTCCAGATCGACGGCATCGTCGACGGCGACGTTACCGCGACCGACATCACCATCGGCGCCTCCGGCCAGATCACCGGCGAGGTCAAGGCCGAGGTCGTCAAGGTCAAGGGCAAGATCCGCGGCTCCATCCGGGCCCGCAAGGTGGAGCTGGAAACCGGCGCCCACGTGAAAGGCGACATTGTCCATTCCTCGCTGCAGATCCAGTCGAACGCCGTGTTTGAAGGCCAGGTGAAACATGCGGACGATCCGCTGCGCGAAACCGGCCCCCAGGCCGCCAGTGAGACCAAATCCAGTCTGAGCGCCGCTGCGCCGAGCCCGGGCGCCTTCGGCATCTCCTCTCAGCCGAGCTGATCGGCGCGCAAACCTCAAACGACTGAAGACGCCGGCCTGACCCGCCGGCGTTTTTGTTTGCCGGGGTAAGCGCGGCGCGGCCCGGTCCGGCCCGGTCCGGCCGTCAGCAAGGCCCTGCCACATGCGAAAAGCCCCGGACCAATGGTCCGGGGCTTTTGCAGATGGGCTTGTCAGGACGCCGGATCAGACGGGCTGGGCGTTGCGGCACTGCGGGGTTGCTTCAAACTTGGCGCGGCCTGAGGTCAGGCGCGCACCGACCGTCTTGCAGCCTTCCGGCTGGGCGTCGCCAAGGCCCTGCAGCTTCTTGCATATCTTGTCTTCATTGACGAGGTTGAGCACCGCCGCCTGGACTTCGAAGCAGATCAGCGCATCCTTTGTGTCCTCCTCGGACTGCATGAACTCGAGCCAGCCGCGGCCTCCCTGGTTGCCGGCCTGACGGAAGGCTTCCTTGGCACCGGCGCGGTCGTTGCGCTCGAAGCGGGACTGGCCGATACGGACCCAGATGGTGCCGCGATCCTTCACGCCGCCAAGCTGGAGCGCACGTTGCAGCGCGTCCTCGGTTTCCTTCCATTTCTGGATCTCGCTGTAAGAAGCGCCGAGGCGCTCGTACATCGCGCCGCCGCCGCCCATTTCAGCCGCCTGGCGGATCACCGGGATCGCCTTGTCGTGCTCACGCGCGACCTGGTAGAAGTCGGCGAGAAGCGACATCTTCTCGACCGTCTTCTTGATCCGGCCGGCGTTCATTTCCTTCTCCAGCACCTTCGCGGCGTAATAGGGCGCGTTGAACTGGTTGTAGAAGTTCACGATCCGCATGAGCTCGTCTTCGGTCTTCAGCAGACCAGACAGATACATGGCTTTCTGGACTTCAAACGCCTTGTGCTGTTCGTTGCCGTTGAAATAGTTACCGGCAATCGCGTCCCAGTACTTGCGCTCGGTCGGATTGCGCTCGACCAGAGTTTCCAGCACAGCGGCCAGTTTCGCCTGATCGCCGCTCTCGTTGTAGAGGAACACGAGCAGGTCATACAGCGGCTGGTCGAACTTCGCGCCGTCTTCGCGGCGAACCTCTTCCGCATACCGGATGGCTTCCTTGAAGTTGTCGACGCGCTGGTACAGCACTGCGAGTTGCCATTTCTGCTGGCGGTCGGCCTTGCCGCCGGCAGACTGCCATTTCTGCATGTATTCGAGCGACGACTTGATGTCCTCGAGCTGCAGGTAGATCTGGGCAATGTTGTAATAGGTCTGCGCGACGTCGGCCGGCGGGACATAGCCTTTGGCGATGGCATCGAGCAGGTCCTTGATGGCGCCCTGGCGGTCACCCTTCTCGATCTTGATGTACGCGGAAATGCGGATGATCGCGCTTTCCTCGTAGCAGTTCAGTTCCATGCCGCGCAGCTGGTTCAGCTTCGCAATCGCGGTTTCATAGTCCTTGTTGGTGAGCGCGGCCTGTTCGGCCTCGAGATACAGCTGGCCCGTTTTCGAGCTGAACTGCGTTTCCGTGCAGCTGCCCTGGGCGAGCGCGGTGCCCGCACCCATGAGGCCAAGCATCCCTGCCGCCACTGCGCCTTTGAGGAAAACTTTAAGTCGCATCATTCTCTCCTGGCCGCATTGCAGCGGCAATCTCTCTCACTGACCTGGCCAGCCCAACGGTCTTCTTGCCGTTGTGGGCGGCGGGGAAAGGCGGGCGGCGGAAGACATCTGACCGCCGCCCGGCCTTCAAAGAACCTACTGGATGTTGAATTCCAGAGGGTACACGACGTTCCGGCGCTCGACAGCCTTGCCGCGAACGATCTTCGGCGCGAACTCGACCCGGCCGACAGCCCGTTCGGCTTCGGTCTTGAAGACGCTGTCAGAGCAGGTGGCCTGGACGTTGTACGGCTTGCCGCGCGTATCCACGTCAAAGCGCACATCACAGGTGCCCGAAGTGCCACGCTCCTGAGCGCGCTGCGGGTAGGACGGCGTCGGCGGACGGATCGGCTGGGCGTCGCGGTCAGACACAGCCACCGGATCGATAGCGATTGACTTCATCCGGCCCAGATCAAGGCTCGGAACAGCGCCTTCGATCCTGGGAGTCGGCAGGTTGATGCTCGACTTGGTAGCCGACTGTCTCGGCGGCGGAGGTGGCTTGGCAGACGATTCGATGCGCTGCGGCTTCGCCCGCTGACGGGTGCGGACATCGGAGTCCTGGGACTGCGGCGTAATCGCCGAGAGTGTGCGGGTTTCCTTTGTGTTCAGCGTGATCTCGTCAACCGAGATCAGCGCACTCATCAGCAGGAAGATGGCAATAGCAATGGGGGCCGCAATCGCGAAACTGATTGCAAAGCGACCGACGGGATTACTGAACATGGCTCTTCTCCCTAGCTGTTGGTCTTGGCTGAGATATTGATCCGGGTCGTTCCATCAATCTTATTGATGGCTTCCATCACTTCAACCATTGTTTCGGCTGACGAGTTCACATCCGCCTGAACCACAACCTCACCGCGTGGGTTGTCCACGCGCATCTCCTTGATGGTGAAGCCAACTTCGACCATCGGGATCTGCTTCTTGTCGATGAACACCTCGTCATTCGCACTGATGGCAATGAGAATGGCGAGCGGCTTGGCCTGGAACTTATTGTCCACTTCAGGGCGGATAACCGGCACACCCGGTTCCCGGATGAACTGCGCCGTCACAATGAAGAAGATCAGCAGGATGAACACCACATCCAGCATCGGGGTCAGGTTGATCTCTTCCCCGCCGCCGCCTGCAGGCGGCCTTTGTTTGCGTGCCATGAACCTACTCCTGACTTACGACTGCGAGATGACGATGTTGACGCGGTCCTGGAAGCCGGCGTTATACGCCTCGTCCCGGATTTTCACGACCACACCGCTTTTCGTCTTCGGGTGAGCTTGGATGATAATCGAACTATTGGGCGTTTCTGCGATGACCCGCTCAATATTCGCACGCACAGAGCTGATGTCGGCCAGGCGGCCGTTCACGGTGATCAGATTGCTCTGATCCACATAGATCAGGATGGCCGGAACCTGCGGCTGGTCCTGCTGGTCCGGCGACGGCGGCGGCGGCGGTTCGAGGCCGATGGCCTCTTCCCGGGCGAACGTCGACGTCACAATGAAGAAGATCAGCAGGATGAACACCACATCCAGCATTGGCGTCAGATCGATTTCGGCCGACTGCGCTTCCTTGGTACCGCGTCCGCGCATCAGCCGATCTCCATCTGGTCTTCAACCCGCTGAACGGACCGGTTTACCTTGCGGTCCATGCCCGAGGTGATGAGAACGCCGGAAAGCGACGCCACCATGCCCGCCATGGTCGGGATCGTCGCGCGCGACACACCCGCAGACATGGCCTTGGCATCTGCGCCCGATGTGATGGCCATGATGTCGAACACCGACACCATGCCCGTCACCGTTCCGAGCAGTCCGAGAAGCGGCGCCAGGGCGACCATGGCTTTGGTCAGCTGGACGTTTTCTTCGGCCTTCTGGCGCACTTCCGACACGAGCCTGTCACGTACCCAGTGGGCAAGCTTCGATTTCTTGTCAGACCGGGCCCGCCATTCGGCGACTGCCTCGTTGGCAATCGCGTCATGCGCAAAGCGAAAGTAGAAAAACCGCTCCAGGATCAAGGCCCACATCACAAACGTCGCCGCCATGATGATCAGCAGCACGGGGCCGCCTCGATCCAGAAAGGCCGTTAGAGCGTCTAGACCCAACATCGGGTTACTCCTCCAGGGCTGTTAAGGGGCGGGCTTATGCCCGGGCCCCATGCAGCGACTCCATTTTCTCGGCGACAAGACCAGCGGCCTGTTCGTCGAGGATCTGCTGGTTCGAACGCGCCATCGAAGCAACGACAGCGTGGATGAGCACCAGCGGGATAGCCGCAACGAGACCCTGGACGGTCGTGACGAGCGCGGTCGAAATACCGTCAGCCATGAGTTTCGGATCGCCTGCACCGTAGATCGTGATCGCGGTGAAGGTAATGATCATGCCCACAACGGTACCGAGGAGGCCGAGCAGCGGAGCGACCGAAGCCAGAACCTTGATGATGTCGAGGCCCCATTCGATTTTCGGCGACTCTTTGAGGATCTGCTCGTCGAGTTTGAGTTCGAGCGTTTCGATATCCCGGCTGCGGCTGTTCTCGTAGACTTCGAAAACGCGGGCCAGCGGGTTGCCGGTGCCGGCCTGACGGGTCTTCGACGTGCTGCGCATCGCGGCGCCCTGGGTGAAGAGGGTGAACATCTTGTAGAGGCCCAGCAGGATGCCGACGAAGGCAAGGCTGAGGATCACGTAGCCAACGAGGCCGCCGTGGTCGAGGCGGTCGGAAAGCGTCGGCAGTTCGCCGAGGATACCGAACAGGTTGCCTTTCGACGGGTCGACCGGCGCTTTCACGACGGCGCCTTCGCCGGCGTTGATCAGCGAGCCGATGGCCGAGGTATAGGCACCGCCCGGCTGACGGCCGAAGACCTGCAGGAAGGTTTCGTTGCCTTCGCCCTTGCGGACCTCGACAAACTTGCGCCCGTCGACCGTTGCGGCGGTGAACACGCCGACGCGGATCAGTTCGGCTTCAGCGTTGGAGGCGTCCGGGCCAATGCCGTTCACGACTGCGGTGAAGGTTTTGACTTCAGATTGCGCGATCATTTCCTGGAGCATCGCCTTCGGCAGACGCTCGAGCTGGCCGCGGTTCGGGAGAACGCGGGCTTCAGCGATTTCGGCAATACCGGCAACGCGGTCCTTGTAGTCGAAGTTGGACAGCGAGTTGGCGATTTCCGGCATCGTTGCGCCGGCTGCCGAACGGAACTGGCCAAGCATTTCCTGGAAGTCGCCGGCGAGGGTGGAGACCTGCTCCTCCAGCGCGCCGAGTGCAGCTTCGTTGGCGTCGAACTCGGCGCTCAGCGTGCGGGCGCGGCCTTCGGCAGAACCAAGCGCGTTGCGCGCGGTGGCCATGCTGGCGGACTGGCCGGCTGTGTCGGCCTGGAACTGCTTCAGGCGGGCCTGGTCTTCAGCCGACATCTGGTTGGCGTCCTGGCGGACTTTCGCCAGAACATCGCTCAGCGACTGGGCCGAGGCAGGCGCAGCGGCAACGAGGGTGACCGATCCGAGAAGAACCGCAGCGCCCAGGGCCTTAAGGGTGGTTTTGAACGTTTTCATAACTCTATGACCTTCGTATCTGATCGTCTGGCCGGTTACTGGACCGAGAATTTCTGAACGGGAGCGAACAGGACGACTTGCTGGGCCTTGCCTTGGGCAACGCGAACAGCGCGGCGGATCTCTGCGGCGTAGCTGCCGGAAAGCGGCTGCCATTCACCCGAAGCGCGATCATAACGGGCGGCTTTGCCATCCTGGGTGATGTAGACCAGCGAGACGCGGCCATAGAGGAACATATCGACCGTGGTCGGGTTTCCGCCAATGGCAATTTCTTCCTGCCAGGTATCGATCGTGCGGCCGTATTCCATTTCCGCCGAATAGGCTTCCATGATCATGCGGTACTGCTCGGCCGTCGTGACGTTCGGCGTGCGCATGAGGGCGTCGAGCGAGTCTAGGCGGGTCTTGCGCTCGTCGGCCTTGAACGGAAGGTCGGCGGCGACGAACTGCTTGAGGTCTTCGATCATGCTGAGGAGCATCGGGACCGTCTGGGCCGTGATGTCATCGATCGAGCCGAGCTGTTCGGTCAGCGAGGTGATTTCCTCGCGCTGGCTCTGAACCACCAGCTCCTGCTGTCTCGCAAACAGCTCTGCCGCATCGCGGCGCTGCAGGAGGGTGCGATACTCGCGGACCATGTCCGAACGGCTATCGTCCAGCTGGTTGATCTGGTCCTGGACCTGTTCAGCCTTCCGGGTTGCTTGCTCGCCCGTCGTCAGGGCCTCGCGAAGCTGGGCGTGGGCCGGTATGGCCAGGCCCGCAATCAACGCCGCAGCAATGACGCTGCGGGCGGGTGACAGAATTTTCTTCATGAGGTTTGCCTCTCACTCTCCAAACGGTCGCGCTCAGCCGGCGCGCAAATTCCTGGGTCTTGGGCGCACCTGCTGGCGAGGGCGTCCCGATGATCTTCGGCTCAACACACACGAGCCGGCAGTTGGAGATGGAAGTGGAAGGAGTAACCCTCATCACCTCCCCTGATTGTTCGGAGCGTGTTCCGCTCTCTCTATACTAGGCTGGCTACGTCCGGTCGATTTCTGCGCCGGACAGCGCCAAGCCCTTAGCGATGAACCTCGACGGTAACAATCCTCTAATTTCGGATCAATCTCGCTTTACCGTTCGTTTAGAAAATACCCGGGCCTCCCGCGAACACAATCAGCCCGGCGCAGTAAAGAGGCATAAAGGAGCATGTCGCCCACTGATGGCAACACCTTTGTGACAAGGATGGCAAAGTTGACGGGGGTGTCACATCGGCGAGATGGCTGGGGTGCTAGGATTCGAACCTAGGGTGGCGGTACCAAAAACCGCTGCCTTACCACTTGGCGACACCCCAACAGTGGAGCGCGCGAAATAGCTACTCTTTGTGTTGCTGGCAACTCCCGAAACACGCTTCACCTGTGAACTGTGTTTTGCGGCGCTATCCATTGCCCCGGGCGAAACCGAATCCAGATACCCCTGCTCACGAGCCCTTTACTTTTTATCGATTATCAACAATATCGACTATCGAGATACTCCGGACTCCAGAACCAGCAGAGGAATTGCCCCGGTCATGAGAACCTTCTTCCTGTCGATGGCAGGTACTTTCGTCGCCATAATCCTCTTCATGATCCTCGGCTTCTTCATGCTGTTTGCGGTGATCGCCACCGCCGCCAGCGCGAAGCCGCCGAAGCCGGACAATGTCGTCCTGTCGCTCGACCTCAATTCCGGCCTTCCCGACCAGGCGCCGCTCGGCGGCTTCGCAGCCTTTTCAGGCGTTCCGGGGTTCACGGACGTCCTGCTCAAGCTTAAGGGCGCCGAGACGGATGGCTCCGTGAAAGGAATATACCTGCGCGGATCATTGACCGGTATTGGCACTTCGCGCGCCGAAGAGCTGCGCGCCTCGCTGAAAAGCTTCCGCGACTCCGGCAAGTTCGTCATCGCCCACACCCAGGGCATGATTGGCCTTGGTGGTCCGTCTGCGTATCATTCGATCACGGCCGCCGAAGAAATCTGGATGCAGCCGGGCTCCGACTTCATGATCAACGGCGTCACCTTCGAGACCGAGTTCCTGAAAGGCCTGTTCGACAAGATCGGCCTCACCCCCCAGATCTACGCGCTCTATGAATACAAGAACGCGCCGAACTCCTATAATGAGACGTCCTATACCGAACCGCACCGCGAAGCCCTCGAAGGCCTCGCCACCTCGCTGTGGAATACGGCGCTCACGGACATTGCGGCCGACCGCGGCATGCAGGTGCCAGCCCTGAAGGCCCTTCTCGAATCCGGCCCGAAACCAGCCGAAGCCGCCCTTGAGGCCAAGCTCGTCGACAAACTCGGCTGGCCGGAAGACGCAGAGGAAGCTGCGCTGGAACGCGCTGGCGAAGATTCCGAACTGGTTGATCTGCTCTATTATGACGCCCCTGCCGCGAAAGCCAAAGCCAGGGATGGCATGATCGCCGTCGTCGGCGGTGAAGGCGCGGTGGTCACCGGCGGCGGCGGCTCGGGTTCGCCTTTCGCCGACGCCCCCGGCTTTGCCTCGGATGTCATCGCACGCGCCATTCTGGACGCTGCCGAAGACGAAGATGTGAAGGCTATCGTCTTCCGCGTCGACAGCCCCGG
>NZ_JBBEBT010000301.1:0-13795 GCF_040882205.1 Hyphomonas sp.
TGGCTATGCAAAGCCCGCCCTCTCCCATGGCGTCACCACCATCGTGCCCGGCAACTGCTCGCTCTCCCTCGCGCCGCTGAAGGCCGAGTTCCGCATGAAGCTGGTAGGCATGTTCAACCAGATCGAAGAGATGCCCTACAAGGCGTTTAAGGAAGGCGTTGTCTGGGACTGGGAAACCTTCTCCGAATACATCACGCGCATCCGCAAGGGCCTCGCCATCAACGTCGCCCCGCTCGTCGGTCACTCGGTTATCCGCCTCTGGGTGATGGGCGACGCGGCCATGGAGCGCACCGCCACGCCGGAAGAGATCACAGCGATGCAGGGCGTCCTGCGCGAATGTCTCGATGCCGGCGCCATCGGCCTCTCCACGAGCTATGTGGACATGGACGAAAAACTCCAGCCCGTGCCGAGCCGCTACGCCGATCCCGGTGAAGTCGAAGCCCTCGCCAGCGTCCTCGGTGAGTATGGCCGCATTCTCCAGATCGTGCCGGAATTCTACGACGCCGACCTCACCATCGCCCGCCTCGACCAGCTGGCAGAGATCTCGCTGAAATACGCAATCGCGACCACCTTCTCGCCGCTCTTCGTCAACGCGGACAATGCCGACGCCATCGACCGCATCATGCGCCGCGTCGACGAGCAGTTTGCGCGCGGTTCCCGCGTCTGGCCGCAGGTGCAAACCCGGCCCATCGACATCAGCTTCTGCTTCGCAGTGCCGAGCCTGCTCTTCATCCGCCTGCCCGGCTGGTACCGTATCATGCGCTTCGGCACGCCCGAGCAGATCGTGGCCGCCTTCAGGGATGGGGCAACGCGCGCGAAACTCGTCGCCGAAGCCGCCGTCTACGCTGCCCTCTGGCCAAACCTGCGCCTGCGCCACGTTCAGACAGAAGCCAACCAGAAGTATGTCGGCATGACCGTCGGCGAAATTGCAGCCGCCCGGGCCACCACACCCATCGATGTGATGATCGACCTCTCCATCGAGGAAAATCTCGACGCCCACTTCCTCGCCGCTGACATGGGTCACAATTCTGACGAGCGCGTCGCCGCCCTTCTGAAACACCCCCGCGTCCATATCGGCGCCAGCGATGGCGGCGCCCATATCCTCTCTTTCTCTACCTATGGCGACACCGGCTATCTGTTCGCCCACTTCGTCCGTGACCTGAACGCCATGACCATCGAGTCCGCCGTCAAGAAAATCACGTCCGACACGGCTTCCATCTGGGGCATCCCGGAGCGCGGCCTGCTGCAGAAAGGCTATGTCGCCGACATCGTCATCTTTGATCCGCAGACGATCAATCGCGGCGAGGAGGAATACGTGCAGGACGTTCCCGGCGATGGCAGCCGCTATGTGCGCGATGCCCTCGGCGTCGATACCGTTATCGTCGGCGGCGGCGTCGCCTGGACGGCGGGCGCTGGCTATAATGGCGATACGCGCGGTGCCATCCTGCCCGGCGAGAAGCAGGACACCCGCCCGATGGCGGCTGCATGAGCTGGCCGGGCGTCACACAGCGCCGGGTTGCCACCAACGGAATTTCCCTGAACATCGCCGAGGCGGGCAAAGGCCCCCTCGTGCTGTTGCTCCACGGGTTTCCGGAGTCCTGGTATTCCTGGCGTCACCAGTTCGCGCCCCTGGCGGCGGCGGGCTACCATGTCGTCGCGCCTGACATGCGCGGCTATGGCAAGAGCGACATTCCCGCAGAGATAGCGGCCTATTGCCAGTCCGAAGTCGTCAAGGACATCATCGAACTGATCCCCGCGCTCGGCTATGACAAAGCCGTCCTCATCGGCCATGACTGGGGCGCGCCCACCGCCTGGGCTTGCGCGCTGAACCATCCGGATGTCGTGCGCGCCGTTGGCGGACTATCGGTCCCCTTCATGCCGCGCTCGCCTGTCCAGCCGATGCCGATGCTGCGCGAAATGTTCAGGGGCCAGTTCTTTTACCAGCTCTATTTCCAGGAACCCGGCATCGCTGAGGCCGAATTCGAAGGCGACATCCGTCTTTGCCTGAAAAAATTCCTGGTGCTCGGCGGCGGGGAAACGAACCTCGCCTCACTTCCGGGCAAGAGCGAGCATGACGATATGTTCACCAACATGCCGGAGCCAAAGGCCCTCCCGAAATGGCTGACGCAGGCAAACCTAGATTTCTTCGCCGGCGAGTTCGCCCGATCCGGCATGCGGGGGCCGATAAACTATTACCGCAACCACGATCTCTACTGGGAACTCACGAAGGACGCCCCGACCGAGATCCTCCAGCCTGCAATGTATGTCGCCGGAACAAATGACGGTGTCGTGATGATGGCCGCGGCCGGCATCGAGATGATGCCCCACTTCGTCAAGGACCTGCGCATCAACCGCATGATCCCCGGCATCGGCCACTGGACCCAGCAGGAAGCACCGGAAGCGGTCAACGACGCCATCCTGGAATTTCTCAAGCAGATCGATTGAACGGCCACGCTCCATGTCCACAAATGAAACAGTCATCGTCATCGGCGCCGGAATTGGCGGCCTCTGCACGGCCCTGATGCTTGCCCCCAGCGGGCGCCCCGTAACCCTGCTCGAGCGGGACGGCCCGGTCGAAAGCCATGACCCTGACCAGCTCTTCCGCGACTGGCGCCGCACCGGCGTCGGTCAGGTCCGCCAGAGCCACGCCTTCCTTGCGCGCCTGCGCACTATCATGAAGGCGGAGCATCCCCAGCTGCTGGAGCAGCTGAAGGCCCTCGGTGTCCGTGAACTGACATTTGACAATATGCTCACTCCGCCCCAGCAGGCACGCTACACTGCCCTGCCGCAGGACGAGGAACTCACCTTCATCACAAGTCGCCGTACGACGTTGGAATATGCCATGCGCCGATATGCCGAAACGCTCGGTAACGTCACCCTGCGCTCTGGCTTCCTCGTCAGGCGCCTCGTCACCTCGAAAGCCGCTGACGGCGTCATCGATGTCACCGGCGTCACTGGCGAGCAGGACGGCGCCGGCGTCACGCTCACCGCCGATGTCATCGTCGACACAACCGGCAAGAACGGGTTCACCTATGACCAGCTCGTCGAGGAAGGCGCAAATGTCCGCGAGGAAAAGGAGGATGCCGGCATCCTCTATTTCACCAGGCATTACCGCCTGAGACCTGGCCAGCCCGAGCCCGACCGCAACGAACACCCGCCCGCCAGCGGCGACCTCGGCTACCTTAAATACGGCGTCTTCCCGGGCGACAATGGTAATTTCTCCATCACCGTCGCTCTCCCGGAAGTCGAACTCGAACTGCGCAAGTCTATCCTCAACCCCGAAATCTTCCACCAGATCACGCTGAACCTGCCCGGTCTTAATCCGTGGACGAACGATACGCGCTCCGAGCCAGCCAGCAAGGTCTTCGGCATGGGAAATCTCGTCAGCCGCTGGCGCGAACTCGTTGTCGACGGAAAGCCCGCCACGCGCGGCTACTTCGCCCTGGGCGACACGCTGATCCGAACCAACCCGCTCTATGGCCGCGGCTGCTCCTTCGCTGCCGTTGGCGCTCAGCTTCTGCGCAAGACGCTCGACGAAACCACCGACCCCGCCCAGCGCGCCCACCTGCTCCACCAGCGGCTCGAAGCGGAACTGCGCCCCTTCTACCTCACCCAGCGCCGGCAGGACCGGTCCGCCATCAAGCGCGCCCGCGAAACGCTCACGCCCGGCTTCAAGCCAAAGTTCAAGGCGAAGCTGTTACAGAGCTTCGTCGATGACGGCATCCGCATCGCCGTGCGGTCCGATGTCCGCCTTCTGCGCGAAGCCATGCGCGGCTTCCATATGCTCGAACACCCCGACAAATGGCTCGGCAAGCCGAACAATCTCGCCACCGTCCTCTACTACTGGGCACGCGGCAAGCGCCTCAATGCGGCCGCCTATCCGCCGAGCGCCGGGCCGGAACGTCAGGAAATGATGCATTCCCTCAATCTCGACTACCAGGCCGACCTCATCCACACCCCTGAAGAAACGCGCCTTGCCGCATGACCGATCCCGCGACGCTCTCCGATGTCGGCCGGCGCGAACAGGCGAAGGCCGACCGCCGCCTGAAAATCGTGCGCGCCGCCCGTGATCTCATTCGCGAGACAGGCGACACGAACCTCTCCATGCGGATGATCGCCCAACGCGCCGAAGTCAGCATCGCCACGCCGTACAATCTCTTCGGATCTAAGCGCGCCGTCGTCATGGCCGTGCTCGAGGACGAACGTGACTTCCTCCACCGCTTCAATTCACTCAAAGTGGATAACGCCATCGACCGCCTTTTCGAGGCCCACGCCCTTGGCACCGGCTATTTCATCCAGGACCCGGATTTCTACCGCCCCCTCTGGAAGGCCCTGCTCGACACCAACGGCGAGGACAATACCGGCCTCGCCACGCCCGAGCGCCAGGAACAGACCCGCGCCGCATGGCGCTGGCTGCTCAGCTGCGCACAGGAGGAAGGCCTCCTGCACACCGGCGTGCCGGTCGAAATGCTTGAGCGCACGCTGTCCCATCTCGGCAACGGCATCATGCTCAGCTGGGCCATGGGCACACTCCCCACGCGCGAGCTCCTTCCTTCGGCCTCACTCGGATATGCCCTGATCCTGTCCGCCTCGGCCACGCCCGCCGGCAAGCCGCTGCTCGAACGCCAGATCAGCAAGCACCGCGAAGCCCTTGCCCGCAGCGATGGCGTGTAGAGATTCCCGGATAAGTTCCCCGGTTTCCGAAAATTAATATCTGTACACAGATGTAACCTTTTCCGCGCTCGTGAGTTCAGACCGATGCGGGGGGGAAGATTTGAACAAACATCCTCGCCGGCCTGATTGACACGCATGCCCCGCGCCTCGTGCGCAGCGGCACACGCACCGGAGCGCGCATGAAGAAGATCGTTGCCCTCGTAAACCTCAAGTCCGGTTGTGTCCCCAGGGATGGCGGCGAGGCCCTGCAGAATGCCCTCTCCGAGCTTGGCTATGATGGCGATGTGGTCCCGTTCGGCGAAGGCGACCTGAAAGACACGATCCGCCGCGCCGTTGACAAGGGCGCCGACTGTCTCATCGCCTGGGGCGGCGACGGCAGCGCCAACTGCGCCATGAGCATCTCCGGACCGGACGGCCCGCCCGTCCTTGCCCTGCCCGGCGGCACGATGAACATGCTCCACCAGCGCCTCCATCACGGCCGCACCGATTGGCAGGACATTCTCACTTCGGCGCTCACCGATCCGGAGATCGTACCCTGGGCCGCCGGCGAGACCGAAGGCCACCGCTTCTATGTCGCCGTAATGGCTGGCCGCGTCACCGCGCTCAGCGAAAGCCGCGAACTTGTCCGCAAGGGCGCCTTCCTCGCAGCCATCGGCGCCGCCGCGAAGAACCAGGTGTTCGACATGGAAACCCGTCTCGACTTCCGCTCCCGCGTCGGCGCGCGCAGCGTCAAAACCCTCGCCGCCGCGGGCGCAGTCGTCCTCGCGGGCGAACGCCGCCCCCGCTTTGACGTCGCCGGGTTCGATCCCGGTTCACAGCTGCAACTCGTCAGCGTCGCCGTCCAGTCGCTCCTCAAGGGCTGGCGCGACGCCGCAGACGTCACCGTCGAAGTCGCCACTACCGTCACCCTTGAAGACGTCCACGGCGAACCCATCCCCGCCACCATCGACGGGGAACCCATCGAGCTGCCGGCCATCTGCGAGTTCCGTCTTGTGCCAAATTCAGCCCGGGTCCACCGCGCCAAGCCGGTCTCATGAAGCTTATCCACGTCGCAGACATTCATATTGGCGCAACCAGTGAAGCCTTGCTGGAAGCGGCCACAGACTCTATCCGCCAGCAGCAGGGCGCCGCCCTCGTCGTCAGCGGCGATCTCACCCAGCGCGGCTCACGCGAGGAGTTTCGCGGTGCGCGGGACTGGGTGGATGCGCAAGGCCTGCCAGCCATCGTCGTGCCCGGAAACCATGACACGCCCCTCCTCGACGCCGGCCATCGCCTGCTGAAGCCGTTTGCGCGGTATACGGAGCATTTCGGGGACCTCACGCGGCCTTTGCGCGCCGGCCGTGCCCGGCTGCTGCCGCTGAATACAGCGCGCGGCTGGCAATCGCGCACCAACTGGGCCGAGGGCTCTGTCAATCTCACCCATCTTGAAGACCTGCTCACACATGAGACAAAGCCGGACGATGTAGCGATCATGGTCTGCCACCATCCGTTCACCCACCTGAAGGACGCTGGCCTGCGTACCCGCACGCGCCGCGGCGAAGTCGCAAGCGCCCGCCTTGCCGGCAGCCCCTTCCAGCTGCTGATGACCGGCCATGTCCACACACCCCATGCCGAACGGGTCCATTCCGGTAAGCACAGCTACCTCGCCGTCTCCGCCGGTACACTCTCACATCGCCTGCGCCTCGCACCGCCCAGCTACAATGTCCTCGAGATCGCCGCCGAGGGCGTCACCATTTCTCCCTTCAGCTATGCAGACGGCGCCTTCGCGCCCCTCCCAACAGAAAAATTCTCGCTCACGGGCGCCTGAACCGCCGCTTTCCTGCATAACTCCGGCGCTATGCACGGGGGGGGGAGCGCAGCCGCTGAAATATCGGCCCGCGATTGCGGCTGGGTCCGGACCCGTGCGATCGTGCGGGCATGACGAGGCTGCGCTCATCGCCGCTGCGCCCGGCCCGCTGAGCACACACTGGCTCTGCATCCAGGATCCGTGACCCCAGTAAGCTTATACAAATCCTGCGGTGCCTGCTTCTCATCATGCGCCCGCTGAGCCCCGTGCATAAGCCGGCGCCTTGCATCTTCCTCTCAACCGCCAACCCGCACGCAGTGCGGCCACGCTGCGATCCCGCGTGCTTCCCGGTCACGCTCCGGAAATTCCCCTGGCACAGGGCCCCGCCTCCAAGCCGTGCCTTGCTCCGAGGCCGCAACATCGCCGCGCTCCAGCGCCGCCGTAAACGCTACCATCTGACCTGCACGTGCAGGGCGCCGTAGGTTAGCCCGGCGTCGCGCATGATGTCGGCGATACCGACGCGCTCAAAGCCCCGCTCACGAAACAGACGGACGCCAGACCTTAGGACGGTGAGGCAGTTCTGCTCTGCCTGTTCCCGAGTGACGCGCACAGAAGGCTCCGATGCTGACCTCTAATTTATATGATGATCGTCATATAAGATCAGTTGAATGTCAATCAACATTTAATCAACCGGCAAGCACGGCGGACCACGCATTTGTCCTGATTGACAGGGCCTGGCGCAGACTGAAGGCTCAGCCTTTCGTTTTTGGAGTTCCCGCGATGTTCAACAAAGAGAAAGTCGGCCTGATCGCAATCGTCTTGATGTCGGGCGCAATGACGGGATGCACCAGCGCGCCGGCCACAGAGGAGGGCGCGGCGCTGTCGGCGTCTCCGCAGCTGCCGGGGCAGACGCTCGCGACGAACCTCTGTTCAGGCTGTCACGCCACTGGGCGCACAGGCCAGAGCCCGCATCCGGACGCCCTGCCCTTCCGCAGGATTTCGATCCGTTATCCGGTACGCGATCTCGAGGAAGCGCTCGGCGAGGGCATCCTTGTCGGACATCCCGACATGCCGCCCTTTGTGTTCGAGCCAGAGGATATCGACGCCCTGCTGACTTACATCGAGGCCATCCAGGATCCGGCGTGAAACGCGCCGGCCCGGCGCTTGCTCAGGTCGGCGGAACTGTTGGCGGCGTTTCCGCCTCGTCTGGCGCGGCGGGCGGGGTCACCGGATCTGCCGGGAGCGCGTCATTTTCTTCACGGAAGTTGCCCAGACCACCGCCCATATCGTCAACATAAGGCGCCGGGGTCTCGACCGCGGGCGGGGTTTCTTCCTCAACCGGTTCGACTGAGCGTTCTGGCCGGGGAGCGGGCACTTGCGGGGCTGATGCGCGCTCGTCGCAGGCGGTGAGCGAAACACTGCCGAGCAGAGCCGCAACAATAATGAAGGTTTTCATTTGCCTTCTACTGAGTTGGAGTGGCTTTTGAACTTCCAACGCCGCGTGGGGAAAAGGGTCCCGGACTGGCGGCCTGGGACAGTGCACAATTATCTTGGGCGGATGGAACCCGGCGAAGGGTCAGGCGTTTTTGTCTCACCTGGAGTTCTCAGTCTTTCTGCAGCTCACTGAAGGAGTGACAATTGAAGGGTAAGATCGCATTTCGTGCAATGTTCCTGGCAGCCATGCTGCTGGCCGCATGTAATACGGTCGAAGGGGTCGGTGAAGACGTCCAGGCGGGCGGCGAAGCCATCGAAGACACCGCAAAGGATGTCAAAGAAGACATCAGCGACTGATCTGTCATCAACGCTGAAATGGGCGCGTCCTAAACGAGGGCGCGCCTTTTTCTTTGGGCATCAGGCGGGCCAGGTTTCGTCCGGCAGCGGCACAGGGAAAACCAACTCAATGATGACATTTCCGGGATCCTCATTCAGCTTTTCTACCCTGCCATCAAGCTGACGGGCAAACGCCGCGAGGAAGAAGTTTGCCTCCTGCTCCTGTTCGGTTTCTTCACCCGGGGTTTTGTCCCATCCGCAGCAGAGGCGCAGCCGCACATTACCCTCTTCACGCTTCAGAAGAAGCCGGAGATCGTGCGCGATCAGCCCATTGGCGGAAGGCGGGCAGAGAATGTCGAAGGCTTCCTGTATGAACATAGCCAGCGGCACGGCGAGATCTGATGGCAGCGGACCCTCATCAACCTCGCGCCGGATGTGCCGGCTTTCCTCGCCCCAGCCCTGCTGTTCGTGGATCTGATTGCAGATGGCGTCAACCAGGTCGTCCGTATCAACGAATTCAAGATGCGCCTCGTTCAGCAGAGCGTGATGGACAGCGGCCATCATCGCGACGCGCTGCGCCGCGAGCCGCAAGGCGTGCTGGGTCTCGGGACGTTGCTCACCGCGCCCCTGCAGTTTCAGCATGCTGAGCATGACCTGAAGGTTGTTCTTCACCCTGTGATGCGTCTCGCGGAACGCACCCTTCATGCGGTTGAGTGCCTGGACATGGTTGGCCTCATGGAGGGCAACACTCTGGGTGAGAGCGTCGAAGGCGCGGGCAAGTTGCTGAAGCTCGTACGCAGCGCCCGCCAGATCAGATGAAAGCGGCGTGACTTCATCATTCCGGCGCATGTCCGAAATGCGAAGACGCAGGCGTTCAAGCCAGCGCAGGACCAGAATGTCGATGATCCAGGTCGAGGCGAGGAGCGCAGCCAGATAGGCCAGCAGCGGAATCATCAGCACGATCAACGTATCGAAACGTTTCGCCTGCTGAGAAGAGGACGGCGTCAACATCAACACGCCCTCGGCCGCGACCGGCGTGATCACGACGTCGAGACGGCGACCTTGAGGGAGCACCACTTCACGGACGCTGCGTTCGAGGATGGCTTCGTTGCTGAGCCACTCTACCGGCAGGCTGCTGATCAGGTCCGAACCGACGACGGCGCCGTTGGCCGTGACCACCGCCTGCTTGAGGCCGGTGGTGGATTTGACGTCCGGAAAGCGCTCGGAAAGTTGCTGAAGGCCAACGGTTAAGGCGATAGACCCGGTATAGTTTCCGCCGGCGTCTGCCGTTCGCCGGACGAGCCAGATGACGGGCTCGCCGAGCGCCATGCCGGGAAAGGCGGAGGATTCAATCTGGTCCATTCCCTTGCGCAGCCGCTCGTTCCATTCCGGATCCGGGATGGACTGGCCGATCAGGCTTTCACCAATGTAGGCGCAGATGACCTGTCCGTCTGCGTTGAATCGCAGGACATTCCGGATTGGCAGCTCCATGGTCCTCATGTTCTCGCCGATCTGGGTGCAGGAGGGCTGGCGCTCATCGACACTGACCATGCGCAAGGCGAGACGTGAGGCCTGGATTGCGGCGTTGACGGATGACATGCCCTCACGGGAAACTTCTACGAGCTCCTGGTATCGCTGCTGGCGAATCGCATCCTGCTCGGCGAGGGCACGCAGGCCGCCGAGAATAAGGAGCGGGCTTAACGCAAGCGCCATCGCGATGATCACCTGCCTGCGCAGACTCATCTTCCGGATTGGCTGAACCCTTGCGGATTCGTCGGCCATCAGCTTTCCCGACTCAAAGCGGTGAACTGATCCATGATATTCCTGAAAGCCCCTTCACCGGAAACGATTACCGGCGCGCCCGCTACACGCGTAAGCGCCATATCGCCGTCGAGCATTGCAGCCAGCGCCTTCCGGGCGCGGCTGACACGGCTCTTGATAGTGCCAACGGCGCAGCCGACAATTTGTGCAGCTTCTTCATAGGCCATGCCGCCGGCGCCGACGAGGATGATCGCCTCACGCTGGTCGTCCGGCAGGTGATCGAGCGCGTTGCGCAATTCGACCAGCTCTACCCCCTTGGCAGGATTGTCTGCTGAGACAAGCGTACGTTCGGCAATTTCGGGGGAAAGTTCAGTTGAACGCCAGGACCGGCGCTTTTCAGAATAGAAAACATTGCGCAGGATCGTGAATGACCAGGCGCGGAAACTTGTATTGGCGGCGTAGCTATCCCGGGCCTTCCAGGCGCGCAGCATCGTGTCCTGCACGAGGTCATCGGCTGCAGTCGCGTCGTTGCAAAGGCTTCGCGCGAAGGCGCGCAGGTGCGGGACGGATTCAAGCAGAGCCTTCTTGAACTCCGCGGTCGAAAGGGCGGACCCAGCCATCATGTCTCGCCGCCAGCCGCCCGGTTGGCGTCGTGTTCCCTGGCTTCAGCCTCGTCCAGCAGTTGCAGGAATTCGTCAGGCACCGATTCAGCCACCACACCTTCATACATCTGGCGCAACTTATCCCCGATCGCGCGGTTCCCGAGGCGGCGGTTTCGGGGCGAGTCCTCGGGCTTCTTGTTATGTTTACCGGTTTCGCTCATCGTAATTCCTCTAACCCCGTCAAGCATGCTCAGTTCTGAAAATCCGCCAGATATGACCATAGTCATGCCACAAACGCGCTGTGGGCACGATGGTTCCGGAGAAAACAGCCAAACCCGAAGAAAATTTTTTGCGGAATGCAACCATCTGCCCCGTTGGACGTTTATTCGCAGATGTCCGCAGGAGGTTCCCCATGTCGATGATTGCGCAGTTCAAGCCGCATCTCCCTTTTCTGAGACCCTACGCGCGGGCCCTTACCGGTACGCAGCAGAGCGGCGATGCCTATATACTGGCCAGCCTTGAAGCCCTGAAGGAAGACCCAGGTCAGATCAAGACGGCGTCGTCGGCGCGGGTCACGCTGTACAAGTTTTTCCACGCAATCTGGTCAACGACCGGCGCCCATCTCGAAGGCGGCATGAAATCCGGCGTATCGGCACCTGAATCGCGCCTGCGCAAACTTGCTCCTGTTGAGCGCCAGGCCTTCCTTCTGACCACCCTCGAGGGCTTCACGCGCGCGCAAGCCTGCGAGATCCTGGACAGGACCATTGTCGAGCTGGAAGCGCTGCTGGACGCCGCACACCGCGAGATCGAGAAGCAGCTTGCGACGTCGGTGCTGATCATCGAGGACGAACCGATCATCGCTGCCGACCTTGCGCATCTGGTTGAGGATATGGGACACAAGTTTGCCGGCGGCGCAACGACGCGCAGGCAAGCGGTCGAGATGGCCCGCCGCGTGAAGCCCGGGCTGATCCTCTGTGATGTTCAGCTGGCGGATAACTCTTCGGGCATTGATGCCATTCAGGACATCCTGACAGAAATCGACGTTCCGGTGATCTTCATCACCGCATTTCCGGAACGCTTGCTCACGGGTGAGCGGCCAGAACCGACGTATCTGATCACCAAGCCATTCCAGGACGACACAGTGAAGGCTGCCATCAGCCAGGCCTTGTTCTTCCGGACAGAGGCGGCCATCGAGGAGACCTGAGGCGGCTTGAGGAACCTTTTTCCGGCGCATCCGTTCATTGAACGATACCAACGCAAGGAGATTCCCATGGCTACGGCACAATCTGGAACGCGCTCTGGCGGACCCGGAAACGGAAAAGATCAGAAGGCGGTCGCCGCTCGCGCGGTAAAGCAGGATCTTCAAGAAGCGCAGGAGGCGGCCCGCAACTTCGTTTCTGCAGTCAAATCCTCTGCCTCGAACTTCGGCGAACACGTCCAGCAACGTGTGACTGAACGGGCTGCCATTACGGTGCAGAAGGTTCGCGGTGCGAAGGCGAAGGCGGAAGACAAGGTGCGTGCGCGTCCCCTTGCCGCGATTGGCCTGGCAGCCGGTGTTGGCATACTGGTCGGCCTGCTGACGCGCCGATAGCAACAAGAGAGGTTCCTCAGGCGCGAAAGCGCCTTCGGGAATGGCGGCTGGCGAGCTCCTTGAGGGCTCGCCAGTTTTCCTGCTTCACCGGAATACTCCGATGACGGACCATTCCGTAAACTGCATCAGGCGAACCGAATGTGTGAAGGGAGCCGGAACCTTACGTGGCCCGTGTCGCTTGTAATTTCATCGACAGCCTGAATGATCAGGCGTGAAAAATGGAGGCTACTATGCTCGGTTGGGCGCTCACATTCTTCGTGCTGGCAATCGTTGCCGCACTTCTCGGTTTCGGCGGCATCGCTGGCACAGCTGCAGGTATCGCGCAGTTCCTGTTCTTCGTCTTACTGGTCCTGCTGGTCCTGACCGTCGTCATGCGGGCGATCCGCGGACGAGGCATTACCTGACGCAGGTATCTCTGCATTGCAGTTCGGAGGGGCGCAGTTCACTGCGCCCCTTTTTCGCAGTGAACTATTTGCGCGCGACTGGAACGCATGAAGATACGCGGCGTTGATAGTTCAGATCCGGACATATCCGGTAACCGACAGAAGGCGGTGACCTGCGCCGTTTCCCCATCCTTTCCCGGCGGCCCCTTCCCTCCTGAAGCCGTTGAGGACAAGACGCTGGTCATGCTTGCCCCCCTGAATGACCAGGCGTCGGCCGCCACCCGGTAGAACCGGGTGGCGGTTTCTTTCTGTGCTGTGTTCAAAGCGTCAGCTGGCTGCGTCCTGCGGCGCGGCATGCGGCAGCGAGAAGCGCACCGTCAGGTGACCTTTCGTCATTTCGCGGTCGATCTCGCCCCCGCCCGACATCACGATCCGCTTCATTACGGTCAGGCCGGTATTGGTGGAGGAACTCCATTCCGTTTCCTCCGTGTCCGCAGGCTCCAACGCTTCGCGCCAGGTCATGTGCAGCCAGCCATTGTCGAGAATGCCCTTGCACTGGACAGCTGCACCGGCGCGCATCGCGCCGTACTTCAGGGAGTTGGTGGTCAGCTCGCCGATCACGACAGCGATGACCCGCATCCCGGTTTCATCAACCCGGGTGTCCGGCAGGCCGCATACATCAAAGGTTTCGTCGCCGACGCCGGCCGCGCTGACGAGATCAGAGACCAGTTCCCGGAGCGGAAAATCGTTGGCGGCATCCACCAGTTTCGACTGGGCGATCGCCAGAGAGGAGAAGCGGTTGACCAGCTGCTCGGCGAGCTGCTGATTGTCAGGCGCAGTGCGCGCGCTGATCTTCGTGATGGCGCTGGCCACGGCGAAGGCGTTCTTCAGCCGGTGGCGCATTTCGAGGGCGATGGTCTCGTACATCTTCCGGTTGGCGACCGCGTCGGTCACGTCCGTCGACACGGCGAGAACGCGCACAACCTCGCCCGAGGCATCCGTAACGGGGGAGGCACGCACATCCCACCATTTGGGCGCGCCCCGGACAGTCGGGCAAAAACCCCGAAAATCGAACATCTTGCCGGCAGCGGCCGCTTCCGTAGCCTCGCGCACCGCAGGTTCGGCATCTGCGGGCCAGAGGTCCCACCAGGGACGGCCAAGCACGTCTTCTGCGCCGGATATCTGCAGGACGGCCAGCCCCGCGCGGTTGATGTAGAGCAGGCGGCCG
>NZ_JBBEBT010000302.1:0-2147 GCF_040882205.1 Hyphomonas sp.
CACCGCCTCGGCCTGAAGCCCGCCGGGGCCCCAAGAGGCCCGGGCAAGGCCTGAGCGGCCTCTTGCCAGTTGCCCGTTTTGGTAGTTCCATCTCGCTAAAGCCTGCGAACCCGATCCTCGCAAGGCCGGGGTGAACTGCAGTTTGCATTCGCGCAGCGCGGGGTGAGGTCAGATGGACGGCGGATTTAACGGCGAGAATGCCGATTCTGAACAAGAAAGCTCGGTCGTCAATACAGGGCGGCGATGCTTCGTCATCATGCCATTCGGCGTGCGGACCGAACCCATCTCCGGCCGCACCTACGACTTCGATGCGGTCTATAACCGGCTGATCGAGCCTGTTGTCCGCGGACTCGGAATCGAATGTATCCGCTCAGACAAGGTCAGTCAGGCCGGGATGATCCATAAGGAAATGATCGAGTACATCGTCAATTCGGAGCTTGCTATCGTGGATATCACCATGGGCAACCCGAACGTCATGTACGAACTTGGTGTACGTCACACTGCCCGGCGCTCCGGCACAGTTATCATCCGCGATGCCGGCAGCAACATTCCATTCAACATCGCCGGCATGCGGGCAGTCGACTATACCGTTCCTTCGGGCGAAAGCCCCGAAGAGGACGATATTCTTGCCGAGAGCCAGAGCTTGCTCGAATCAATCATTTCCAACAGCCTTGACCGGCGCACCCAGGACAGCCTCGTCCACACCGTCGTTCCGGGCCTTAACGTGGCGCTGCCAGCAAAGGTCATCGCCACGCGGGCGCGCCACTTGTATCCTGCTGCTGCAGACAAACAGTTCGAGATCATCACGGGCGATATCGGTAACATAGATGATGTGGATGCCTGGGTGAACCCGGAGAACACGCGGATGGAACTCGCCCGGATGCATGACGCCTCGGTTTCGGCGCTGATCCGCTATCGTGGATCTTACCGCGACAAGCGCGGCCACGTGACCCGGGACGCTGTGTATGGCGAACTCCGGCGCGTCCTGGGCGGGCGGACTTGGGCCGGAGTCGAGCCGGGAACAGTGGTAACCACGCCTCCCGGCGCGCTTCGCCGATCTAACGGCGTAAAGCTGCTGATCCACGTTGCCGCCCATCACGGCGAGCCGGGAAAGGGCTACCAGCTGATCAAATCGTTCACCAATTGCGTCACCAACTCTCTGGAAGCGATCGATGAATACAATAGCAAGTTCACGACCAAGATGCAGTCCAGCTCGATGATACGGTCGGTCCTGTTCCCCCTCTTTGGAAATCGCGGCCGCAGCGGCTCTCAGCAAGAAGTTACCTCCGAGATTGTCGAGACCGCCCACGAATACCTGCTGTCCTGGCCGGACACAAAGATCGCGCGCATCGGCTTTCTTGCCTATACGGATAGCGACCTCGAACAGGTCGAAATTGCCCTGAAGCGAACCGGCTTGTGCCGTTCGAAGGTCTGCCGGAACGGCAAGGACTGATAATTCATTGTGAAATTCGCTGGTGCGGCCATGTGCACATCTTGCGGCGTTAACGAAATTTGAGCACTATATGTGGTGTCTGGAGCGTACAGAGATGTTCGCACACGAAGGAGAATTTCCATGGCTGACGGTAACGCAAACGTTCCGGGCCTGCTCACCCCGAGCCATGCCTACAAGCCGTTCCGCTATCCCTGGGCTTACGAGTTCTGGAAGAAGCAGCAGCAGGTTCACTGGATGCCGGAGGAGGTTCCCCTCGGCGAGGATTGCAAGGACTGGGCGGTCAAGCTGTCGGACGCCGAGCGCAACCTGCTGACCCAGATCTTCCGCTTCTTCACCCAGTCGGATGTCGAAGTCGGCGCCAATTACATGACCAACTACATGCCGCGCTTCAAGCCGGTGGAAGTGTCGATGATGCTGGCCTCCTTCTCCAACATGGAGACGATCCACATAGCGGCCTATGCCCTGCTGCTCGAGACGATCGGCATGCCGGATGCGGAATTCTCAGCCTTCATGGAATACAAGGAGATGTCGGCCAAGCACGACTATCTCGGCCAGTTCGGCTGCGAGACGAATGAGGACATCGCCGTCTCAATGGCTGTCTTCGGCGCCTTCACCGAAGGCCTGCAGCTGTTCGCCTCCTTCGCGATGCTGATGAACTTCCCGCGCTTCAACAAGATGAAGGGCATGGGCCAGA
>NZ_JBBEBT010000303.1:0-13588 GCF_040882205.1 Hyphomonas sp.
AGTCCTTCATGATCTTGAGCGCCGGGCGGAGTTCCTCGCCCTTCGCCGTCAGCAGATAATCATACCGCTTCGGTGCGCTGGAATAGGTGCGGCGTTCGAGGACGCCCTCCTCGACCAGCCGCTTCAGTCGCTCGGCCAGGATATGCCGCGTCATGCCGCTGGACCCGGCAAACTCCTCGAACTTCGATTTGCCGAGATAGCAGTCCCGCAGGATCAGCAGCGTCCAGCGGTCGCCCACGACTGAAAGCGTTCGCGCAACCGGGCACCAGTTATCAGACAGTTCGGACCATTTCATGGATGACACCCATACCGCATTTTGCCATAAGTTCCAAAACAAAACTTAATGGGAGACTGACATGTCAAAATCGTTTGAATTCTACTTCGATTTCACGAGCCCGACAGCCTATCTGGCCCTGCCCGTCGTTCTGAGCGTGGAAGAGCGGACCGGGGCCGAAGCCATCTTCGTGCCCATGTTCCTCGGCGGCGTGATGCAGGGCAGCGGCAACAAGCCCCCGGGCACGGTGCCTGCGAAGGCGAAATACATGAACCGCGACCTGCAGCGCTGCGCAGCGCATATCGGCGTAAAAGTCTACATGAACCCCGCCTTCCCCATCAACACGCTGGCCATCCTGCGCGGGCTGACCGGCATGACGGACAAGGCCGAACAGCGCCGCTTCATCAAGGCCGCATTTCACGCCGCCTGGGGCCAGCCGGACCCTGTTGACCTCGGCGATCCGGCTAAACTCGCGGCGCTATGCACAGCGAACGGCTTTGACGCAGACGCCTTCCTCGCCGCCGCTCAGGATCCGGCAAACAAGCAAAAACTGAAAGAGGTCACCGATGGCGCAATCGCCCGCGGAGTGTTCGGCGCCCCGAGCTTCTTCGTCGGCGACGAGCTGTATTTCGGCCATGACCGCCTGGACTATGTGGAGCGGGCGCTCGCCTAGACGAAAATCCCCGCCTTCTCCGCCAGCGCCTTGTAGGATTGCTCCGGGCGCGGACCATAGTGCGCGATCACTTCTGCCGCCGCGATATGACCCAGACGGGCGCAGGTGGCCAGCGGAAGGCCGCGCGCGATGCCGTGCAGGAATCCCGCCGCATACTGGTCACCCGCTCCGGTCGTATCGATCACCTTCTTCACCGGCTCAGCTGGCACAGCTATGGGCGCGCCGTCGCCGATGACCACTGAGCCTTTGGCGCTGCGCGTCACGGCCGCCACGGCGCAATCGGCCTGCAAGGCGCTGAGCGCCACGTCGAAATCCTTCGTCTCATACAGCGAGAGCAACTCCGCCTCATTGGCAAATACGATGTCGGCATAGCCGCGCACCAGCTGGCGGAAGCTTGCCCGGTGCCGGTCCACGCAAAAACTGTCGGACATCGTCACCGCCACCTTACGGCCGGCCGCCTTGGCGATTTCGGCCGCATGCACGAAAGCGGCTTTGGCCTGGTCCTTGTCGAAGAGGTAGCCTTCCAGGTAGAGTATGCTTCCGGCACGGACCATCTCGGCGTCCACGTCATCGCGCGAAAACAGCACCGAGGCTCCGAGGAAAGTGTTCATGCTACGGTGACCGTCATCGGTGACGAAGATGATCGAGCGCGCGGTGGCCGGGCCTTCACTCAGCGGGCGCGTGTGGAAGGGCACGCCGGTCGACATCATCTCACGCATGAACTGGTGGCCGAGTTCGTCGCCGGCAATCTTGCCGATATAGGCAGCCGAGGCGCCAAAGCTGGCAAGGCCTGCAATCGTGTTGGCGCCGGAGCCGCCCGAAGTGATCACCGGGTTTATGGCCAGGCGTGTCAGCTCTTCGGCGCGCGGCTCCTCGATCAGGATCATCGCGTCCTTGGCGATTCCGTGGGCCGCTAGGAAGGCGTCGTCGCAGGGGGCCAACACGTCGACAATCGCGTTTCCAAGGCCCACCACATCATATTTTGCGCTGCTCATACTGCCCTGATCCCTGCTCGCTGCTGCCTTGCCGCGCCTTGCCAGACAGGGGGCGTGGACACAAGGCCCGGACCCCATTACAGCCCCGCGGATGAAAAAAATCGCCTATCTTGCCAGCCGCGTGACCCTGCCGGGCTCGCCCATCCGCCGCACCGATGCCTTCGAGCATGACTTCATGATGGACGCCCTGCGCGGCCCCTTCGAGGCGCGGGGTTTTCGCATCGAGGAGGTTTCATGGGACGATCCGAAAGCCGATTGGTCGGCCTATGGCGCCGTCATCATTGGCACGACCTGGGACTATTGGGACAGGCTGGACGAGTTCCTGGCCGCGCTGGAGCGCATCGAGGGCCAGACGCGCCTCTTCAATGGCTCGGCGCTGGTGAAATGGAATGTGCGCAAGACCTATCTGCGGGAGCTGGAAACCAAGGGCGCGAAGCTGATCCCGACGCTTTGGCTGGATGTCGCCGATGATGCAGCAGCGCGCGCCGCCTTCGCCACGCTGGAGAGCGATGACCTCGTGTTCAAGCGCCAGGTCGGCGCCGGCGCGAAGGACCAGCACCGCCTGAAACGCGGCGAGCCCGTCCCCGAGATGCGCCACCCGATGATGGCCCAGCCTTTCCTGCCGATGATCCAGACCGAGGGCGAACTCTCCTTCATCTTCATCGACGGCGAATTCAGCCACGCCCTGATCAAACGCGCCCAGCCGGGAGACTATCGCATCCAGTCCACTTATGGCGGACGGGAAGAAAAGATTACTCCGGGAGCAGACGATCTCGCCGCGGCCCGCGCCATCATAGGCACGCTGGACGAGGCTCCGCTGTATGGCCGCGTCGACATGCTGCGCGGCGCGGACGGCGAACTCCTGCTGATGGAACTGGAAGTTATCGAGCCGTATCTCTACCCGGTCGAAGGGCCGGAACTGGGCGAGCGGATGGCGGCGGGCGTGGCACGAAGGCTTGGCGTTTAAGCCCCTTCTCCCTTCAGAGAAGGGATCGGGGTACAGGGCGCGCAACACTTCCACCCGCCATATCGCCTGACGTACACGCGCCCTCACCCCCGCTGCTCTCACGCAGGGAGAGGGGTTTTCAGGTCACGCTCCTTGGCCCTCGCGGGCCCAGCTTCCCTAACGTCTCCGGATCCGGTGTCTTCGGTTTATACGCACACAGATGACTGATTGCGCACTGCCAGCATTCCGGCTTGCGGGCCTTACATACATAGCGCCCGTGCAGGATCAGCCAGTGGTGCGCGCCCTTCTTGAAATCCAGCGGCGTAATCCGCTCCAGCCCGGCCTCGACCTGGTCGGGCGTTTTTCCCGGTGACAATCGCGTCCGGTTCGAGACGCGGAAGATGTGCGTGTCCACCGCAATCGTCGGCTCACCGAAGGCTTCGTTCATCACCACGTTCGCGGTCTTGCGGCCAACGCCCGGCAGCGTCACCAGTTCCTCCCGCGTGCGGGGCACCTCGCCGCCGAAATCCCCGATGATCTTACGGCTGAGAGCGATCACGTTCTTCGCCTTGTTCCGCCAGAGGCCAATGGTGCGGATATGCGACGCAACACCTTCCTCCCCCAGCGCGAGCATCTTCTCCGGCGTGTCGGCCACGGCGAACAGTTTCCTGGTTGCCTTATTGACGCCGACGTCAGTCGCCTGCGCCGAGAGGGCCACCGCCACAACCAGCGTGAACGGGTTCACAAAGTCCAGCTCCGTGCGCGGGTCCGGCCGGTCGGCGGCGAGAGCGGCGAACAGCTCGGCGGCTTTCGCGCGGGTGAATTTCGATTTCGGGTGCGCTGCTTTGACCATGCCTTGAGGCATAGAGCGCCCTTTTTCCGGCGCAAGGGCATGCTAGATCCAAGGGCATGAGCGAACCGGCCGAAACGATCTACCTTGACGCCGTCCTGACCCCCAACCGCTCCCTCAGCGAGCGCGGGTTCGCCATAGGCATGGCCATCGTGGCGGTCGTGTTCTTTCTTACCGGCCTGATGTTCTGGTCGATGGGCGCCGCGCCGATCCTCGGCTTCCTCGGGCT
Source organism: Hyphomonas sp. (assembly GCF_040882205.1). Classification (GTDB taxonomy): domain Bacteria; phylum Pseudomonadota; class Alphaproteobacteria; order Caulobacterales; family Hyphomonadaceae; genus Hyphomonas. Next base: position 3,968 of record NZ_JBBEBT010000303.1, read on the forward strand.
CGACATGCTGGCAATCTGGCTGGCCTTCCGCCTCTCCTTCCGCAAGCTGCGCGAGGAGACGCACATAACGGTCACTGCCCGGCAGATCCGCCTGCAACACACAGATACCAAGGGGCGCCTGAAGGTCGCCGAGGTGCCGACCGCCTTCGCCCGGGTCGAACTGGACGAGCCGCTGACGCAGGCCAGCTGGCTACGGATTGAGCATGGCCGCACTGCCTGGGTAATCGGCCGGTTCCTGACCGTTGAGGAGCGCAAGAGCTTTGCCGCCGCCCTCCGCAACGCCCTTCGCGCCGCCAGAGCCGAGCGCCTGCCCGCCTGAATGACGCAATCGGACAAAAATGACGCATGCGTCATGGATTTTTAAATCCGGCTGTGCTAAAAAATCAGCCACGCGTTCAATCGCCCCGAATATGGGCCAGACACCGGAGGATTTTCCATGGCAGCCGACACTTTCACCTTCGAGAATCACCCCGCCCTCGAGCGCCCGAAAGTTACGCCCCGCGAACCGATGCACCCCGGCTACACGCCGACCTTCGGCGAGGTGCGGCCCGCCTGCGACCTCGCGCTGGAAACCCTCGACGTGGTCGACCCGGAAATGTGGCGCCAGGGCAAGTTCTGGGACCGTCTCGAGCGCCTGCGCAAGGAAGACCCGGTCCACTACACCCCGGACAGCTTCGTCGGCCCCTACTGGTCGGTGACACTCTACGAAGACATCATGGCCGTGGATACGGACCACAAACGCTTCTCTTCCTCGTGGGAATATGGCGGCATCACGCTTGGCCCGCCGCTCGAAGATTTCGAGATGCCAATGTTCATCGCGATGGACGAGCCGCGCCATTCCGAACAGCGCAAGACCGTTCAGCCGGCCGTCGCCCCAAACATGCTGAAGGAATACGGTTCCGTCATCCGCGCCCGCACGCAGGCCGTGCTGGACGCCTTGCCGGTGAACGAGCCGTTCGACTGGGTCGACCGCGTCTCCATCGAGCTCACCGGCATGATGCTGGCCACCCTTTTCGGTTACCCGCAGGAACGCCGGCGCGAGCTGACCCGCTGGTCGGACATCGCCACCAACATGCACAACCCGGACATCTGCCCGGGCGGCGAAGTCCAGTGGAAACAGGAAATGATGCAGTGCCTCACCACGTTCATGGGCCTGTTCCAGCAACGCGGCGCTGAGGCTGAAAATGGCGATCTGATCAGCCTGCTCGCCCACGGCGACAAGACCAAAAACATGACGCCGATGGAACTGCTCGGCAACGTGATCCTGCTGATCGTCGGCGGCAACGATACCAGCCGCAACACGATGACCGCTTCGGTCTATGCGCTGAACAAGTATCCGGAACAGTACAAGAAACTGAAAGCCGATGAGTCACTGATCCCGAACATGGTGTCGGAAACGATCCGCTGGCAGACGCCGCTCTCCTTCATGCGCCGCACCGCGCTGGAAGACGTCACGATCCGTGGAAAGACGATCAAAAAGGGTGAGCAAGTCGCCATGTGGTATGTCTCGGGCAACCGCGACACGAACTTCTGGAAAGAAAACCCGGAAGACTTCATCATAGACCGCAAGAACGCCCGCCAGCATCTTTCATTCGGCTTCGGCATCCACCGCTGCGTTGGCAACCGACTCGCCGAGCTGCAGCTGAAGATCCTCTGGGAAGAGCTGATGGCCCGCTACGAGCATATCGAAGTGCTGGCCGAGCCGTCCTTCACGTCCGGCGCCTTCGTGCGCGGCTACACCTGGATGCCGGTCGTGCTTCACCCGAAGTAAGGACTGGCTGCAGCGCCGTATCCTGATTAGACCTCCCGGCAGAGATGTCGGGAGGTTTTTTTCATGGACGTATCCAAGGCCGTTGCGCAGCGCATTTCCACGCGGGGCTTCCTGCCCGATCCGTTGCCGCTCAACGAGGTGCGCGACTGGCTCACCGCGGCGCAGCGCGCACCTTCCGGCGGCAATACCCAACCCTGGCGCGTCATCGCCGTCACCGGCGCGGAGAAAGACAAGGTCATCGAAATCGCTCAGGCCAGGCTCTCAGTTACCCCGGGCGGCGAGCCGACCGACCGGCCGATCTATCCGAAAGACCTCTGGGAGCCGCACGAAGCTCGCCGCCGCCGCGTTGGCGAGATGCTCTACGAAGCGCTCGAAATCCCGCGCGAGGACCGCGCCGGCCGGATGCGCTGGTTCGCCAACAATTTCCGTTTCTTCGGCGCGCCGCTCGCCCTGTTCATCGTCATTGACGAGCGCATGGGCCACGGCCAGTGGGGCCATACGGGCATGTACCTGCAGACCCTCGCTCTCCTCGCCGAAGAGCGTGGCTGGGGCACCTGCATGCAGGAATGCTGGGGCATCCTGCGCCCGACCCTGAAAGAGCATTTCGGCCTCGGCCCGACGGAAATGATCTGGTGCGGCCTCGCCATCGGCAAGCCGGACAAGGCCGACAAGGCCAACAACCTCTATGCCGAGCGCGCACCGGTCGACGAAATTGCCGAGTTCAGAGGCTTCTGATTTCGGACAAAATCCTGCCGCAAGGCCGCGCTTTAATCCGGGCATGTTGACGCGTCGATCCTTCTTCGTCTCAGCCCTCGGGCTGCCACTCCTGCCGACGCTGCCTCTGGTCGAGGCAGAAAGCGTCTGGACGAAAAAGCTCGTGCGCGCCGCCCGCAAGCAGATCGGCGTCACAACCGGATACAATCCCGCCTATGTAACGCTGGAATATCCCGGCGGCGACGTGGCGCGGGAAACCGGCGTGTGTACGGACGTTGTGATCCGCGCCTACCGCGACGCCTTCGACATGGACCTGCAGGTACTTGTGCATGACGACATGAAGGCGAATTTCGCCAGTTATCCGAAAACCTGGGGCCTGACGCGCGCCGACCGCAATATCGACCATCGCCGCGTGCCGAATCTCGAACGCTACTTCCAACGCCAGGGACGCGAGCGCGACGCCCCCGGCACGCGCGAGGACTGGCAGGTGGGTGACCTGATCACCATGCGCCTCGGCGGCCGCCTGCCCCATATTGCCATATTCTCCGGCCATGACGCGCTGACCGGCCGCGCCCTGTACATCCACAATATCGGCGGCGGCACGCGGGAAGATGAGCTGTATGCGGATTATGATATGCCGAGACGGTTCCGGTTTGCGCCGGCAGATACTGCCTGAAGACCGCCGCCGTCCATGGCTGCGCAACTGGCCCTCACTCTCCCGCGATACGGGGGTTTCCACCTCGCCGCCACGCCCGCAACTTAACCCCGCTCTCTCATGAAATGGCAGAGCGAGGGAACCCGCGCCAAGGACGTTGCAGGTAAGGGTCTCGAAGCCAGACACGACATACCTGCTTGTGTCACCCTCTATGCGGGCGCGCATCTGAGGGGCCATCTTCCGGCTTATCCAACGCAGCAACATCTGTTTGTTATCATCCCGGTTTCGCCGCATGCGAAAACCGAACCCCGGACATTCTTTATTCTTGCCGCGCATTTGCTGCGCAAATCCCGGGACGACAAACTGATGTAAACCTGGAGGAGAGGTCCGGAGACGGGCTCTCAGATGGTCTGCGGCCCACAGGGGCGACGCGCCTCAAAACTCAAACGCAAAGAAACTACTCGTCTTCCCGCCATGTATGCATCGGCTGCTGCGCCATCCGGCTCTCATTGCGCATTTTGCGCACCGCGGCCTGGACCGCGTCACGGCCGAAGGCTTCGGGGTCGGCTTCCGGTTTGGGCGCGCGGGTATAAGCAAAGACGCTGAGGCCGCCTTCGGGGTCATCCTCGCCGCCTTCTTCATCCGTTTCGGCAATAGCCGCGGCAGGTTGCCCCGCGGACGGAGGGGTGGTCTCATCGCCCATGAAGTCTGTCACGAAGGCTTCCACATCCTCGATATTACCGAGGTCGCTGATCAGCGTGTCTTCTTCCGAAAGGGCCTCTTCGTCGGGCATCTGGAACCCGCTCGGGATCACATCAGTCAGCAGGCCTTCGGCTTCGAGGTCAGCCTTTCCGGGCAAGGTATCGAGACTTTCGAGGCCGAAATGCTCAAGGAACTTGTCAGTCGTGCCATAGGTGATCGGCAGGCCCGGCGTCTTACGGCGCCCGCGCACGCGCACCCAACCGGACTCCACCAGCGTGTCAATCACGGATTTCGCCACTGCGACACCGCGCACGGCTTCGATTTCGGCGCGCGTCACCGGCTGGCCATAGGCGATGATCGCCAGCGTCTCGAGCGAAGCCTGGCCGAGTTTCTTCTGCACCTGGCGCTCTTCGACGAAGAGATAGGAGAGGTCCTGCGCCGTCTGGAAACGCCACTTGCCGGCCACTTCGACGAGGTTCACGCCGCGCTTGGAGTAAACCGCGCGAAGCGCCATCAGCACTTCGCCCGCCTCGATGCCTTGTGGCAGGATCTCCGCGATCTGCTCCGCAGACAGCGGCTCACCGGCTGCAAACAAAACGGCTTCCGCCCGGCGCACGCCTTCGCCCAGCAGCGCATCGCGACCTCCCAGAAGGTCAGCCTCGGCGCGGGCCTGCGCGCCCGAAAGCTGGCTGATGGCATCGCGGCGCTCGTCGGCCATGTCATTGGTCATCCTGGATTTCTCAGACGGTTGCATCGAGGCTCTCCCCGGCCCGTTCGGCATTGCGCAGATAGATCGGCGCGAAGTGCGCGTCCTGGCGTATGTCGACTTCGCCGTCACGGGTCAGTTCAAGCGCCGCAGAAAAGACGCTGGCGGTCACCGAACGGCCCGGCAGGTCCGGCGAATGCTCACACAGCGCGGTGCGGATATCGTCAAGGCTCGACCAGTTCTCTAGCTGCTGGCGCAGGCCGCGCAGCGTGTTGCGCGCCTGCTCAAGCGCCAGAACGGGCTGCCGCTCGATCCGGTGCGGCGCTTCCTTTTCCTTGCGCTCACGGATGAAGCCGAAGGCAGAGGTCAGGTCATACAGCGTTGCCGTGAATTCGGTCAGCCTGACAACTTTCGGCTGCACCGGCGCGCCGCGCAGGAACACTACATTGTTCAGCACAGGGCCGGCTTCTAGTTCGCGCACAGCATCGCGCATCGCGTCGAGACGCTTCAGGCGGAAGGCGAGACGGGCTGCCATTTCCTCGCCGGTCGGCTCATCATCGCCCAGCGCTTCCGGTTTCGGCAGCAGCAGGCGCGACTTCATGAAGGCGAGCCAGGAGGCCATAAGCAGATAGTCCGCCGCCAGATCAATCCGCTTGGTGCGCGCGTCCTCGATGAAGCCCATGTACTGCTCGGCGAGTTGCAACATGGAAATCTGTAAGAGGTTCACCTTCTGGCGCCGCGCAAGTTCCAGCAGCAGATGCAGCGGCCCCTCATAGCCCGGCACATCCACCGAGAAGAGGTTCACGCCGTCCGCTTCGGCAACGTCTGCCGAGAGGGCATCGATGGAGATCGCCTCTCTACTCATGCCATTGCTCCCGCTTGCGGGAAGAGTTCGCGGAACCGGCGCCAGCCCCTGGCGGCCTCGAACGGTTCATACCGGCGCGCGATGGCATCGGCGGCGTCGGCGCGGTCTTCCGCCTTGCCGTCCAGATGCGGTGCGGCTTGCGCAACTTCGGTCATCTCGGCGAGGATTTCGGCGGGGTCTTTCAGGAAGCCGGAGCAATGCAGCAGCACATCGCAGCCGGCCGCGACCGAGGCGTCGGCGCGCTGCGTGAGTGTGCCCCCCAAGGCCTTCATCCCCAGATCATCCGTCATCAGGAGGCCATCAAACCCGATTCGGCCGCGGATGACGTCCTGAATCATGATGCGCGACACGGTAGCCGCCTTGCCAGGATCGAAGGCTTCGTAGGAAATGTGAGCGGTCATCGCCATCGGCGCATGGGCAACCCGGGCAAAGGCATCGAAATCACTCGCCAGTTCGTTCTGACCGGCGGTTACGCGGGGCAGTTCGTAATGGCTGTCTGCAAAGGCGCGGCCATGCCCGGGAATATGCTTGATGACGCCCGCCACGCCGCCGGCAGAAAGGCCTGCGAGGGCGGCCGCGGCGAGGTCGGCGATGCCGGCCGGATCAGCGCCGAAGGCGCGGTCGCCGATAATGTCATGGGCGCCGGCCGCGGGCAGATCGACCACCGGGGCGCAGTCGGCATGGATCGAGAGGCTGGCGAGTTCAGCAGCGATCAGCCGGTGGCCGAGCCAGGTAGCCTCGCGGCCGAGTTCAGGGTTTTTCGCATAGAGGGCGGCATAGTCCGATCCGCGCGGGAACAGCGGCCATTCCGGCGCTTTAAGGCGCGCCACGCGGCCGCCTTCCTGATCAATGAAGATCAGCGTCTCGTGGCCCGTCGCTTCCCAGATGTCCGCCACCAGCTTGCGCACCTGCATCCGGTTGACGCAGGAGCGGCCCATGAGAATGACGCCCCAGGGGTTCTCGGCCCCGAACAGGGCAGCCTCGCCCAGGGTCAATTCCGGGCCGGATACGCTGAGAATGCAGGCTTTCACCACTATCCATTCACCACGATGCAGTTGGCACCGGCATCCTTGACCGCGTCACAGAAGGCCGAGGCCTCCGATCTGTCGGCAAAGGCCCCGACGCGCAACCGGTAAAACACACCCTCCGAGCCCAGATCGGCCCGCTGGATGACTTTGGTGGCACCATAATAGAGCTCCGGCGCCGAAGCGGTCACCCGTTTCCAGGCAGTCTCGGCGGCTTCTTCGGAACGGAGCGCCGCGATCTGGACGAGATAATCGCCCCCGCTGGCGAAGGCGAAACGCACCCGCGGCCCTTGCGGCGCGGTGACTGCGGCTGGCGCGATGGCCGCTACAACCGCTTCGGAGGTCGCGGGATCCTGCGGCGCGGGAGTTTCGCCCGCCGGCGGGGTGGCGGGGGCGGCGCCAAGCTCTGTGATCGGCTCCACCGGCCCCCGGCGAAGGTTGGCCGGCAGGCCATCACCGGCGGCGCCTGCGCCGGCGAGTTCAACGACCGGCGCAGAGAGCTCCGGCACGGGGTCGCGGCTGGAGGCGTCCATCTTGTCGAAAAAGCGGATTTCGGTGTTCGCCACCACGGCGCCGCCGGCCGCTTCCGGCGCCTTCTTGAAGGGGGCTTCCTCGGCAAGCACGCTGGGCAGGCCTTCGCCTTCCGGGCGGATGCCCTGCCGGTAGGTATTCCAGACGACTGCGCCGAAAATCAGCAGGACGCCGATCGCAAGCGTGAGAATCAGCGGACCACGCGCGGTTTCATCCTCACGGGCGTCGAAGCCGCGATAATCGTCGTCAAAAGGGGTGTATTCTTCATCCTGTGAGCTGCTGCGGGCCATGGCTCGCTCCCTGAACAGATTCCTGAGGTTAACAGCTAGGCGCGTTTCCTTAACGAGCCTTGAAGACAGGCGCGTTTGCCCGGTTTTACGGGGGTTCCAGGCTCAGGTCAGGGTGCGCGAATCGAACAGGCGGCGATGCTCTTCCAGAGCGAAGGTGTCGGTCATTCCGGCGATGTAATCGCAGACGGTCCGGGCGCGCTGGACTTCGTCCACCGGCTGGGCCAGCCCGCCCCACGGCGGCGGCAGGGTTTGTGGCTCGTGGAGGAAGACCTCAAACAGGTCGGCCAGCACGCGCTTGGCCTTCGAGCGCATCCGGTTGACCCGGTAATGCTTGTACATCCGGGCATGCAGGAAAGCCCTGAGCGCGCGCTGGGGTGCTTCCAGCGCTTGTGAAAAGGCGATCAGCGGAGTGTCCATCGCACGCACATCGGCGGCCGATTTCGGCTTGTGCCGCTTCACCCGGGCGCGGGTCTCGTCCACCAGGTCGTTGATCCAGAGGCCGATCAGGCGGCGGACCGCCTCATAAGTGACCATCCGGTCGTCGATGGCGGGATAGTCCACCCGCACACCCCGGAAGACATCCCCCACCACAGGAAGCCGCATCAGGTCCTCGATGGTGAAGAGGCCAGCGGCGATACCGTCATCGATATCGTGATTGTTATAGGCAATATCGTCCGACAGGGCGGCGACCTGGGCCTCGGGGCCGGCGAACTGGTCGATCTCGAGGGCTTCCAGATGGAGAAAGTCCCGGAAAGCGGCCGGAAGGTCCTTCATCATCGTATCGGGACCGAGCAGCGGGCCATTGTGCTTGACGAGGCCCTCCAGCGTTTCCCAGCTGAGGTTCAGCCCGTCGAACTGCGGATAGCGCCGCTCCAGCCGCGTGACGATGCGCAGAGACTGGGCATTATGGTCGAACCCGTCATAGGGCTGCATGCAGGCATCCAGCTGGTCCTCACCGGCATGGCCGAATGGCGGATGGCCGAGGTCATGGCACAGGGCGAGCGTTTCGGCGAGATCCTCGTCGAGGCCCAATGTGCGGGCAATCGTTCGGGCAATCTGGGCGACTTCCAGTGAATGGGTCAGTCTTGTGCGGAAATGATCCCCCTCATGGGCCACGAAAACCTGGATTTTCTGCTTCAGGCGGCGAAAAGCGGTGGCATGGATGATCCGGTCCCGGTCACGCTGGAACGGCGTACGCGACGCAGAGGGCGCCTCATTGAAGAAGCGTCCGCGGCTGTCTTCGAACCGGGTTGCGAACGGGGCTCTCTTTTCCATGGCCGGTTTCGTCCTTATGTTATTGCCTATGACCGACGTTTCTAAACCAGATGTGACCCTTACAGCCTCGGCTGCGAAGCGGATTAATGCGATTCTCGCCAAACAGGACGGCGCGGCGTTCCTGCGTGTGTCCGTTGAAGGTGGGGGCTGTTCGGGCTTTTCCTACAAGTTCGATTTTGCGCCGGAGGCCAACCCGGACGACCGGGTGGTCGAGTTGGACGGCGCGCGGGTGGTGATCGACGAGATGAGCCTTGATTTCCTGAAGGGCTCGGAGATCGACTTCTCCAACGAACTGATCGGCGCTGCGTTCAAGATCCGGAACCCGAACGCAACGAGCGGCTGCGGCTGCGGGACGAGTTTTTCGGTCTGATCCGGCGTCAGAGCCCTTTTTGCCAGCCTGTCCTACCTGCCACTCTCCCCGCCGGAAGACGCGGTCCAGTGACGCATCTCTGCACTTTGCGCCAGGCCTGGATCTCGCCGTTCGCCGGGATGAGCCGCAGATGGGTGACGCTGCGTGAAACTTGGAGCCCACGCGCACGCAAGGTAGGCTTTCAAAAAACGAGGAAGCCCCATGACCGCGCCGAAACCCTTCACCATCCATGTGCCTGACGAAAAGCTTGCCGCGATCCGTGCGCGGGTGGAGGCTTTCCATTGGTTTCCGGCCCCGGCCAACGAGCAAGGCTTTGCCTATGGCATGTCGACGCCGGTGATGCAGGATATCCAGCGCTACTGGCTGGAGGCGTATGACTGGCGCAAGGCTGAGGCGGAGCTGAACCGCTGGCCGCAGTTCAAGGCCGAAGTGGACGGGCAGACGGTTCATTTTATACATGTGGTGGGCGAAGCCAAGGGCAAACGCCCGCTGCTGATCACGCATGGCTGGCCGGGCAGTGTGTATGAATTCTGGCAGGCCATAGGGCCGCTGGCCTTTCCGTCAGACTACGCAGGACAAGCAGAGGATGCGTTCGATCTCGTGATCCCCTCCCTGCCCGGCTATGGATTCTCCGGTAAGCCCACCTCGCCGCTTGGCCAGCGGGCGACGGCGGCGCTGTGGGACAAGCTGATGCGGGAGGTGCTTGGCCATCCGGCC
>NZ_JBBEBT010000304.1:0-2121 GCF_040882205.1 Hyphomonas sp.
CGGTCTACCTGTTCCCGCCGCTTGATGTGCCGCATCCCGCTGCACTGCGCGCCGTGGAAATTTTCAACAAGGCCTATCCGGATCACAGGGTCACGTTGCCGGAACGGGGCGCGCTGGTGGCCGCGACAGTGGACGGCGCACCGGTGCATACGGTGACCGCGCGCCGGCCTGCAGCGCAGACTTATCTTGTGACATTTCGGCGCGCGCTGCAGGCGCGCTAAACCGTCCTTGGACGGATGGTGGGTGACCGGGCGATGCCGGTTGGCATGATCGCTGGCGTGATGGCAGGCCCGCTGGCAGGCGTTGTGCTTGGCATGGTGCTGGCCGAATTCGGCTGATCGCCGGCATCAGGCCTTGTCCGGTTGCGGGGTGACCCGCAGGTAGGATTTCAGGGCCTTGTAGCCCTTCGGGAAGAGCCGCGCGATTTCGGCGGGGTCCTGCAGGGAGGGTGCGATGATCACGTCTTCGCCATCCTTCCAGTTGACGGGGGTGGCGACCTTGTAGCCGTCTGTCAGCTGCAGGGAGTCGAGCAGGCGGAGCACCTCTTCGAAATTGCGTCCGGTGCTCGGCGGGTAGACGATGGAGGCGCGGATCTTCTTCTGGGGGTCGATGACATAAACGGCGCGCACCGTCAGCTTCGCGTCGGCGTTGGGATGGATCATGCTGTAGAGGGTCGCCACCTTGCGGTCCGTGTCGGCGATGATCGGGAAGTTGACGGCCGCGCCCTGCGTTTCCGCGATGTCATTGCTCCAGCTGTGATGGTGTTCCAGCGTGTCGACCGAGATAACCAGCGCCTTGGCGCCGCGTCTGGCGAATTCATCCCTGAGCTTCGCCGTATAGCCGAGTTCGGTGGTGCAGACGGGGGTGAAATCAGCCGGATGGGAGAAGAAGATGACCCAGTCCGCGCCGGCCCATGGGTGGAACCGGATGCGGCCTTCGGTCGTCTCCGCTTCGAAGTCCGGCGCGGTGTCTCCGATCAAAAGGCTCATTCGTGGTTCCTGTCTCTTGATTTCTGTGGCGAAACTAGTGCCTAACGGGGCCCGAACAACCACAGCTGCCTGAAGCCGCCGATGAGAAATCCTCAATGCCGCCGGGAACGGGTGCGCCGTTGAAGCGGCTCATCCTGATGCGTCACGCCAAGACCGAGCCCTGGTCAGAGGGGATCGACGATTTCGGCCGTGCGCTGACGCCCCAGGGGCACAGCGACGCCAACCGCATGGCCCAGGAGCTGGTAAGCCTCGACTGGAGCCCGGAACGCATCCTCGTGTCGAGCGCGCGACGGGCGCGGGAGACCTGTTCGGAAGTCGCCTCCGTGGTGACCGGCGAGAAGGTGCGGCCGATGGAGGCGCTCTACCTGACCGGCCCGCGCGGGCTTTCCGATGCCGTGGGCCAGAATGACGGCGCCTCCACGCTGATGGTGATTGGCCACAATCCCGGCCTGCATGATTTTGCGCTCGCGATCCTGCGCGAGGGCGGGGCGGCAGATCATCAGGCGTCGCTCCGGCTCGGCGAAAAATTCCCGACCAGCTGCGCGGCTTTGTTCGAAGCGGGTCAGGAAGGCAGGTTCGTGCCGGCGCATTTCCGCCTGATCTGCGTCCTGCGCGCCAAGGATTTCCGCGACGGCGACGCCGACTGAGCTTTCTCCCTAAAAAAACCGCCTCCGTCCTGGCGGGGACGAAGGCGGCAATCACGCGGTCGCCGCTGGCGCGTGAGTAAGAGGGCTGTGGGCCGCGCCAGCGTATCGGGTGAGCGTCAGCCTTCTGCGGCTTTGTGGACGGCGGTCAGGTTCGGGTTGGCAATGTCGCGCACGGCTGGCGACAGCGTGCGGTCGGTGCACGTCTCGATCTGTAAGTCCCGGGTGAAGTTCATCTTGTTGCTGCCCAGCTGGGCGTCTGCGCAGCGCTGTGCGACCTGGTTGCGGATTTTTGCGTATTCGGACGAAGCGCCTTCGGGCGTTGCAAGACTGGCGCGGGAGAACTTCACGTCCATCTTGAAGTCGCCGGTGGCCGCGAAGGCCGGGGCGGCGAAGGCGGAAAGGAGGAGAGCGGCGGCGATGAGGGAGCGTGTCATTTGGGCGTTTCCTTCGGGGGGTTGTCTTGGTTATTCTTGGATTGGGGTGGG